>NZ_JACONW010000024.1 GCF_014357575.1 Pseudomonas folii | reverse complement strand
CACAGGAATTGCATTCCAATTTAAGACCTCGCGGTGCCCGTCAGCACCTACAGGTTCAGTGTTTTCAAGCCTGAATATCGCCCTGCATTTCATCGAGCAGATCCTGAATGGCATCCAGGCGATCTTCAGGGTCATCGATATTGATCCAGAATGAAAGCACGCCCGGTAGGAGCGAACTTGTTCGCGAGACGATAGACCTGCGTACACAGATATGACGCCTCGCCAACAAGTTGGCTCCTACCACTTCTGCGTCGTTTCAACGAGCAGATCCTGAATGGCGTCCAGGCGATCTTCAGGGTCGTCGATATTGATCCAGAATGAAATCACGCCCGGTAGGAGCGAACTTGTTCGCGAGACGATAGACCTGCGTACACAGGTATGACGCCTCGCCAACAAGTTGGCTCCTACCACTTCTGCGTTGTTTCAAGGAGCAGGATCAAGCCTGAATATCGCCCTGCATTTCATCGAGCAGATCCTGAATGGCGTCCAGGCGATCTTCAGGGTCATCGATTTCCAGCAGCTCGATCTTGTCCTCTTCGGTAAACGGCAGCAGGTAGGCCAACTGGTTGGCTAACGACCACTGACCATTGGCCTTGAGCCCCATGTTCAGGGCCTCTACCATCGGGTGTTCAGCCAGGGCTGCCAGCAGCGCCACGAGATCAGCGTCTTCCTCCTGAAGTGGACGCTCCTGAGGCTCATCCAGCCATTGCACCTGAGCGATCAGCAACTGATCGCGCTGGGTTTCAGTGCTCAACACGCGAAAACGCCGTCCGCCTTCGACGCGAATCCCCAGCAGGCCGTTTTCCTGCGTCTGGAAATCACGCACCAGTGCTTCACAGCCAATCAGGGAATATCCGCTGGGAGCATCGCCAACTTCACTGCCCTGGGTGATGCACACCACACCGAACCCCTCGCCCTGCTTCATGCAGCGCCCGATCATGTCCAGGTAGCGCGCCTCGAACAATTGCAAATCGAGAATGCAGCCCGGAAACAGCACAGCGTTTAGTGGAAACAGCGGCAATGTCATACATGCACCTTTAAACAACCAGAGATACCGCCAGCGGCAGAAACAACGCCGTCGCGACCCCCATCAGACTCATCCCCAGTGCAGCGAAAGCACCGCACTCCTCGCCTTCCTGCAACGCGATTGAAGTTCCGACAGCATGCGCCGTCAGGCCCAGCGCCATGCCCCGCGCAGCAGGATTATCGACACGCGCCAGCGTCAGCAAGCCTGGCCCGAATATAGCGCCAAGCACGCCAGTGATCAGCACAAACACCGCAGCCAGCGCCGCAACGCCGCCGATCTGCTCAGCCACCAGCATGGCAATCGGTGACGTGACTGACTTCGGTGCCATGGTCATCAAAATCATGTGATCGGCGCCGAACCACACGCCCAGCAGCAGGCACAACCCGGTGGCGAATACGCCGCCCACTACCAGCGTAGTTAAGGTCGGCCACAACAACTGACGAATTCGACGCAAATTCAAATAAAGGGGCACGGCCAGAGCAACGGTCGCCGGACCCAGCAGCACGCTGAGGATTTCCGTACTCTTTCGGTACTCCGTATAACCCACGCCACAGGCGGTCAGCACGCCAATCAACACCAGCATGGAGATCAACACCGGCTGCAGAAACACCAGGCGAGTCTTCTCATAAGCGGCCAGCGCCAGCTGATAAGCGCCCAAAGTGATTGCGATACCAAACAATGGATGATGGATCACCGACATCCCGGCACCCTGCCAATCAAACGTCATGATTCCTCCCGGCACGGGCCTGTCGCTCGATCAGTTTCTGCATCAGCCATCCGGCAAAAGTCAGGGAAATCAGCAGCGACAGCACCAGCGCACCGACAATCGCCCAGAAGTCTTCGGCAATCGCCGCCGCGTAGACCATCACGCCCACTGCAGGTGGCACCAATAGAAGTGGCAGGTAACGCAGCAGACTGCTGGCAGCCAGACTGATGGGCTCACTGACTTCGCCGCGCACCATGAGGAATGCCAGCAACAGCACCAGGCCAATGATTGGCCCCGGCAATATGGACAAGAACAAATGATTCAGCGCAGTGCCGAGTAATTGAAACAGCACCAGCCAGGTCAGGCCCCTTAACAACATAGAACGCTCCAGCAGATTCGCGGGGCCATTATAAGCACCTTGTACAGCTATGGACGGGCATTCGCGACGTTAGGCTTCCTTGACCAATCCCACTCTCTCTGCTGATCTTGGTGTCGCAAGCGCAGGCAAAATCCTACGCAATAAAACGTAAAAAGCGACAACAACGTCAGTAGAAACAAGGAGAGTGGACATGCCTTTCGTACCTGTTGCAGAACTTAAGGACTACATTGGCAAGGAATTGGGACATTCCGATTGGCTGACCATCGATCAGGAACGCATTAATTTATTCGCTGAAGCCACGGGCGATTTCCAGTTTATTCACGTCGACCCGGTCAAGGCTGCGCAGACGCCATTTGGCGGGACCATCGCCCATGGCTTCCTGTCGTTATCGTTGATCCCAAAACTAATGGAGGACCTGCTGGTGCTGCCTGAAGGTTTGAAAATGGTGGTCAACTATGGGCTGGACAGCGTTCGCTTCATCCAGCCAGTCAAAGTCGATTCACGCGTTCGTCTAAAAGTCGCGCTGACAGAAGTCACCGAGAAAAAACCCGGTCAATGGCTGCTCAAAGCCACGGCCACACTGGAAATCGAAGGACAGGAAAAGCCTGCATTCATCGCCGAACCTTTGTCGTTGTGCTTCGTGTAACACAACCAAAACATGAAACAGTCGTAACAGACTGTTTCATCGCTAATACTCGCTGCGGCATACTCCCTGCGGCTGTGCACATAACGCCCCTGATCGTCACCTGCACGCCTGAAATCATCTTGCTCGGGATTGACCATGCGCGCGCTTGCTCCTTTGGCTCTGACTTTTCTTCTCGCTGCTTGCGGAGAGGGCGAACCGCTGTCCCCGCCTGATGCGCGCCTGCCCGACGGCGGCCGCTATCGCGGCGACGTAGTCAATGGCTTGCTGCAGGGCCAGGGTCGTATCGACTACCCCAACGGGAGTTGGTATGCCGGGGAGTTTCACGACGGTCTGTGGCAGGGCCATGGCGAATGGCACGCGAGCAATGGCGACACTTATAAGGGCGGCTTCGCCAACGGCCTGTTCGAGGGTCAAGGCACACTGATCACTCACAGCGGCGTTTACGTCGGCGGTTTCAAACAGGGGCGCCGCGACGGCGAAGGCACACTCAAAGAGAAGGGCCTGACTTATCGCGGCGCCTTCAAGGCCGACCAGTACGAAGGGCTGGGCCGTATCGAACTCGAAGACGGTAGCCAGTACCAAGGCATGTTTGCCCGCGGCAAGCCCAACGGCGAAGGCCTGCGCAGCGACGCCAGCGGTAACCAGTTCAGCGGCAAATTCGTCAACGGCAAGCTGGAAGGCAACGGCAGCTTTACCAGTGCCGAAGGCGATCAATACGTCGGGGGCTTTCGCAACAACCAGCTGGATGGTCGCGGCCGCTATGAAAACAGCGATGGCGACGTGTGGGTCGGTCAGTTCAGAGCAGGCGCACTCAATGGCAAAGGCGAACTGATCGGTGCCGATGGCAGCCGCTACCAAGGGGAATTCACCAACTGGCGCTTTACCGGCCAGGGCCGCTTGAGGCTGGTGGACGGCACGACTTACGTTGGGCAATTCGCCGATGACGTCTATCAGGGCCAAGGCGTGCTGACTCCGATTCAGGGCAGCGTCCAAAGCGGCACGTGGGCCAACGGCCAATTGATCCGCGACGCCAAGGGCAAGTTGCTGCCCGACGCACTGGAAGCTGGCTTGCTGGCGCAGGGCCCACTGCTGGAAAAATCATTGTCGGCAGTCCCTGCTTCCACGCCATCGGTGGAGTTGTTCAGCCTGGTGGTGGGCGGTGATGGCAAACAAAGCGTGTTCTTGCGAGAAGCCGACTACGTCAACAATTTGCTGGCCTCACGCTTTGGTGCTTTTGGGCAGATTACGCTGGTCAACCATCGCGACCACATGATTGATCGTCCCCTGGCCACCCGGGAAAGCATCAGCCGTGCGGTGAAAACCCTCGCACAACGCAGCGGTCCGGAAGATCTGGTGTTCATTTACCTGACCAGCCACGGCACTGCCGAGCATGAACTTGTGCTGGATCAGCCACGCCTGGAGCTGGCCGACCTGCCCGCCGACGAACTGGCTGAAGCGCTGGCACCGCTGAAGAATCGCGACAAAGTTATCGTTATCTCGGCATGCTATTCCGGGGGGTTCATCCCGGCGTTGAAAGACGACCGCACGCTGATCATGACCGCCTCCCGTGCTGACCGGGTTTCCTTTGGCTGCTCGGAAGAAGCGGACTTCACTTATTTTGGCGATGCACTATTTGCCAAGGCGCTGGTCGAAACCGATGACCTGCAACAAGCTTTCAGCGACGCAAAAACGTTCGTCGCAGAGCGCGAGGTTGCAGATAATTACGAAGCGTCTGAGCCGCAGATCTGGGCACCCAAGGGCGTGATTTCCCGCTGGCAATTGCTGCGCAAGAACCAGGCGGAACGCGCCCTGAACACCGCGATGATCCGCAAGGAAGCGAAGACTGCTGCAAGCCACTAAGCTGTCGGTATCAAGGGAGAATGTTATGTACTTGACGCCTCAACACATCCTGCTTGCGGGAGCTACTGGTCTCACTGGCGAACACTTGCTGGATCGCCTGCTCAATGAACCCACCATCAGCCGCGTGCTGGCACCGACACGTCGGCCAGTGCCTGAGCATTCACACCTGGAAAACCCGGTTGGCGACCTGAGCGGGCTGCTGCCCGGCTTGAGTGGCCAGGTCGATATCGCGTTTTGCTGCCTGGGTACGACGATCAAACAGGCCGGTTCGCAAGAGGCATTCAAAGCGGTTGATCTGGATCTGGTCGTGGCCTTTGCCAAACGCGCCCGGGAGCTGGGCGCAAGGCACTTGCTGGTGATCAGTGCCATCAATGCCGATCCGAAATCCAGCGTTTTCTATACCCGTATCAAAGGCGAGATGGAACAGGCACTCATTGCCCAGGACTGGCCGCAACTGACCATCGCCCGACCTTCCCTGCTGGTAGGCAACCGCAGCGAACAGCGTCTGGCGGAACAGCTTGCAGCGCCGCTGGCCAAATTGATCCCCGGCAAATACGGCGCGATTGAAGCGTGCACACTGGGCAGAGCGCTGTGGCGGCTGGCGCTTGAAGAGCAATCAGGGGTGCGGATTGTGGAGTCGGATGAATTGCGGCGGTTGGGGAAGTAAACACGAGCTAGTAAGGATTAGATTTTGTGGGAGCGGTGCTTGGTCTGGGCGGCATTCCGACGATAAGGCTGGACGCGATCTAAAGTGAACCGCGTACAGCCTTATCGCGGGCAAGCACCGCTCCCACACAGGAATCTGCGACTTAACCAATCCACTACAACCCGCCACTCGCCTGAAAACCCACGCCTGCCGCGGTCAATAGAGACAGCGGCAGCAACAGGGTATCGAGCAGCGCGCTGGCCGGCAGGTCCAGGCCTGGATAGCTCGGCGCATGCGCACCGAATCGGTCCATTGCACAGCAACCACCCTGCATCGCATACAAATCCAGCCGCGTGCCGGCATAGACCACCGGCGCACCCGGCTGTGCGGCATTGAGCGTGCGGGCGGTGGCGCAGCCCGTCAGGCTCAACGCCAGCGCAATCAGCAGCAGCTTATTCATCGCCGCCCATGTGGTGCTCGCCCCAGCGCGGCAGCATGTCTTGCGGAATATTAAGCAGGTTGAGAATCCGCGCGACAACGAAATCCACCAGATCATCAATGGTCTGTGGCTGGTGATAGAAGCCAGGCGAAGCAGGCAGGATCACCGCGCCCATGTTCGACAGCTTGAGCATGTTCTCCAGATGAATGCTGGAAAACGGCGCTTCACGCGGGACCAGAATCAACTGTCGACGCTCCTTGAGGGTTACGTCAGCTGCGCGCTCGATCAGGTTGTTGCAGGCGCCGGTCGCAATGGCTGACAACGAACCCGTGGAACACGGCACCACCACCATCGCGGCAGGCGAGCCAGAGCCCGAGGCCACCGGCGACATCCAGTCTTCCTTGCCATACACCCGAATCTGCCCTGCGGCAGCGCCGGTGTATTCGGTCAGGAACGCCTGCATCATCGCCGACTTGGGTGGCAGCGAAACGTCGGTCTCAGTCGCCATCACCAGTTGCGCGGCCTTGGAGATCAAAAAGTGCACTTCTCGATCTTCACGCACCAGACAATCCAGCAGGCGCAAGCCGTACTGCGCGCCGGACGCACCGGTCATCGCCAGGGTAATACGCTCCGGGCCACTCATTGCAGCGCCTCGGCGAGTTTGCCGTGCAGGCCGCCGAAGCCGCCGTTGCTCATGATCACCACGTGAGTGCCGGGCTGAGCCTGGCTTTTTACGCGAGCGATGATGCCTTCCAGAGAATCACAGACCACCGCCGGTACCGAACACTGCGCAGCGGTGGCGCCCAGGTCCCAACCCAGATTGGCCGGCGCATACCAGACCACCTGATCAGCCTGTTGCACGCTTTCCGGCAAGCCATCGCGGTGAGCGCCGAGCTTCATGGAGTTGGAGCGCGGCTCAATGATCGCGATCAAGGGAGCATCACCGACTTTCTTGCGCAAGCCATCCAGCGTGGTGGCAATGGCGGTCGGGTGGTGAGCGAAATCGTCGTAAATAGTGATGCCGCGCACTTCCGCGACTTTTTCCATGCGACGTTTGACGCTTTTGAACGCGCTCAAGGCTTCGACGCCCAGCGCCGGTACCACGCCAACATGGCGAGCAGCTGCAAGCGTAGCCAAGGCATTTGCAACGTTGTGCTGACCGGTCATGTCCCAGTCAACCGTCCCCTGTACTTCGCCTTCGAAGATCACTTCGAACTGCGAACCGTCTTCGCGCAACAGACGTGCCTGCCACTGACCGCCTTGACCGGTGGTCTGCACAGGCGTCCAGCAGCCCATCTGTATCACGCGGGTCAGCGCAGGTTCAGTGGTCGGATGAATGACGAGGCCTTCACTCGGGATAGTCCGCACCAAGTGATGGAACTGGCGCTCGATAGCAGGCAGATCGGGGAAGATGTCAGCGTGATCGAACTCAAGGTTATTGAGGATCGCCGTACGCGGACGGTAATGAACGAACTTGGAGCGTTTGTCGAAGAAGGCGCTGTCGTACTCGTCGGCCTCGACCACGAAGAACGGCGTGCCGCCCAAACGGGCCGACACCGCGAAGTTCTGCGGCACGCCACCGATCAGGAAACCCGGGCTCATGCCCGCGTGCTCCAGCACCCAGGCCAGCATGCTGCTGGTGGTGGTCTTGCCGTGGGTACCTGCGACCGCCAGCACCCAGCGACCTTGCAGCACATGATCGGCCAGCCATTGCGGGCCGGACACATACGGCAAACCTTTATTGAGCACATATTCAACGGCAGGGTTGCCACGCGACAGCGCGTTGCCAATGACCACTACATCCGGCGCGGGGTCCAGTTGAGCCGGGTCATAACCCTGCGTCAGCTCGATGCCCTGAGCCTGCAATTGCGTGCTCATCGGCGGATAGACATTGGCGTCGGAACCGGTCACCCGATGACCCAACTCTTTGGCGAGCACCGCCAGAGAACCCATGAACGTGCCGCAAATACCAAGGATATGAATATGCATGACCACCTCTTAAAACATCCGCGCAGGTTAGCGCAGGGAGGGTGAAATGGCACTTAGTGTTTGGATTCCTGTTGGAGCGAGGCTTGCCCGCGAAGAACGATAGCGCGGTGTACCAGTTTCACCGCGTTGACCTATTCGCGGGCAAGCCTCGCTCCAACAAAGGCGAGTTTGCACCCTTTGCTCTACGCTTGAACAACTGCACGATTCAGAGCTACTGTCATGGCAGCTCTCCCAACAACAAAAAATCAGGAGAAATCACCATGCGTTACGCACATCCCGGTACCGAAGGCGCTCTGGTCAATTTCAAGGAACGCTACGGTAACTACATAGGCGGCGAGTTCGTTGCGCCGGTCAAAGGTCAATACTTCACCAATACCTCGCCGATTACTGGCAAGCCCATCGCCGACTTCCCGCGTTCTACGGCCGAAGACATCGAAAAAGCGCTGGACGCCGCTCATGCCGCCGCCGACGCTTGGGGCACAACCTCAGTGCAGGCACGATCGCTGACCCTGCTTAAAATCGCCGACCGTATCGAACAGAATCTCGAAATCCTGGCGATCACTGAAACCTGGGACAACGGCAAGGCCATCCGCGAGACCCTGAACGCCGACATTCCGCTGGCAGTCGATCACTTCCGTTATTTCGCAGGTGTATTACGTGCCCAGGAAGGCACCGCAGCCGAGATAGACGGCAATACCGTGGCTTATCACATACATGAACCGCTGGGCGTGGTCGGGCAGATCATCCCGTGGAACTTCCCGATCCTGATGGCCGCCTGGAAACTCGCTCCGGCCCTGGCCGCCGGTAACTGCGTCGTCCTCAAACCGGCCGAACAAACCCCGCTGGGTATCAGCGTGCTGGTTGAACTGATCGGCGATTTGCTCCCGCCCGGGGTACTCAACATTGTGCAAGGTTACGGCCGTGAAGCGGGCGAAGCCCTGGCCAGCAGCAAGCGTATTGCCAAGATCGCCTTCACCGGCTCGACTCCGGTGGGTTCGCACATCATGAAGCTGGCGGCGGACAACATCATCCCGTCCACCGTCGAGTTGGGTGGCAAGTCGCCGAACATCTTCTTCGAAGACATCATGAACGCCGAACCCGAGTTCATCGAAAAAGCCGCAGAAGGTGTGGTGCTGGCGTTCTTCAATCAGGGCGAAGTCTGCACCTGCCCTTCCCGCGCGCTGGTTCAGGAGTCGATCTACCCGCAGTTCATGGAAGTGGTGATGAAGAAGGTCCTTAAGATCAAGCGCGGCGACCCGCTGGACACCGACACCATGGTCGGCGCGCAAGCGTCGCAGCAGCAGTTCGACAAGATCCTCTCTTATCTGGAAATCGCCCAGGGCGAAGGTGCCGAGTTGTTGACCGGTGGCAAGGTGGAAAAACTGGAAGGCGATCTGGCGACCGGTTACTACATCCAGCCGACGCTGCTTAAAGGCAATAACAAGATGCGTGTGTTCCAGGAGGAAATCTTCGGCCCGGTGGTCAGCGTTACGACCTTCAAGGATGAAGCCGAAGCAGTCGCCATCGCCAACGACACCGAGTTCGGTCTGGGTGCGGGCCTGTGGACGCGAGACATCAACCGCGCTTACCGCGTAGGCCGGGCGATCAAGGCCGGTCGCGTGTGGACCAATTGCTACCACCTGTATCCGGCGCATGCGGCGTTCGGCGGCTACAAAAAATCCGGCGTCGGTCGCGAAACCCACAAGGTCGCGCTTGAGCATTACCAACAGACCAAAAACCTGCTGGTGAGCTACGACACCAATCCGCTGGGTTTTTTCTAAGCCAGGTTGATTGACTGCCAATGGCCTCTTCGGAGGCCATTGGTGTTTTTGAAGGCACACACAAATATTCTGCAAACTGAGTGCTTTTGGTGGGAGCGGTGCTTGCCCGCGATAAAGCTGGACACGGTTAACTTTAGATCGCGGTGCCCTCATCGCGGGCAAGCACCGCTCCCACAGGAAAGCATTTCAAATCACAGGACCCTTAACGCCCCAAAACAGTTCACAAAACGCCGCCATCCACTGCATTCACGACACGCCGCGCCCGGCAATTGGCGCCTTGCGCCGTGATGGAGTATTAATTGCTTACTTTGCTGCATTCGCTCCGCACTTGAACCGGGGCGTCATGGAGATTTTGTATGGCAAGCTTTTCCCACTCCGTCGGCGCACAGACATATCGCTTCGATAGCCTCAAGGACGTCATGGCCAAAGCCAGTCCGGCGCGGTCGGGGGATTTTCTGGCGGGCGTAGCAGCGCTCAACGATGGTGAGCGGGTTGCTGCGCAGATGGCGCTGGCGAACATTCCGCTCAAGCACTTCCTCGAAGAAGCGTTGATCCCATATGAGCAGGACGAAGTCACCCGGCTGATCATCGACACCCACGACACGCAGGCTTTCGCACCCGTCAGCCATCTGACCGTAGGCGGTTTTCGTGACTGGCTGCTCAGCGACAAGGCCGACGAAGCCAGCCTGCGCGCCCTCGCTCCCGGCCTGACACCAGAAATGGCAGCCGCCGTGTCGAAGATCATGCGTGTGCAGGATCTGGTGCTGGTGGCGCAGAAGATTCGTGTGGTCACAAAGTTTCGCGGCACCCTGGGCCTGCGCGGTCGTTTGTCGACACGCCTGCAACCCAACCACCCTACCGATGAGCCTTCCGGTATCGCCGCGAGCATTCTTGACGGCCTGCTGTACGGCAACGGCGACGCCATGATCGGCATCAACCCGGCTACGGACAGCACCTCGTCCATCGTCGCTCTGCTGGAAATGCTCGATGCAATCATCCAGCGCTACGAAATCCCGACTCAGGCGTGTGTGCTGACCCACGTCACCACCTCGATTGAGGTGATCAATCGTGGCGTACCGGTGGACCTGGTCTTCCAGTCGATTACCGGCACCGAAGCGGCCAACTCCAGTTTCGGCATCAACCTCAATGTGCTGCAGGAAGGTTATGAAGCAGGCTTGAGCCTCAATCGCGGCACGCTGGGCCAGAACCTGATGTATTTCGAGACTGGCCAAGGCAGCGCGCTGTCGGCCAACGCTCATCACGGCCTCGATCAGCAAACCTGCGAGACCCGCGCCTACGCCGTGGCTAGGTACTTCAACCCGTTTCTGGTCAACACGGTAGTCGGCTTCATCGGCCCGGAATACCTGTACAACGGCAAGCAGATCATCCGCGCCGGGCTTGAAGATCATTTCTGCGGCAAGTTGCTGGGCGTGCCCATGGGTTGTGACATCTGCTATACCAACCACGCCGAAGCCGATCAGGACGACATGGACACCCTGCTGACGCTGCTGGGCGTGGCGGGCATCAACTTCATCATGGGCATCCCCGGCTCCGACGACATCATGCTCAACTACCAGACCACCTCGTTCCACGACGCTCTCTACGCCCGGCAGACGCTGGGGCTGCGTGCTGCGCCGGAATACGAAGCATGGCTGGAAAAAATGGGCATCTTCACTCAGGCCGATGGCCGGATACGCTTCGGTGACAGCCTGCCACCCGCCTTTCGCAACGCATTGGCGCATCTGGCATGAGTGACGAATTGATGGACGATCTTCCTGAAAGCAACCCCGACAACACGCCAAACCCGTGGCTCGAACTGCGCCGCCTGACGCCCGCGCGGATTGCCCTGGGACGCACCGGCACCAGCCTGCCCACCAGCGCACAACTGGATTTTCAGTTTGCCCATGCGCAGGCTCGGGATGCCGTGCACTTGCCGTTCGATCATGCCGCGCTGAGCGAACAACTTGCCGCCAAAAACCGCGAAACCTTGCATTTGCACAGCGCCGCGGCCGACCGGGACAGCTACCTGCAACGCCCGGACAAGGGTCGTCGCCTGGACGAAGCCTCGGCGCAAACCCTGCGCGAATATGCAGCCGCCCATCCCGGCGGGATTGATGTGGCCGTGGTGGTTGCCGATGGCTTGTCTGCTCTGGCCGTGCATCGCCACACCGTGCCGTTTCTGGCGCGCATGGAAGAATTGGCCAGCGCCGAAGGCTGGACGCTTTCACCGGTGATACTGGTGGAACAAGGCCGGGTCGCGATTGCTGACGAAATCGGCGAACTGCTCGGTGCAAAAATGTCGGTGATTCTGATCGGCGAACGTCCCGGCCTCAGCTCGCCGGACAGTCTGGGCCTGTATTTCACCTACGCGCCCAAGGTTGGCCTCAATGACGCGCATCGCAACTGCATCTCGAATGTACGACTGGAAGGGCTGAGTTACGGAATGGCCGCACATCGTCTGCTTTACTTGATGCGAGAGGCCTGCACACGGGGTTTATCCGGGGTCAATCTCAAGGACGACGCGCAATTGAACAGTCTGGAATCCGACGAGCCACTGAACACGAAGGGCAACTTTCTACTCGCAGGGCCATCGGACTGAGCGTTAGATTGCGCTTTCTAAACTCATTCGGCAGCATCGGGCGGCAAGCCTGATGGAACATTTGTCATCGAGAAGTTGAGGCCCGACCATGCGGATCGTTAAAGCCACACTGGAACACCTGGACCTGCTAGCCCCGCTATTCGTCAAATACCGCGAGTTCTATGGCGAACTGCCGTTTCCGGATTCGTCCCGCGACTTCCTCGAAAAACGCTTGAGCCGGGATGAATCGGTGATCTACCTGGCGCTGGCTGCCGATGATGACAAAAAGCTGCTGGGCTTTTGTCAGCTGTATCCGAGCTATTCGTCGCTGTCTTTGAAACGTGTATGGATCCTCAACGATATCTATGTCGCCGAAGACGCCCGTCGCCAACTGGTGGCCGACCACCTGATGCGCACCGCAAAGAAAATGGCCAAAGACACCCAGGCCGTCCGCATGCGCGTCTCCACCAGCAGCAACAACGAAGTGGCGCAAAAGGTCTACGAATCCATCGGATTTCGCGAAGACACCCAATTCAAGAACTATGTCTTGCCGATCAGTGAGGATTGAAACGGTTATAGGAATCTCCCTCGTGGGAGCAGAGCTTGCTCGCGATTCAGGCGCTGAGTTACGTCAGACAGACCGCGTAATCGTTCATCGTGGGCAAGCCTCGCTCCCACAGCGACCGCGCGACCTCGTAGGACCGGCTTTAGCCGGGAGGGCGTCGTCCCTGACGAAAGATATGCAGCGAATGTGGCGGCCCTCTCCCGGCTAAAGCCGGTCCTACGGCAAACAGGTTCCATGTTTCCCCCTCCCCACCCATTCTGCTTCTATAATCCCGCCGCAACCCCTCAGAAGTTACTTCCGCACGTGACCCGGTTTGGGTCTCCGCAATTGGTGCCATACATGGATTTCAACCCGCTCGACCTGATTCTGCATCTGGACGTTTACCTCGATTTATTGGTGACAAATTACGGCACCTGGGTCTACGCGATCCTGTTTCTGGTGATTTTTTGCGAAACCGGGCTGGTGGTCATGCCATTCCTGCCGGGTGATTCGCTGCTGTTCATCGCTGGCGCCGTAGCTGCCGGTGGCGCTATGGATCCCGTGTTGCTGGCTTGCCTGCTAATGGCGGCAGCGATCATCGGTGACAGCACCAACTACATCATCGGCCGCACTGCCGGGGAAAAACTTTTCCAGAACCCCAACTCGAAGATTTTCCGCCGCGACTATCTGGCACGCACTCACGAGTTCTACGACCGCCATGGCGGCAAGACCGTTACACTGGCACGCTTTCTACCGATCATTCGCACCTTTGCGCCGTTTGTCGCGGGCGTTGGCAAAATGCATTACCCGCGTTTCCTCGGTTTCAGCGTGCTGGGCTCGGTGCTGTGGGTCGGCAGTCTGGTCACCCTGGGCTACTTCTTTGGCAACGTACCGTTCATCAAGAAGAATCTGTCGGTATTGGTGCTGGCGATCATTTTGATTTCGCTGCTGCCAATGATCATCAGCGTGGTGCGCGGGCGCATGACTCGCTCGGCGGATGCCCGCTAAGGGATGTGGTCGTTCAGCCAATGGCGTCGGCAACGCAGGCTGTCCAAAAGCCCCGTTGCCGCCGAACTGTGGCAGCGGGTGCGTCGGGGCTTGCCGATCCTCGATGGCCTGAGCGCCGAGCAAGACGCCCTGCTGCGGGAAAACAGCGTGCTGTTCCTTCAGGATAAGCACATCACCTGTTTGCCGGGTGTCGAGCTCAACGACGAACAGCGTCTGCATCTCGCCGCGCAGGCGCAACTGCCATTGCTCAACCTTGGCGATCTGAACTGGTATCAGGGCTTTCACGAACTGGTGATCTACCCCGATGACTTCGTCAGCCCGCAGCGCCATCGCGATCCCAGCGGCATCGAGCACGAATGGGACGGCGAGCACAGCGGCGAAGCCTGGCAACAAGGCCCGGTGATCCTCGCCCTGCCCGGCGTGCTGTCCAGTGGCAACTGGGAGCCCTACAACCTGGTGATCCACGAACTGGCGCACAAACTCGACATGCTCAACGGCGACGCCAACGGCCTGCCGCCGCTGCACGGGGACATGCAGGTCAGCCAGTGGGCCAGCATCATGCAGCACGCTTACGACGACATGAACCGCCAGCTCGATGCAGATCCAGACATCGAAACCGCTATCGACCCCTACGCCGCCGAAGACCCGGCCGAGTTTTTCGCCGTGACCAGCGAATACTTCTTCTGCGCGCCGGATCTATTGGTTGATGCCTACCCGGCGGTCTATCAGCAGCTCAAAGCCTTCTATCGTCAGGACCCGCTCAGCCGCCTGCAAAACCTGCAGCGTGATGAACCTTCGTACCAGAATCAGGACTAACCCCTGCAGGCTGCCACGCGTGGCAACACCAACAGAATATGCCTATAATCCGGCCCACTTTTTGGCGTAACCAGCCAAAGTCGTCTGGTCAATCAAGGGGGGCAATGCCCAATGAGCTACAGCAAGATTCCGGCGGGTAAAGACCTGCCGAACGACATCTACGTCGCGATCGAAATTCCGGCCAACCACGCGCCGATCAAATACGAAATCGACAAAGATTCCGATTGCCTGTTCGTTGACCGTTTCATGGCGACGCCGATGTTCTACCCGGCCAACTACGGTTTCATCCCGAACACCCTGGCTGACGACGGTGATCCCCTCGACGTGCTGGTCGTGACGCCTTACCCGGTGACTCCAGGTTCGGTTATCCGCGCCCGTCCAGTCGGCATCCTGCACATGACCGACGACGGCGGCGGCGATGCCAAAGTCATCGCAGTCCCACACGACAAGCTGTCCCAGCTGTACGTCGACGTGAAGGAATACACCGACCTGCCTCCACTGCTGCTGGAGCAGATCAAGCACTTCTTCGAGAACTATAAAGATCTCGAAAAAGGCAAATGGGTGAAAATCGAAGGTTGGGGCAACGCAGACGCCGCCCGTGCCGAGATCACCAAATCGGTTGCTGCCTACAAAGGCTGATCGATTGCTGCATCGTCAACGGAGCGTCTGCCAGCAGATGCTCCGTTAACACCCCTCGCAAAACCCTCCCGCTTGCTCAAACGCTCCCGGCAAACATTCACGCCGATTAGTCTTCCTGCGAAAACAATCAGGTTTTTTCAGTAAACACGTACCAAACAAACAACTCCCCTTGTTAAACCCGATAAACAAACCTCCACGCCTGTTATTGCGCGCCGAACAAAATCCGCACTGTTTACCTGCCGCCAACTAATGACAGAAGCGCCCTACAAAACCTGTCAAACCCTGTAATCCCGGGGCTCGCAGGACAATTAGACACACCGCTCATTTGAACACCTCGTTTATTTAAACCCGTCAACGAGCGCCGTAAACTCGGGGTCATGAATACATCAGGTGATCGACTACGCGCCCTCCTGCGGGAGTGCCATCTCTCAGCCACGGACTTCGCCGCCAACCGGAAGGTCACGCCTCAGCATGTGAACAACTGGTTCAAGCGCGGCATCCCCATGGCCCGGCTGGACGAGGTGGCTGAACTGTTAACCGTCAACGCGCGGTGGTTGCGCACGGGCGAAGGCCCCAAGCACCCGTGCGACTCGGCCAATGAAAACAATGGCGGCGACAGTGGTGCGTCCCGTCACGCCAACCGCAGCTCGCTGCGCAGCGACGTGGAAGTGCCGGTCTATAAGGAAACAGAATCGGACACCGGCGACACCCTCATCGCCGAAGCCCCCGGCAAGAAAGTCCGCCTGCCGCTGCACGTGCTGCAAAGCATGAACATCAACATCGACCACGCCATCTGCGTCGCCATGGTTGGCAACAGCATGGCGGACAAGATTCAAGACGGCTCCGTGCTCGGCATCGACCGCGGCCTGACCCGCATCATCGACGGCGAAATGTACGCCCTGGAGCATGGCGGCATGCTGCGCGTGAAATACCTCTACCGCCTCCCCGGCAACGGCCTGCGCCTGCGCAGCCACAACAGCGCCGAATACCCGGACGAACTGTTCACGGCAGAACAGATCGAGCAACAAGGCATCCGTGTTTTGGGCTGGGTGTTCTGGTGGTCGACGCTGAATACGCGGCGGCATGGGATAGCGTTTCGGTGAGGGGTTGGTCCGGCGCAAATCCCCTGTTTCCTGAGCTCTTGACCTCGTAGGACCGGCTTTAGCCGGGAGAGCGGTATTTCTGACGAAGAAAATTTAGCGAATGTACCGACGCCCTCCCGGCTGAAGCCGGTCCTACGGAAGAGCGCAATCTTATGTGGGAGCCGGGCTTGCCCGCGATGAACGATAACGCGTTGAACCTGCTGAATCGTGGTGGCCCTATCGCGGGCAAGCCTCGCTCCCACGGATTTGTGTTTGCAGGCCAACATAGAATCTCCCACAGGACCTTGACCCTCCTGAGATTACCTCGCATGCCTGTCGGGATGATTGCGATTCTGTGGGCGAGGCTTGGTCTGGGCGGCATTCCGACGACAAGGCTGGACGCTGTCAACCTGAAATCCACAATGCCAAAGTCAAAGTGTTTCAAGACTGGGCAAGCACCGCGAACATCAGTATCCTCTGCGCCATCCCGGCCCGAAGCACACCCCGCTCCGACGCCGACGGTTACGCCAGGCTGAAACCTAACCTGCGTCACCATCCTAATTAGCGCCACTCGCTGAGCGCACCTGTTAAAGGCGAGCACGGTTTGCCAAAAACAAACCAAGTTCGTCCTTGAGAAGCCGGCCACAAGCCGGCTTTTTAATTGTCCTAAATAATCCCGCCCCGTCCGAGAATCTACTTGATAGCTTAACTATTCCGGGTTTCAGGCACTCCCCTGTCCGATGATGTTCAACGCCATGACGGCCGTTACCGAGGACGCACCAAAATATCTGCCTGGCAATAGCACGACACACCACGCCCGCCATATATTTCTGATCAGTCCCTATCACGACAGCCCATCTCGACATGGCTGATAACTTCATTGACATGAAGAACTCAGCGGGTTGCAATCAGGCTATAGCGTTGTTTTTCGGCTATTTATGTCACAGCAAAAAACAAGAACTTTTTCATTGGAACTCGGCTAATTCAGACGCTAGAGGGAAGGTATGCAAGATCGTACGCGGTGTAATGACCCGTTGGTCAAGGAGCTAGAAGTGCTGGTCATGGAGCATCCCTCTCTGGAAGGCGGCGAGCCGCCAGTCGGCGTGGTCATCCATGCCTGTCAACCCGATGTGCTGCGAGACATTTTGGTCCGTTTGATTCATCTGCAAGAGCGCCTGCACCTCTACATAACATGCGTGGCCGGCCGTGACGATACGGTACGTACCCAGCTAGCGGCCAGCGGACTGAGTTATTCGCTGTACCGGGTGCCCGATCACGGGAGGGATGTTTTGCCATTTCTGCAGGTGCTGCCGTTTTTACGTGCCGATAACATCCACACACTGATCAAACTGCATACCAAGCGCCCGGCGCGCTTTGGCGTGGAGAACGCCTGGGCCCATGACCTTTTCGATGAATTACTCAGCCCCGTACGCTTCCGCCGGTCGGTAGAATACCTTGCCGACCCGGCGCACCATCCGATGCTTGGCACCGAGCAATACCGGCTGCCGGTCACAAAAAACCTTGATGAAAGCGACCGCAGGCACTTGGTCACCCTGGCCGAACGTGCCGGCATTGACCCACAACGAATCAACGACGCGGATTTTTTTGCCGGCTCCATGTTCTTCGTGCGTACTGAAGCGTTGGCCCCCCTGGAAAGGATGCACCTGACGGGCAAAGATTTCGAAACTGAGCGCGGCGAGCTCAACGGCACCCTGGCAAACGCCTTTGAACGCTTTTTCGGTGTACTAGCCGATGCAGGCAAACAGCAGCGCAATATCAACCTGTATCGGCGCTGGCTGGACACCCGGCAACTGGCTGCCGCCGAGTTAGAAGGTTTGCCGGCGCGGCTTGCGAGCTGGCCGAGGCAACCGGATGTGTTGTTGGTATTGACGGATACCACCGGTGACATTGCGCTGTTGCGGTCCAGTCTGGAAAGCATTCACCGCCAGCTTTACGGGGCGGCCGCCATCGTAGTGCTATCCAATGCCGAACCGGTAGGGGTGGTGCCGACCGACAATCTGGTCTGGCTACCGCTGGCGGAGTCCTGGCCGAGCCAGCTCAATGAGCTGCTGCAGGAAATCCAGACCGACTGGTGCTACCTGCTACGGGGCGGCGACCAACTCGCCCCCCACGCGCTGCTGTTGCTCGCCGAGGGCATCGCCCTGAACCCCGGCGTCAGCGCTTGCTATAGCGATGAAGACTCGCTGACCGCAACCGGATGCCAGGACCCGGTATTCAAACCGGACCTGAACCTGGACCTGTTGCGCAGTTATCCGTATGTCGGTCGAGCCCTGGCCTTCAGCCGCGAGGCCGCGCTAGGTGCCAATGGCTTCGATCCCGCCTTCGCCGAACTGGCGCCCCATGACCTGCTCTATCGGCTAGTTGAAACTCATGGGCTGGGCACCATCGGACACCTCGCTGAAGTGCTGGTGCATCAGGTAATCAACTTCGGCCAGTGGCTCGGCGAAAGCCAAGTCATTGCGCACTCCGCGGCTGTCGTCGAGGCGCACTTGCAGCGCCTGGGCGTGGCTCATGAGCTGCACGCTGGACCGTTGCCGATGGTCAACCGGGTGGTTTACCAACACGCCGGGCAGCCGTTGGTGTCCATCGTGATTCCCACCAAGGACCAACTGCCGATACTGATGCGCTGCATCGAAAGCCTAATGGAGAAAACACGCTACACGAACTACGAACTAATCATCGTCGACAACAACAGTGAAACCGCCGAAGCCCGGGATTGGCTCGCGGGAATGGAGCGCCTGAACAACGCCAAGGTGCGTATCCTGCGCTACCCTCACCCTTTCAACTATTCGGCGATCAACAATTTTGCCGTCAGCCATGCGCATGGCGATTACCTGGTGCTGCTCAACAATGACACCGCCGTCATTGATGGGGACTGGCTTGGCGCAATGCTCCATCACGCTCAGCGGCCGGAAGTGGGGATAGTCGGCGCCAAGTTATTATTTCTCGACGGGACTATTCAGCATGGAGGTGTGGTACTCGGCTTGCGCGGCGTGGCAGACCACCCATTCGTCGGCGACCCAATGCAGTCCAACGGCTACCTTCACCGTTTGCAGGTTGACCAGAACTACAGTGCAGTAACCGCTGCCTGCCTGATGATCCGCACCGAACTGTACCGCGAGGTGGGCGGAATGGACGAGGCTAGCCTGGCGGTTTCCTATAACGACGTAGACCTGTGCCTGAAAGTCGGTCAAGCCGGACAACTGATTGTCTGGACGCCTTATGCGGTGCTCATGCACGAAGCCAACGTGAGCCAGAACAAGGTTGACACGACCAAGCTGGAAGCCAAGCGCGAACGCTTCAAACGCGAACAGTCGGTGATGTACCAGCGTTGGCTGCCGCAGCTCGCCAACGACCCGGCCTACAACCGCAACCTGACCCTGGAAGGCAGCGGCTTTGCGCACGAATCCCGTAGCGAAGGCGGCTGGCAACCGTTCGCCAGTCGTCCGTTGCCTTACGCGCTGTGCTACCCCGGCGACTCTTTCGGCAGCGGACATTATCGGGTGCGCCAGCCTTTCGCTGCCCTGAAAGCCGCGCGGCTGGTCGAGGGCACTGTGAGCGACTGGCTGCGTCAACCCGTAGAATTGGAGCGCCTGGCGCCAGACACGATCATTTTCCAGCGACAATTCACAACACCTCAACTGGAAATGATCCAGAACGCCAAGACATTCTCCAAGGCCTTCAAGGTTTACGAGCTGGATGACTACATTCTCGACGTGCCCACCGGCCACGGAACCCGCGAACTGCTTCCCAAAGACATCGCCAAGCGCCTGAAAAAAGCCGTGGGTCTGTGCGACCGGTTGGTGGTATCGACCCAGCCACTGGCCAATGCGCTGAAAGGTTTTAACGCCGACATTCGCGTGGTAGAGAACCGCCTGCCAAGCCAGTGGTGGAGCGGCCTGACCGCCCATCGCCAACGAGGGCGTAAACCGCGGGTCGGCTGGGCTGGCGGCTCGAGCCACGGCGATGACTTGCAAGTCATTGCCGAAGTGGTTCGTGAACTGGCAGGGGAAGTGGAATGGGTGTTTATGGGCATGTGTCCAGCGGCACTGCGTCCCTATGTCCACGAGTTTCATAGGGGCGTGAATATCGAGAAATACCCGGCACACCTGGCCGGCTTGAACCTGGACCTGGCGTTGGCACCTCTGGAAGACAATTTTTTCAACGCATGCAAAAGCAATTTACGGTTATTGGAATACGGCGCCTGTGGCTTCCCGGTGATCTGCTCGGACATCCTTTGTTATCGCGGTGACTTGCCGGTGACCCGGGTCAGGACCAAGCCAAAAGACTGGATTGCCGCTATTCGCGAACATCTCGCTGAACCCGACGCCAACGCCGGGGCAGGAGATGCCCTACGCAGCGTGGTACTTGATAACTGGATGCTCAGGGAAGAACACCTGTTGTCGTGGCGAAAAGCCTGGCTGGCGGATTGACAATATTTCTGCCGCCAGCCCAGCGATAACAGAAGTTCAGCCACTCCCTGCCACCGGGTAGACGAGTCAACCCGCCCTTAGAGGCCCGGCAGTTTGATCCGTCGCCATGAGCGCTGTCACCTGTGTTAGCGGTAGCGCTCTGCCAAATAGGTAGCCTTGGGCAAAATCGCACTCATGCTTGGCCAGCCAATCGGCCAACTGCTCATGCTCCACACCTTCGGCAGTAATTTGCATGCGCAGGCTCTTGCCCAAAGCGAGAATGGCTTTGACCATTTCGCTCTGATTATCCAGTGATGTGTCGAAAAAAGACCGGTCAATCTTGATCTTATCGATAGCTAACTGCGTCAGGTGATACAGCCCCGAATAACCGGTACCAAAGTCGTCGAGAGCTACACTGACTCCGATTGCACGCAGGCGCTCTAGATTCAACCGCGCACTGCCCACGTTGGCTACCAGGGCATTTTCAGTCACCTCCACCTCCAGACGACTCAGCGGGAAGTTCCCCCTGAAGGCCAGATGCTTCAGCCATTCAGGAAAGTCGATGCTCTCGATCATTGAAGAAGTAACGTTGACCGCCAGCGTCAGGGCGCCAGGCCACTCGCGCGCTTCGGTGAAGGCCTGAAGCAACAGGCTTTCAGTGAGCGGTTTGATAAGGCCTAACTGTTCGGTCAGTGGTATGAAATCCTGGGGCATCAGGATGCCGCGTTCGGGGTGTACCCATCGGGCGAGTAGCTCGAACCCTACCAATTGTTGTTCAGGAAGGCTCACGATGGGCTGATAGAACGGCTGGATATGCCGCTCTTCAATGGCCTGTCGTAGCTCCTGCTCGAAACGCATGCGTTCAAGCTGCTCTTGCTCAAAACTGGCTTCATAGAAATTAAACACGGCGCGACCGCTGTTTTTTCCCCGGTACATGGCGCTGTCAGCTCGTTGTAGCAAGGTTTCGGCAGCCGTGCCGTCCAGGGGCGACACGGCAATACCCAAGGTTGCGCTGAACGCTACCCCAGGTAAACCTGTGACCGCACCGGTAATTTGAGTCAGGATACTCTCCGCCAGTTTTGCTAACTCAAGGCGGCTGAAATCGCCGGTGACAGCAAGCGCAAACTCATCCCCACCCAATCTTGCCAATGCCGCATGCCAGCCAGCAGTCGCTCCGCGCAGGGTGTCCGCGACAGCGCAGATGGCACCGTCGCCAGCGGCGTGGCCGTGCGTGTCATTGATAGCTTTGAATTTGTCGAGGTCGATCAGGAATACCGCTGTGGTTACATCCTGCTGTTCCAGGCGCGAAACCAATTGCTCGTGAAATACCCGGCGGTTTAGCAGCCCG
Organism: Pseudomonas folii; assembly: GCF_014357575.1. Taxonomy (GTDB): domain Bacteria; phylum Pseudomonadota; class Gammaproteobacteria; order Pseudomonadales; family Pseudomonadaceae; genus Aquipseudomonas; species Aquipseudomonas folii. The sequence goes on along the minus strand of NZ_JACONW010000024.1, from coordinate 29,806 downwards.
GATAAAGGATCGTGACGTGCCAGCGAGTCGCTATGCGCCTGGGCCACAACCAGATTGTTGTAGCTGAGATTCAGACGATTTATCAAGCGCCTCAGGAGGATGAAAGGCACAACCATCGCCAATACCGCAAAACCGGTCGACGTCAGAATAAAACGCCAGCGCTCAGATGTTTCGAAGTCGCCGTCATACGGCAAGCCCAACAGCTCCATAGCGACAGCCTCGAGCTTGAACTCCCACGCAATGGCCAGCAAAAAGATGGAAAACAGGTAGAAAACCAGCAAAGCGTAAAGATTGTCTCGCGCTAGCTGTGGGTTGCGAATGAATGTCATGTGGACGCGCTCGGAGGGCCACTTGCAGTGCGGCCATGCCGTGGTTATCGGTCGTCAGGCGCAGGTCTTAACCTGAATCTCCACTTAAATTCAATCGGCGCAAAAATGATTCTCACCCCCAATAAAAAACCCGCCGAAGCGGGTTTTTTGTCCAGTACCATTCCAACTCCCTGTCGGCAGTATCCTTTCATGGTCGATCATCCTTGATCCTGACGGGCTCCCTGCTCGTCAGTGGTTGGATCCAAGATTATGCCTGTCGGGCAGGTCTGCAAATGGCAGTTTTTCTCTATCGCGTGTAAGCGTTTGGCTATGTGTGGATTGAGACGAATAGCCCAATGACATATCCAAACCCGGTTCACCTTGGTTAAGCTACCGCAGCTTGCGCTTTAGAGAGCAGGCTTAGCGTATAGAGTGGAACGCAACCGAAGGATCGACCATGGCAGCCAGCAGTAACTTCGCATTTCTCCAGGAACACGACCCCGTCTTCCTGCAGCTTGCCAGAACAGCCGAGCAGGCATTCGCTAGCGATCCGAATACCACTCTGATAAAGCTGCGCCAACTCGGTGAAGCTCTGGCCCAAGACCTGGCCAGCCGCGCGGGTATCGAATTTGATAACCACACCACACAGTCCGACCTGCTTTACAAACTTAGCCGTGAGATTCAGCTGGATCAGAACATCCGCAGTCTGTTTCATACCCTGCGCATTGAAGGAAACAAAGCTACCCACGGTTTTCGCACCCAACACCGGGAAGCAATCGATGGGCTAAAGGTCGCTCGCGCCTTGGCCATCTGGTATCACCAGTCCTTCGGTAAAAACGCTCAGTCTTTTAAACCCGGCGCCTTCGTCACGCCTAGCGACCCGAGCATTCCGCTCCGCGATCTGCAAAGCCAGATCGAACAGCTAAAAGCACAGCTCAGCGATTCCAGTCAGCAGTTGGAGAGTAATCAGCAGCTTGCCGAGTTGCTTAAACGCGAAGCAGAAGAGTACGCCGTACTCGCCGAGCAGATGGACGCCGAGTCGCGCAGCCACAAGCAGTTGGCCTCCGAGCATGAAGCTGCTTTAAACAGAATGCGCATCGAGCATGAGAAAAGCCTCAAGGCGCTACAGCAACAACTGGCCGCGCAGCCCCAAGCCAGCAAACAGGTTGCCAAAAAAACCCAGCAAGCCAGCAGCAGCTTTGATCTCTCAGAAGACCTTACCCGTATCCTGATTGATCAGCAGTTGATTGATGCCGGCTGGGACGCTGACTCTCTCGACCTGACGTACAGCAAAGGAGCGCGCCCTGAAAAAGGTAAGAACAAGGCCATTGCTGAGTGGCCTACCAGCAGCCCCAAAGCATGCGCAGACTATGTACTGTTTGCGGGTTTGATGCCGATTGCCATCGTCGAGGCCAAACGCAAGCGTATCAACATTGCCGATCGCATCCCCCAGGCCGAGCGCTATGCCCGCGATTTCAGCCTCATCACCGAACATCTGCAACCTTGGCTGCACGCAGGTCAGTCACAGCCTTGGAGTGACGGTGATGGCGGCCATTTCCGCGTGCCTTTTGCCTTCGCCTGTAACGGCCGCCCGTTTATCAAGCAACTCGCAGAACAGTCCGGCACTTGGTTCCGCGATTTGCGCAGCCCCGCCAATACGCGTCGACCGCTGCCAGACTTTCATACGCCAGACGACCTGCTCGACCTACTGAAACGCAGCAAGGCCGACGCCGAGGCAAAACTAGCCGCCGAGGGTTTTGCCTACCTCAAATTGCGTGACTACCAAGAGAACGCAATCCAGGCGGTAGAACAGGCGCTGGCTGACAACCAGCGCGATTGCCTGCTGGCCATGGCCACGGGTACCGGTAAAACCCGTACGATCATTGGCCTGATGTATCGCTTCCTCAAGACCGAACGCTTTAAGCGCATTCTGTTTCTGGTCGACCGCAGCGCCCTTGGTCAGCAGGCTATCGACTCGTTCAACGACACCACGCTTGAGCAAAATCACACACTGGGGCAAATCTACGACATCAAGGAGCTCGGCGACATGGCCGCAGAAGCGGAGACCCGCATTCAGGTCGCCACTGTGCAAGCCATGGTCAGCCGTATTTTCCGCTCTGATACGCCACCGTCCGTGGGCGAATTCGATTGCATCATTGTCGACGAAGCTCACCGGGGTTACACGCTCGACCAGGAAATGACCGAAGGTGAACTGGCCGTGCGCGATCACAGCCAATACCTATCGCAATACCGTCGCGTGCTCGATTACTTCGATGCTTGCCGTATCGGCCTTACGGCTACCCCGGCCAAACACACCAGCGAAATTTTTGGTAAACCGGTATTCACCTATAGCTACAGGGAAGCGGTTGCCGATGACTGGCTGATAGATCACGAGCCACCGATCCGCTATGAAACCCAGCTCAGCAAACACGGCATACGGTTTGAAAAGGGCGAATCAGTCAGCGTCATCAACATCCAGACCGGCGAAGTCGACGTAGCAGAGCTGGACGACGAACTGACCTTCAACATCGAGTCGTTCAACAGGAGCGTCATCACACCCGCTTTTGACAAGGTCATCTGCGACGAACTGGCCAATGAACTGGACCCATTCGGCGAAGAAAAGACCATGATTTTCTGCGTCAGCCAGGCCCATGCAGAACGCGTGAAAACTTTGCTTGATGATGCCTTCAAGGCCGCCTATGGCGAGCAATACAACGAAGCCACTGTGCGCATCATTACCGGCCAGAGCGATAAAGTTGAGCAACTGATTCGTCGATACAAGAATGAGCCACACCCCAGCATTGCTATTACCGTCGACCTATTAACCACCGGCATCGATGTGCCGAAAATCTGCAATCTGGTGTTCATGCGCCGCGTGCGCTCGCGCATTCTCTATGAGCAGATGAAGGGCCGCGCTACTCGCCGTTGCGACGAAATCGGCAAGACCGTATTCCGCATCTACGACCCCGTAGACCTCTATGCCAGCCTCGAAGCAGTCGACACCATGAAGCCGCTGGTGAAGAACCCCGACATTTCCCTGGAGCAGCTGGTCAGCGAACTCACCGGCGATGCAAGCCACGACGCGCCCGGCAGTCAGGAAGGTAACAGTCACGCCCATGACGTTCTCGACCAGTTGAGCCAACGCGTCATGCGCATCCTGCGAAAAGCTCAACACAAAGCCGAAAACAAACCGAGCCTTAAACAAAAACTCGATGAGCTGCAGGATGCCTGGGGGGTTGAACCGGCCAAACTCCACAACTACCTGCATGAACTCGGTCCGCAACAAGCAGCCAACTTTGTGCGCCAACATACCCAACTGCTCAACCAATTGGCTGCCGTCAGCGCACTGCTGGGTTCGTACAAATACCCGGTCATCTCCAACCATGCCGACGAGTTGATGGTGCGTGAGCAAAGCTACGGCAAGTACCAGAAACCCGCAGACTATCTGGAAAGCTTCAATGAATTTATTCATAAGCAGCTCAACCAGTCCGCGGCGCTTGGCGTAGTCGTCAACCGTCCAAAAGATCTGACCCGCGAGCATTTGCGAGAAGTGCGGCTGTTGCTCGATCAGCACGGCTTCAGCGAAGCCAGCTTGAAAAGCGCATGGCGTAGTCAAACCAATCAGGAAATAGCCGCCAGCATCATCGGCTACATCCGACAAGCCGCCATCGGCGAAGCTTTGCTGCCTTTTGATCAGCGCGTCGCCAACGCCATGCAGAAGATTTATGCCTTGCAATCCTGGACACCCGTGCAACGCCGCTGGCTGGACCGCCTTGCCAAACAACTGGTGCACGAAGTCGTGATTGATCAGCAGCAAGTCAGTGACGCGTTCAGGAATGATGGAGGCCTAAAAGGTCTGGACCGTAATCTTGGCGGGAAACTGGATCAGGTGCTGGACGCCTTGAACGACAACTTGTGGTCAGCGGCTGGATGATACTTGACGGCTCAAAGAAATCCCGGCAGTCAGTGTCCTCGGTCCCAGGACAGAGGACACTTGCTCCAACGCCAGATCATACGAAAAAGCATTGGGCCGAGGCAGGTCAGCAGACATCCAAAACATCCTGCAAAACGCCGCACCCGCTTGTCACAGCAGTGCCAAATATCTTGCAAAACCGTGCATCTGTGCATAACCTCTCACGCAACACACCCGCCATGCCTATGGTCGCTTCGGCAGCTAAGCACAAATTGAGCGGGTTTTTTATGCCCGGTAGTTTTTCAGCATGAAGCTTTTCAATAAGCCCGCCATTGATATCCCTGCGCAGTTGGACCTGCTCAAACAGCGTGGGCTCACCATTCAGGACGAAGGCAAGGCGCACTGTTTCCTAGAAGCAGTCAGTTTTTTTCGCCTTACACCTTACATGCGCCCTTTCCAGCTTTCGGAAGACGTTGAGCACGGGTTCAGACCCGGCACACGTCTGAAAGAACTCACCCGGCTGTACGATTTCGACCGCCGCCTAAGGCTTCTGGTCATCGATGCACTTGAACGCATTGAAGTCGCGGCACGAGCTGCCATCAGCAACCACATGGGGCCTGAATACGGGGCTCACTGGTATCTGGAGACGCGTTTCTTCCAGCGCGATTATCGTCACCAGGTATTACTCGAAAGCATTCACGGCAAGCAGGAAAAGGCGCGCCAGGACCACACACGCGAATGCCGGAGGATCGACGCATCTCAAGCGCCTGATGCTCGAAAGGCACAACTAAAAAGCCTGCGGGCCAAAGAAAGCTATGCACGGCATTATGCGTTGACCTACAACACTCCCGAGCTCATGCCTGCCTGGGCTGCGATGGAGGAGATCACGCTTGGCGAGCTCTCGCACTTGTTCAAAGGTCTGGCGCGCGATGCCGACAAAAAAGCCATCGCTCGACGTATGGCTCTTCCCGGTCCATTGCTCCAGTCTTGGCTGCATACTCTGACGACCATTCGTAATATCTGCGCGCATCACGCACGGCTGTGGAATCGAGAGCTTGGCATTCGTCCTGAACTACCCAAAACGGTCAACTTCCTCTGGCCGCAACACCTGCAAAATCCGGGACAACATGCCCGTATGTTCACGGTATTGAGCATCCTGAACCTGCTGATGCGCCGGGTCAGCCCGCACACCAGTTGGGATAAGCGCTTGCATGAGTTGCTGGGCGAGTTCGCTGAAATCAACATGACAGCCATGGGCTTCCCTCCTGACTGGCAGAACGACCCGTTTTGGCAATCGACCGACTAGCGCGATACGCCCCTCTATTCAATCCTGCGAGCTCAGTTTGGCTCACACTCTGAACCCATTTGAGAGACACCATGACCAACTCCGACATCGTCCAGAAACTCTGGAACCTGTGCGACGTATTGCGCGACGACGGCATCAACTACAGCGACTACGTCACCGAGCTCGTCCTGCTGCTGTTCGTCAAGATGGAGTACGAGCAAGCACAGAACAGCGAAAGCTTCACCCACAAGCTACCCGACGGTGCACGCTGGCCAGACCTGGCCGGGAAATCCGGCTTGAACCTGCTCGACCATTACCGGCAGATGTTGCTGGACCTCGGCAAGAACAGCGACCCGCTGATCGCCGCCATCTATGCCGACGCCCAGACCCGTTTGAAAGAGCCTCGCCATCTGGAGCAGTTGATCAAAAGCCTGGACGGCATCGACTGGTTCAGCGCCAGCAAGGATGGCCTCGGTGATCTTTACGAAGGCTTGCTGGAAAAGAACGCCAGTGAGACCAAATCCGGCGCTGGTCAGTACTTCACCCCGCGCCCGCTGATCGACAGCATCATCAATTGCATCAAGCCTCAGCCCGGTGAAGTCATTCAGGACCCGGCCGCTGGTACGGCGGGTTTCTTGATCGCAGCCGATGCCTACATCAAGAGCAAGACCGACGACCACTACGACCTCGACGCCAAAGCCAAGGCCTTCCAGCGCAACCGCGCCTTTGTCGGTATCGAACTGGTGCCCGGCACTCGTCGTCTGGCGTTGATGAATACCTTGCTGCACGGCATGGAAGGTGACGACGAAGGCGTGGTCCATCTCGGCAATGCGCTCGGCCAGACCGGCGCAAGCCAGCCCAAAGTCGACGTGATCCTGTCCAACCCTCCATTCGGTACCGCCAAAGGCGGCGGCGGCCCGACCCGCGACGACCTCACCTACAAGACCAGCAACAAACAACTGGCCTTTCTTCAGCACATTTACCGTGGCCTCAAACCGGGCGGCCGCGCCGCCGTGGTGCTGCCGGACAACGTACTGTTCGAAGCCGGTGTTGGTACCGACGTGCGCCGCGACCTGATGGACAAGTGCAACTTGCACACCATCCTGCGTCTGCCCACTGGCATCTTCTATGCCCAGGGTGTGAAGACCAACGTACTGTTCTTCCAGAAAGGCACCGCAGAGAATCCGCGCCAGGATCAAAACTGCACGCAGCGGACTTGGATTTATGACCTGCGCAGCAATATGCCTAGCTTTGGTAAGCGCACTCCTTTTGGTGCGCAACACCTCAAGCCTTTTGAAGATGCTTATGGCGAGGATGCCAACGGGAATAGCGCACGTGCCGAGAATGTCGAAGGTATCGGTGAGTTGAGCCGCTTTCGCGTGTTTAGTCGTGAACAGATCAAAGAGCGAAGCGACTCGCTGGATATAAGTTGGTTAAAGGATGCTGACAGCTTGGATGCTGCTGATCTGCCTGCTCCTGAAGTGTTGGCTGGTGAAGCTATGGCGGAGCTGACTGAAGCGCTGCATGAGCTGGAAGAGCTGATGAAAGCGTTGGGGGCTGGCGATGAAGTTGCTGCGCAGAAGCAGTTGATGGCTGAGGTGATGGGGTTGGCTGTAGTTGAGGGGAATGGGGATGAGTGAGTTGCCAATCGGATGGTCGCTCGCTCAACTCGGTGAGCTGGCGGGTGTGAACCCCAAACAAAACTTCGATGATGAACTCGTAGCTGGCTTCGTGCCTATGTCTCACGCACCGACCAACTTTCGAGACAAGCTACGCTTTGATGAGCGCAACTGGGGGGAAATTAAAAAAGCTTATACCAACTTCAAAGATGGCGACGTGATTTTTGCCAAAGTCACACCGTGCTTTGAAAACGGTAAGGCAGCACTCGTTAGTGGACTACCGAATGGCATTGGCGCAGGAAGCAGTGAGTTCTTTGTGCTCCGACCAGGCAGCGCAGAAGTTTCAGCAAAGTACATGCTGGCTCTGATCAAGAGCCATGGGTTCATGCGTGAGGGCGCGGCAAACATGACAGGAGCTGTCGGCCTGCGCCGTGTTCCTAGGCAGTTTGTCGAAAACTATGTTGTGCCTGTGCCGCCAGCAGCCGAACAAACCCGCATCGCCCAAAAACTTGATGAACTGCTGGCACAGGTCGACACCCTCAATGCCCGCATGGACGGTATCCCGGTCCTTCTCAAGAGCTTCCGCCAATCCGTCCTCGCTGCTGCCGCAAACGGGCGGCTAACGAGGGAGTTAAATGCAGCGGAATTGACTAACTGGTCTTATCTAAAAGCGGCTGACGTCTGTGACAAAGTACAAAGCGGGGGAACTCCAAAGGAAGGTTTTTCTAATGAGGGTACCCCTTTCCTGAAGGTCTACAACATTGTCAAACAAAAGATTGATTTTGAGAATCGTCCCCAATATATCCCTATCCCAATACACAAAGGTTCTGCTGCGAAATCGATTACCAGAGCAGGCGATGTGGTAATGAACATTGTCGGCCCCCCCCTTGGTAAAATTGCAACAATCCCAGCGACGCATGAAGAGTGGAATATTAATCAGGCGATCACACTCTTCAGGCCAAGCAGCAAAATAATCTCCGGCTGGATTTCTATCGTGCTGGAAGGCGGGGATAGTCTACGAAACATCATGAATGAGACAAAGGGTTCGGCCGGGCAAGTGAACATTTCACTTTCTCAATGCCGCAATTTCGTCTTTCCAGTCCCATCGTTAGCCGAGCAACGGGAAATCGTCCGCCGCGTAGAACAACTCTTCGCCTTCGCCGACCAACTGGAAGCCAAAGTCGCCTCGGCCAAAACCCGTATCGACCACCTGACCCAAAGCATCCTGGCCAAAGCCTTCCGTGGCGAACTCGTCCCTCAAGACCCAAACGACGAACCCGCCAGCATATTGCTGGAACGCATCAAGGCCCAGCGTGCCGCCACCCCTAAAGCCAAACGTGGTCGCAAGGCATCGGCCTGAACCCGGTAATTAAAAGGAAGTTTATCGATGCCCATCCCGGATTTTCAGAGCGTCATGCGGCCAGTATTGGCCGCCGTTGCCGACGGTGCTCCGCTTGCGCTGAGCAACCTCCGCGAGCGGATTGCCGATGAGTTTCAGCTCAGCGAAGAAGAGCGCAGCGAGCGTCTGCCTTCCGGTAAGCAGACAGTCATCAATAATAGAGTCGGTTGGGCCCGCACCTATCTGAACAAGGCGGGACTGCTGAGCATTCCGGCCAAAGGGATGGTGCAGATCACCGAACGCGGGCGGGACGCGCTGAGCACTGGCCCGGCACGCATCACCATCAGGTGGCTAAAGCAGTATCCAGAGTTCGCTGAGTTTCATACGGCTAGCCCGACCGACTGTACAGCGCCAGCGTTGCAAAGCGAGCCGTTGGAGCAAGCCACCCCCGACGAACAAATGGCCGCAGCCCATCAGGCGCTGACCCAGTCACTGGCAGATGACTTGTTGACCCAAGTGCTTGCCGCCTCACCCGCCTTTTTCGAGCAACTGGTAGTCGACCTGATGATCGCCATGGGTTATGGCGGTTCAAGGAAAGAAGCAGGCCAAGCGACACAGCAAACCAATGATGACGGCATCGACGGCATCATCAAGGAAGACAAACTTGGTCTGGACGTCATCTACCTGCAAGCCAAGCGCTGGACTAACACTGTCCACCGCCCGGAGATAGACAAATTCATCGGCGCCCTCACCCGCCAACGCGCCCGCAAAGGTGTGTTTATCACCACCTCCGACTTTTCCACCGGTGCCCGCGAAGCAGCTCTGAGTCTGGATATGAAAGTTGTGCTGATTGATGGTCCTGAACTGGCACGCTTGATGGTCGAGAATAATCTGGGGTGCAGCGTGAAACAGATTTATGAAGTGCGGCAGTTGGACAGCGATTATTTCTTAGAGGACTGAACTGCTCTTCAAACCACTGCGAAGAAACGGCCTGTGCGCCCAGACAACAAAAGCGAAAAGCGCGGACGCATAAAGCAGAGCTACTACCTCCGCTGGTTAATGGCTACAAGCCATGGTACAAGCGACTCAATAGCGTCACAGTAGATCCATACCCATTAAGGAGCCTAAGTAGTGAGTGAACACATGCTGTATGCATTAGTCGCTTTGTGCGTGATCGTTTTGGCCATAGCGGTTGTGTTATTCGTAAAAAGCCGGAAAGCCCCGACGCAGCGCGCACCTACATTGGAAGCTCAGCCAGAGCCTCTGGTTCAACCACTACCGGAAGAGCCAGCGCCAACACTGGAAGCCGAATTTATCGTGGCCGACGACAGCGGTCGTCAATGGATTCAGTCCCGGATTATCACGCATATACCGGCAGAAGCCCCGGCGTTCTCAGACCCAAACTCCATCGCAGTCAAACGTGGTCGGCAGTTAGCCGCAGATCTGTTCAAAGGTGTAACAACGTTGCCCAACACCACCCTTGAACTGGTTTTTGATCCGGAAATTCAAAAGGGGCTCCGTGAAGGAATTTTAACCATCATGAATGCCAAAGGCGGAGGCCAGCGGGCAATGGCCGTCGCAAGCGATGGAAAAATAGCGGGTCATGCTCGCATCATCGAAGGCGGTAAGGCTCGGCAATTAGCATCAGGGGCGTTCCATTTGCTCAGCATCGCTGTTGCGCAGTCGCACCTGGCTGATATCAATCGAAGCCTTGCTGATATTCAAGGGGCAATCGAGCGTTTACACCGAACCATTGATGACAAGGATCACGCCCAACTTCGAGGTTCAATGAACTACCTCGAATACCTGGTCGGTTTCATGCGCGACTTAGGGAGCCCTGACGAATTTCCTCAAGAAAAGCGTAATCAGCTCGAAGCGATTAAACACCAAACAATGCAGTGGATCGAACAGCTTCAGCTCGAAGCCAATCGTTTGAAAAGCGACATCGCACAGCAAGCTGAACTTGATACTTTCGGGACGGGTGCAACTTACGATGCGCTGGCTAAGCACGCAGCCAACGTGAGTAGCCTTCTGCAAAAACGAGATGTCCTGCTTCGAATCCTGGCTCTTCTGGATATCGGCACGGCCTACCTAGACCCGATAGCCAGCGGTAGGTGGACACTCAGTCTAGAGGAGAAATTCTCTCAGTCATTCAACGAAATCGACTCTCTGTTGAGCACGCAACGAGACCGCTCTTTCGAGCTTTTGTCCAAAGCTGTGTGGAATCGTCAAAACACGCTCGAAGAACGGCGCAATACGTTGATAAAACAAAACGAATCACTGCGCACACTTACTCTAGAGCACCAGAAGTCCTATAGCGCAACTGCACATTTACTTTCACAGCAGCTCAAAAAGTACCGCACAGAGAGTCAACCTTTACGTACTGCGCTCACATTCGATCAACACGGTGAAGTGAGCAAAGTTTCGATTCTTTAAGCCGGACCTGCTGAGAGGATCATTGCAGTCGCAAATCTGCAGGCAATACATTCCGGGGGCTGTCACCTTGAGCCACCGACCGGTATGTTGAACTCAAACCTTTGCAACAAGCCGTCACTCCGCCCTCATTTTCCACCCATCAATAAAAACCCGCCGGAGCGGGTTTTTTGTTCATTACCATTCCAATTCCCTGTCGGCACTGGTAGGGCTCAGCAGCGGCCTGTGATACCTCTAAATTGGGCGGCAATCCGCGCCTATGCTGCTCCGTCGGCGAGCCCGTTTGCAGCCGATAACTTGATCACCTGAGGTAAAGTACCGGAAGACTTACAAGGAATTTCAATCTCAATGCTCCCATACGTCGCAACCTACCTACTGCTCGCCGCTGCTCTGGCGGTAACTGATCACTTCGCTAATCAACCGTTGTTCATAAGAACCCGCTCGAAACACCTACCCTGGAAGCTGAATTACAATTTCAGATGGTGGCGGACTCAGGAGTATTTGGCAGCAGCAGTAATAGGGTCCGTAGCAGCACTGCTCTTGCTCTTTTTCTGGCACACGATGGGTGGATATATAAGTCGTGAGATCGCCCAAATCATCTTCGCCATCATATGTGCCAGCTCGACAGCACTGTCGATCAGGCATTTCAACCTTATACAAAAATTCAAAGCCCACATTTGGTGGATGACCATAGCGGCGGCTTTGAGTACGTGGTTTCTAGGCTTCGTTGCGAGCGCCTATGCAGACTCATTCATCCTCAACTGGACCAGAGTAGAGGCGACACAATTTCCGCTGGCGCAAAAAGCATTATCGGCACTCATTCTGGTTTCACTCTGGGCAAACATCGCAGCCATGTTTATCAGCCTTGGAGTTGGTCTGACATCTGTTGTGATAGCGGCGAGGACCCCGACATTCATAGGAACTGTTAGACAGGACCCTTTAAAAACAAAAGACCCCAAACGCTACAAGCCTGGCTTGATGCAGCGGCGTCATTCACGAGAGTTGATGGTTTTATATACTGGCGCGGTTTTCACCGTAGCGATCACCAGCTCATCACTCACATCAGTGCTCAATCACGCAGAAGAGGCACTACAGGAAACGCTCGTGTTCGCGTCCTTTCATCTGCGACCGGCAGACTGCGGCATCATCGGGAGCGGGCCCGGTACTTGGGTGGCGCTGACCAACGACAGCCAAGCAGTCGTCGCTACGCCATCGAAAAAGGGCTACACCTTCTCGACTGAACCGTGTGCGATGCAGTCGGAACAAATGATGAAGCGTTCATTGCTTGAGCGGTCCAGGCAGGACGACTATCAGTGAGGACAGTCAGATGTTTTACTCGAAATCGAAGAGACCAAAAGACGCAGGGACCGACCTGATGGTCTCGATAAGTGACATTTAAAAACACAGAAACTTGATCAAACTTGATTTCGCACCTACCAACCACTATCTTGCACACCATGCAAAACACACTACATATCGAATCGCTCAAAGCGGCCCTTACCCAGCGTGGCTGGACTCAGAAAGACCTCGCTGAAAAGCTGGGGGTTTCGGCTCAGTCCGTCACTAATTGGCTCAAAGGCAAGGACTTCCCCCGGCCCGACAAACTACTCAAGCTGGCAACGACGCTGCAGCTTTCTTTTTCACAATTGGTAGAAGCGCCTGAGGAGCAGCCCGTAGTTGCGTTCCGCAAGCGGGCGGGCACCAGAACCACCGATGAGCACATCCAGAAAGCTATCGGCATTGGTGGGCTGCTCAAGCCGCTGGTCGACTTCTTGCCAATGCTGCCAACATTACGGACGAAGATTTCCTCGCCGTCTACGGATTATGCGCGACTGCAAAGTGATGCGTCTCAAGTGCGCAACAAGCTGGGCTTGGGCGAGCGCAGTGTGCTGGGTTATGAAGCGTTGATCGCAGAGTTCAAATCCTGTGGCGCGGTTCTAGTACCGGTGCTTTGGGGGCAGAAGCAGCAGCATAAAAATGCATTGCACATATTGCTGCCATCCCATGATGTTACCTTTGTCTTCGTAAACCTGGACGCCAAACTGGAAGACTTCAAATTCTGGATGGCCCATGAGTTGGCGCACGTCTACACGCCTGAGCTGGCGGGGCTGGAAGAAGGTGAAGACTTCGCGGATGCCTTCGCGGGTGCGCTGCTGTTTCCTGAGGCATGTGCGAAGTTGGCTTATGAAGAGGCGACTGGGGCGGGTGACGTCAACGGCGAGATAAATGCTCTTCAGCAACATGCAAAGCATCATCAGATCTCACTGAATACGGTATTTCAGCAAGCACAGGGCTATGCGCGAACAGTCAATCTTCGCCCGCTGCGTGTGATCGATAAGACAATCCATGCGGTACGCAACAGTTCACCACCGCAGTCGGTCAGCTCGATCCTTTTTGATCCAGCGCCACCCAAGTCGGCTCAATACATGGCAGCTGCGGAGAATATGTTCCAGTCAGAATTCTTTCACGCTTTGAAGCGCATCATCCGGGAGCACGGGACAGGCCCCTCTTATGTTCAGCAAGTCATGGATATTTCGCTGAGTGATGCTACTGCGCTTCACGGAGAGCTAGCGCGTTGAAGGCCGCCTCAACGCTCGTATTGCTGGATACCAACGCGTATCTCAGGCTAGCGAAGCGTGTACGACCAATGCTCGGCATTGAGTTTGGACAGAAGAAATACGTTCTAACTATCTTAAAAGACGTCGAAGATGAGGTGCATCGAAGCGGTGCACTGATGTTCAAGTTCCCATGGTTCGACGCTGACGATTTGGCTAGCGAGCGCTATGCCAAGCGGGTTCGGTTAAGTGCTGATGAAAAAGCCCAACTGGGCGCTGCTCAAAGCGTGTTACATGGTTGGGTTTTAGGGAACACAAAAGTCTACGTTACCGGCGGCCGATCCCCGCCCTCCCCGATAGATTGTCGCGTCCTCGCCTTCGGACAAATCCGGGAAGCCATAGTAGTGACTGATGATCTGGGCATGCATAGGCTTGCCGAAGATTTTGCTATTCCGATTTGGCACGGCCACGAATTGCTAAAGAAGATGCTCACGGCAAAGTTGATTACCAATGAGCAAGTCAAAGAAATCTTCGAGGCACTCGAACTCAACGGCGACCTGACTGCTACGTGGCGTTTGGCCAAGCACACTGCATTCGTAAAGCTGTTTGGGAAAAATGAGTGACACCGTTGACAGCAGCTAGCACCTGAAAGGCGGAACTTTAAATATAACTCAACCCATCGCGGAGGACGCGGATTCGCATCAGCCGTATCCTCAAGCCACCATACATACGGTTCGGCACCCGGCGGTTAGGGCAATACGATTAAGCCGGTTTATCGTATCCAGTATCGAGACCGGTCCAAGTCGAGCCCAGAGGCTCTTAGGTAACGCTTGATTCATATTACTCCTGTCTGGTGATGCACTAGTTAGCCAGCCTGCAATTCCCGCAGCGCCTCAGAATGCTGGCTCGCACACGCAGCAGTGTTTGCGCCGCACCAGTAGGTTGGCGACGCCCCTGTTGCCAGTCTTGCAGGGTGCGCAAGATAACGCCGAGGAGCTGGGCAAACGCGTTCTGAGAAACACCGACCTTGGCCCGAGCCGCAGCGGACAGCTTCACTTTAGTCACGCGAGCAGCCTTACCGGCTTTCATTTGACGTATCGAAGTCAGCATGTCCTTCTGGAATTGCTCCATCTCATTGTCCATCACTGATCTTCTCATTCAACTGATTCAGTTGGGCGGCTACGCCTCGGTTTAGACGACCAGCATACTCCCGAAAACCACTTTCCAGCCCCCAATAAAAAACCCGCCGAAGCGGGTTTTTTGTCCAATACCATTCCAACTCCCTGTCGGCAGTATCCTTTCATGGTCGATCATCCTTGATCCTGACGGGCTCCCTGCTCGTCAGTGGTTGGATCCAAGATTATGCCTGTCGGGCAGGTCTGCAAATGGCAGTTTTTCTCTATCGCGTGTAAGCGTTTGGCTATGTGTGGATTGAGACTTTTCGATAGGTTGTGAGAAAGAATCAGTCAGCGAATACAAAATCTTCCGAATCATCCAGACCAAGCCTTCTCCGCCTGGCAACCAACGCCCGCCGAAACGACAAATCCGCATATTCCATGAACATCCGGGCCAAGTGATTCAGGGCGGCCTCCTCTGCTTCGCTGCCGACGACAAAATCAAAACCCAGGGCGCCTTTGTTTTCATCCGGGAGGTCTTCCCAGCTTGTCATCAGATGGTTGTACATAGCGCTGACGACTTGGAGCTTGGTGAGTTTTTCAGAAGGTGAAGCGGATTCATCGCGTTTCATAAATGGCTCAAGTCCTTGCGTAATTACGAGCCAATTTTTCGATCATTCTGCCTTGGTGACCACACGCTATAGCGTGCTTTTGTCCGGTTTAGGGTGAACTGAGTTGATGAGCAGTTTTCCCGCTATCACGCCCCCTTAACCACCCGCCCCCGATAACAATCCTCCGGCCCAAGACGTCGCCCTTCCTCAGACCGAACCTCGAGTATCGCCACCGGTTGCTCAATAGCCTTGTCCAGCAGCACCGAATGCACTTCGCCAGTCTGAAACAGGTGCTGCTCTCCCCATTGGCGCATCGAGACGACGATGGGAAAGACCGCCCGCCCGCGTTCAGTGAGAACGTATTCCTTGTAGGCGCTGCCATCTGAGGCGGGGTGGATTTCGAGGATTTGCAGTTCGACGAGGGTTTTCAGGCGGGCGGCCAGGATGTTTTTGGCCATGCCGAGGTTTTTCTGAAACTCGCCGAACCGTCGAACGTTGTCGAAAGCGTCGCGGATAATGAGCAGCGACCAGCGATCGCCGATGGCTTCCAGGGTTCTTGCCACTGGGCATTCGTCGCCGTAGCCAGATGAATGATTCGTCATTTTGGGTACCCGGTCAGGCATCAGAGGAGGTCTCGCCAGCACCAACGCAGCGAAAAACTGGTTGCAGATTAAAACCGGACTTGGTAGAAATCAATCAAGTGGTTTTCAATTGAAACCAGAATCAATACCAAGGACGAACCAGTGGGCTTACACATTAACGCAGCAAACGAGGTTGAATCTTCTGAAATCTCCTCCAGCGAAGCCCACCCGGAGACCACTCCCCACTTATCCCCAGCATTGACGTTACTGTTATCGATCACCTGCGCACTGGCAGTTGCCAACGTCTATTTCGCCCAGCCGTTGCTCGACGCGATGGCTCAGAGCCTCGGTGTCGACCCAGGCATGATCGGTATCGTGGTCACCGCCACTCAGGTTGGCTACGGCGTGGGTTTGATTTTCATCGTGCCGCTGGGCGATCTGCTCAATCGCAAGACTTTGATCCTGACTCAAGTGCTGCTTTCGGCTGTTGCGTTGACGGTGGTCGGGGCTGCCCAGCAATGGTCGGCTTTACTAGGGGCGATGATTTTGGTTGGTGTGATGGCGGTGGTTGTTCAAGTGGTGGTGGCTTATGTCGCCGCGATGACAACGCCCTCCCGACGCGGACAGGCGGTTGGCACGGTAACGAGCGGCATTGTGTTGGGCATCCTGCTTGCGCGCTTTACCTCAGGGCTTATCGCTGATCTGGCCGGGTGGCGGGCGGTGTATTTTGTTTCGGCGGGGTTGATGCTGGTCCTGGCCGTTGTGCTGTGGAGGGCGATTCCTGGCAAAAGCTTGCCGCGTGTTGAAAGCTCGTATCTGAAGCTTCTGCTGTCGACGCTCACACTTTTCGTCACCGAGCCTCTGCTACGCGTCAGGGGTGTTTTTGCGCTGCTGATCTTTGCTGCTTTCAGTGTGTTATGGACGGCGATGGTGTTGCCTCTGAGTGCCCCGCCTTTGAGTCTTTCCCATACGCAGATTGGCTTATTCGGTCTCGCGGGGATAGCGGGCGCATTGGCGGCATCAAGGGCCGGGCGCTGGGCTGACCGAGGCTTGGGGCAGCGAACTACGGGGATTGCTTTGGCGTTGCTGGCGCTGTCCTGGGTGCCTATTGCGTTCGCGGAAACATCGTTGCTCGCGCTGATCATCGGAGTGATCGTTCTGGATTTCGCGGTGCAGGCCGTGCATGTCACGAATCAAAGTCTGATTTTTGCGGCAAGGCCCGATGCGCAAAGTCGGCTGGTCGGCGCTTACATGTGTTTTTATTCGCTTGGTAGTGCGCTGGGGGCAGTCGCGGCCACCCAGGTTTATGCATGTTGGGGCTGGGTGGCGGTGTGTTTCTTAGGGGCCTCGATTAGTCTTGTGGCTTTGGGGTTCTGGATGTGGACGCTCATCGCGGGCAAGCCTCGCTCCAACAGAGACCAAGCGGCCCAGTAGGACCGGCTTTAGCCGGGAGGGCTTCGGGACACGTGATAAATATCTTTCGCCTGAAATGCCGTCTTCCCGGCTAAAGCCGGTCCCACGTCAGACGCCCTCCATCTCCGCCGAAGCCTCAATCTCTGCCGCCTGATACTGAAGCAGCGGGATATCCACCAACGCTACTTGCGACGGCGAGAAGTGGTTTTCTTCTTCCGAGTCTCGTGTGCTCAAGCTGATACCCAACGGCATGCCCGCGTAGGCGTCCAGCACGAGGTTGTAGATGTCGGCGTTGGCGGCGCGGATGCTGGCGGTTGAGCCGCTTGCGAGATGGACGTGGGTATTGCTGATCAAGTGCATGACTTTCGCGCTGGTCAGGTCATGTTGGGCAATCATCGTATGGATCACCTGTTGGGCTACGGGTGAGTTGTTGGTGTCGAATGCCAGTTCGTCGGTGAAGTATTCGCCAAGCGCACGATAGAGCTCCGGCGTCAGGCCTTCTTCGCTGTCCCAGCCGAGCTGCCAGGCGTCGTCTTCGGGGCGGTCTGCGGCGTCGTCGAGCAGGCGGATGCGTCGGATCAACGCGGGATTGATCAGCAATTTTCGGTTGTTCAGGGTGCTGACCACCAGCCACTGGGGCTCTGCGTGCTCGATGCTCAGCGAGTCCGCCACCTGGGAATATTCCGTGAAGGTGATGGGATACCAACTGCAGCTGGTTTCACCGGGAAGCAGCAACCCCATACGCCCCCAGAAGCCGTCAAAGATGGCATCGTCGCCCGGCACCCAATGTTGAGAGGTGATTCTTCGCCCGCTGGTGGCGAAGTCCATCAGGTCATCCACGTTGGTGCCCAATAGCGTGGCGATGTCTCTCAAGGCCGGAACACCGGGCTCTGCCTCGCCGCTTTCCCACTGCCCGACAACCTGTTCAGACACGCCAAGTGCCTTGGCAAAATCGGCCATCGGCACGCCTAAGGTGGTGCGTAATTCTTGTATGCGCTGCATGGCTTACTCCAACCGTTAGTTCCAGAAGCAGATGCCGAGCCAGCAGGTGACCGGTACGTCAGCATCTATCGGAGGGAGAAATTAGCTGGAGTGAGCAGGCGCGTTCGGGGAGAGGGTTTATGGGAGGCGTAGTGGATTACGTAAAAGACTGACGGAAAATTCTTACAAGGCACCGGAGCTCATACCATCGAGGAAGCCCCTATTTTTAAGACATTGCATCAGGATTAATAAGAAACGACCAAGCCAAGGTATCGATCAAATCGACACTTCATAAAAACATGTTTAAAAAAATGAGAAAAATCGACACGTTTACGTGACATGTCGATTACATCGACATTTCAACGCGTCAGCTCATTCAGTAGGGCGTCATTAATGTAGTACTTTTCCCTGCCCGCTTTGTGCTCCCGCAGCACTCCCATTCTGGCAAGGGTCTGCAGGTAGACTGAGGCGGTCTGCCGTTTGGCTAAACCAAGATCTATTACGAACTGAATTTTTGTATAAGGCTGACGAAAAATCAGCTCAACCAAATCCTTGGTATAAATTCCCGGCGCATCGCGCTGGACTTGCTCACGCACTACTTCCATCAAGGCCAGGACACGCGTGACCTGATCAAATGTCTGTTGCGCTGTGCTCTCAACTGCCCGAAGCATGAACAGAATCCAGTTCTCCCAATCCTGCTCTTCCGTGACCAGCCGCAGACCTCGGTAGTAGTCCTGTCGATTGGCAATAATGTAGCGAGACAGAAACAAGACCGGGATGTCGAGCAAGCCTTGGTCCACGAGGTAAAGCAGGTTGAGGATGCGGCCGGTACGACCATTACCGTCAGAAAACGGGTGAATCGCTTCGAATTGGTAGTGCAGCACCGCCATTTTTACTAGCGGATCCAACTCGTCCTCGGCATGCAGGAATTGCTCAAGGTTGCCAAGCAGATTGCGAATATTGGCTGGTGACTCCGGCGGCGTGTAGATGACATCACCAAAGTCATTTTTCAACGCAGTGCCGGGAACGGCACGGATATCAAGGTCCACCTGTTTGATCAGGCGCACAATCTCGATGAAAAGATTGGTATTCAGAGGACGATCTTTCAATGATTGAAAACCCAGATAAAGCGCTTGGCGATAACGCAGCACTTCTTTGGTGTGAGGGTCGGCTTTGCCATCCGCATCCGCATCCGCACGATACAACTCATCGTTCGTCGTCACGATGTTCTCGATTTCCGAAGACAACCGCGCTTCCTGCAATACGATACTATTGATCAACAACCCTTGGTTTGGAATGCGCGCAGCCAGACCGCGCAGGTTCGCCAGTGCTCGATTAGCAGCAATTGCTTGTTTCAATACTGCCCGAGTCTCCAACTCAACACGTGGAGGCAACAATGGCAAATCGTTGTATGGGAGCAATCGATCAAATGCCATGCCTTCACCTCCCTGGCTTCAGACGAGCAGAGTTTGCCGAAGATTTGCTTCCACTGACAGATACAGCAGCAAAGTTGGCCCCCGAAAAGATAGTGATAAAGGTCATTTGCTGCTCCCATACCCTCCTACGATGCAGGGCTTCAGATTAGTCAGTCCGCAGAGAAAACACTGGAGACATAGTCGAGGGCACAGTTTGAGGCTATTCACCGCTACACAGTAAGGTAATAAATACTACCGCCATCAAATCCCCACCTTCCCCTCTTTCACCGCCTCGCCATTCATCACCACCGTCAACCACGGCAGTTGATAGATCCGCACGGGTTGGGTGCGCGACAGCACGTTGAGCATGCCGGGTACGTCGTCGAGGTTGAATACGCCGCTGACGGCGGTGTCGGGCAGGTTGCCGGCGACGACCAGTGAACCGGGCATGTAGCGTTCGATGTCGGCGAAGACTTCAGTGAGTGGGCGGCTGTTGAAGATGAGTTTGCCGCGCTGCCAGGCAGCCGCGGTATTGATGTCCAGCGGGCTGGAGGTGGACGGTGGGGAACCGTTTTCGAACTCGAGCTGCTGAGCTACTTTCAGAGGAACATCATGGCCGCCTGAAGAGACTTTGACTTCGCCTTCAGTGACGCCAACGCGGACTCGCTGGCTCTGGCGGTCGACGTCGAAGCGGGTGCCGACAGCTTGCACGCTGCCGCCAGACGCCTGGACGACGAAGGGCCGACTGGCGTCTTTGCTGACTTGAAACAGCGCCTCGCCTTTGAGCAAGCTGATGTCGCGACGGTTGGCCGAATAATGCACAGACAACGCTGTGGCGCTGTTCATCCAGACCTGGCTGCCATCTTCGAGGGTGAGCATTTTGCGCTCGCCGATCGCTGTCGTGTGGTCGGCGAAGTACACCTGAACGGGCTCTGTAAAACTGGTCAGCGCCAACGCGCCCAACCCGGCAGCCAGTGCAACCCAGCGCAAGGGTCGGCGCTGTGGCGTGGCGGGAGGCACGAAGGTTTCGGCGGTCCGGGTTTTCGGGATGGCTTGCCACATCTGTTCGGCGAGCCTGGCTGCGGCTTCGTGCGCAGGGCTTTGCTGACGCCAGCGGGCGAACGCGGCGTGCTCCGATTCGCTGGCGCTGCCTGAAGTCAGACGCACCCATTGTTCAATGGCCTGATCTTCCAGCTCAACGTTGGGCATTGCGTGGTTCATAGGCTCGGTCATGGTGATGGGCTCGAAGAAGCCGCCAGTTGAGAGTGCATCGCGCTCATTCTAAATGCACTCCGACTGGCGTAGCCAATCCCGACAATGGCGCATGGCCTGGACAATGTATTTGCCCACCGAGCTTTCCGATACCCCCAGACGCGTAGCGATCTGCGCGTGGGTCATGCCTTCGAGGCGATTGAGCAGCAACGCCAGCCGCGCATTGCTCGGCAAGAGATGCAGCGCCTTGTCGAGCTGCTCGACGGCTTCGGTCGCCAGAAACAAGCGTTCCGGCGATGCCATCGGGTCGCAGTAATCTTCATCCAGCTCATCGGCCTGCAATGCGGAGCGTCTTTGCTCCTGACGCAAACGGTCAATGGCCAGGTTGCCAGCGACCCGAAATACAAAGGCCCGCGGCTCCAGAATCTGCGCTGTGTCGGACAGCCCTGCCAGCCGCAAGTAAGTGTCCTGGGCCACATCGGCGGCCTTTTCCACATTCCCCAGACGACGTGCGAGAAAGGCCAACAGGTCGCCGTAATGCTCCTGAAAGACTGTCAGCAAGTGATTTGAGTTGGGTGAAACAGACATTCGGACTGCCCCGGCTGGTAAGGCATGCATCCTATCTCAACTGAGAACAGTTATCATCAATATCTCCCCGCCAAGCCGGTTTTGATCTATCGGCGTCACGCGAATAAAAATTATTTCAATTATCGACGGCAAGGTTGGTGGAGATGATTCGTCGTTGGGGTGGGCGCGAATAATTCTCATGTCGTGTCACCACCTATATTCAAAACGGACGATTGAAATGCAGGCACCTTCCAAGTTCTTTGCTCCGGTCAGCGGTCGCACGTTGACCCTGACGCTGATGTTGACCATGGCCGGCAGCCTGCCGATAGCGCCGCTCACTGCGCTGGCCGCTGACACATCGACCAGTATTGATCTGAAGTTGCCGGAACAATCCCTGGATCAAGCGTTGACCCAGCTTGCGGATCAGGCCAACGTCCGTCTTATTTTCAACTCCAGCGATGTAGGCACGCTGCGCACCAAGGCGTTGCAAGGCAAGTACACACTGGGCCAGGCCATGGACACGCTGCTCAAGGGCAGCGGTTTCACCTGGCGCTTGCTGGACGAACGCACCGTGGTGCTGGAGAAGCTGCCGGTTTCGGGTGATTCCGCCATGGTGCTGGGTGCCACCAATGTGAACGCTGCGGGCCAACTCGGGACGACCACCGATGGGACAGGTTCCTACACCACCGGTGGCAGCAGCACCGCCTCGAAGCTGAACCTGAGTCTGCGGGAAACGCCCCAGACCGTCAGCGTCGTGACTCGGCAGTTGATGGATGACAAGAAACTCACCAGCCTCGACAAGGTGCTGGAGCAGACGCCCGGCATTACTTTTCAATACCGCAACTTCGGCGGCCACGTTTACACCTCGCGGGGCTTCTCGCTGCTGGCTGAAAGTTTTCTGATTGATGGCGTGCCGGGTCAGGGCTACCAGATCACCGGCTGGATGAAACCTGATACCGCCATTTACGACCGCGTCGAAGTGTTGCGCGGCGCTTCCGGCCTGCTGGTAGGTGCAGGCGAACCTGGCGGTGCGGTCAACCTGGTGCGCAAGCGTCCAACGGCGGAAAACAAGCTGACGGTACAGGCCAGCGCAGGCTCCTGGGACCGCTACCGCATGGACCTCGACGCCAGCGGCAAGCTTAATGATTCCGGCACCGTGCGCGGGCGCATGGTCACCGCCTATGAAGACAGCGGCTCGTACATTGACGAGCGCGACACCCGCACGCCGTTGATGTACGGGATTGTCGAAGCCGATGTGAATGACGACACCACGCTGACCCTGAGCCTGCGTCACCAGGAAAACGTCATCAACGGCTATTCGATTTACGGCCTGCCGCGCTACAGCAATGGCAACTCGCTGGACATCTCCCGCTCGACCTCGCTGGTGCAGGACTGGAACCGCCACGAGAGCGACATGAGCGAAGTGTTTGCCGAGGTTGAACACCGTTTCAATGATCGTTGGAGCAGCACGACTTCGATGACGTATTCGGAGGGTGGGTTTGATCAGCAGATTGCTTATGCTCAGGGCGCTATCAGTCCGGTAACAAACGCGGGTTCGACTTTTCGCAGGGTGTTGTTCCGCCGGGATGAAGTGGCAAGTACAGGGCTGGACAGCCACGTGAATGGCAACTTCGATGCGTTCGGGCTGACTCATGAAGTGACCGTGGGTGCGACTTGGTCCAGGCAGGAAGCCAATACCAAGCAATCGACTGTCACCTTTAGGCCAACAATCCCCACCGATGTCTTCGATGTTGATCATCATGCATTCAACAAGCCCGCACGGCCTGCATGGATGACTGACATCGACATGACCGAAGAGCGTTCAGGTGTTTATGCCAATACGCGATTGCGCCTTACCCAAGAGCTGAGTCTGGTCCTGGGCGGGCGAGCCAGCTGGTATGACTACACCTACGACGTCGACAAAGGTGGTGCCCTCCCCTACAACTCCAAGGTCACTCGCGAAGTAACCCCCTACACGGGCTTGATCTACGACATCAACGACAATTGGTCCTGGTATGCGAGCTATGCGGAGATCTTCAACGCTCAGGGCAACTATGTCGATGCCAGCGGCGCACCACTGTCACCATCGACAGGTGATAACTATGAGACAGGCATCAAGGGTGAGCTGTTTGATAAACGCCTGAACCTGTCGATGGCCCTGTTTTATATCAAACAGGAAAACGTCGCGATCGCCGACCCTTCAAACATCGGCTGCACCGAAACAGATGTCGACGGCGTCTGCTACATCAACGGAGCCATCAAACGCAGCAAAGGTATCGACATCGAAGCCAGCGGCGAGGTACTGCCGGGCTGGCAAGTATTCGGCGGTTACACCTATAACCTGCTGCGCAATACCGCAGAGGTTGAAGTCGCTTACGAAACCCCAAAACACATGCTCCGCCTGCAAACCAGCTACAACCTGCCTGGCGCGTGGAACCGTCTGACCATCGGTGGCGGCGTTTCAGCCCAATCCTATTACAAAGCGGCCTCTGCCGAGGGGCTGGATTTCGGCAGCCAGGGCTACGCCATCTGGGATGCCCGCGCCAGCTGGCAGCTGGACGAGCACTGGAAGATTTCGTTGAACGCCGAAAACCTGTTTGACCGTCGCTACTACACCACCGCCGTGGCCACCGACCGCTCGAACCTGTTCGGCGACCCACGCAGCTACATGTTCACGTTGCGGGGCGATTTCTGATCAGGAACAGCGCGCTATCGTCTGGAACATAGCACCTGTAGGAGCGCACGAGCACCGCGAGGCCGCGATTGCGGTGTATAAGACAAACCGCTATCGCTGGCCTCGTAACCTCGGTGAGCTCCTACGGGATTGGGTTCAATCTGGAAGATTGCATTTTTTTGATGGAAGCCTTGGCCGCATTGATAAACCCCGGCGAACCCAACCGTGAAAGGTAAATTCCGCCAGTCCATGTCGTGGCTCCACACGTGGTGCGGGCTGGTGTGTGGATGGTTGCTGTGTGCGATTTTCCTGACCGGTACGTTGAGCGTTTTTCGGGAACCCATCACGCGCTGGATGGAAGCGCAGCCACTGGTTGCAGTCGACCCAAACGCGCCCACCAGTGACGTTTCGAGTGCAGCCCGCTACGCCGAGGGTTACTTGCTGGAGCACGCGTCCGGAGCCCGATTCTGGCGGGTTGAGCTCCCCCACTATCCGGGCCAGGCCCTACAGCTGGCCTGGCGTTCTGGATCAACCCTCCAACAGGTTTCGCTGTCGGCTGAAACCGGCGAAATACTCCCGAAGGGCATCGCGCGAAAAACCGAAGGCGGACGGCATTTCATGTCGTTTCACTACATGCTGCACTTGCCGGTGCTGGGTTTCTGGCTGGTGGGCTGGCTGACCGTGGGCATGCTGGTTGCGCTGGTGTCCGGGGTGGTCATCCACCGGCGAATCTTTCAGGACTTCTTCACCTTTCGGCCCAACAAGGGTTTGCGCTCCTGGCTGGACGCACACAACGCCACGGCGGTCATGACCCTGCCCTTTCTGATCATGATCGCCTACACCGGGCTGGCGATTTTCTATACCAGTTACATGCCATGGCCTCTGCAAGCGGCTTATGGTTCCAGCCCGGATGCCTACAGTCAGTTCCAGACGGCGCTGTCGGGCGAAGTCACCGCCATCGGCAAGACCGACAACGCCGCAACTGATTGGGCCTCTTTGCTGAGACAAGCACAAACCTTGACCGGTCAGGCCCCTCGCATGCTGCTGGTGCAGAACCCCGGCTCGCAGAAAACAACCGTCAGGGTGATGGGCCGCTACGATGAAGCTCACCCTTCGCAGACACTGTTCACGCCGCAAGCCAGCGTGCTGTTTGATGGCATAACGGGCGCGACCTTGCAGGTCCAGAAGCCGCTGCCGGAAACCCTGTCATTGGGCGATCAGATCTACGGCGTACTGCGCTCACTGCACTTCGCCGAGTTGGGCGGCTGGGGCATGAAGTGGTTGTATTTCGTCAGCGGGTTGCTGGGCATGGGGATGATGGCGACTGGCACGCTGCTGTTCACCATCAAGCGACGCAACAAGAGTCAACGAGAATTCGGCACTGCGACCGCCGGGGTCTACCGCTGCATTGAGGCGTTTAACGTGGCGAGCATTGCGGGCATTAGTGTGGCTTGTATTGGTTATTTCTACGCCAACCGATTCATCCCGGTGGACATGCCGGACCGTGCCAGTTGGGAGATTCGCAGCTTTCTGCTGATCTGGCTGATGACACTGGTTCATGCCTTGTGTCGACCGGTCAGCAAGGCGTGGGCCGAACAACTGACCGGCGCAGCCCTACTGTGTTTTTGTTTGCCTTTGATCAATTTTTGTACAACCGGGCAGCACATCGGCCGCTACCTCAGTACTGGGGATTGGCAGCGCGGGAGTGTTGAAGGCGTAGCACTGGTTTTTGGAGTCACGCTGGTGATGGTGCTGTTTCACCGTGGCAGCACCGCAACGAAAAACCTGTAGGAGCTGCCGAAGGCTGCGAATCGCGGTGGGTCAGCATTAATCCTATCGCAGCCTTCGGCAGCTCCTACAGTAATGAAGTCGAATGCCAACGAACCAAGACGTTGATATGAAAAAAACCACCAATACCCACCTCTACCGCTGGATGATCCTCAGCCGGGTGCTGGCCGCCACTATCGGCGGTTATGTTTTGTCTGCGCTGGTGATGTCATTGCTCGCGCTGTGGCTGCCGCGCGTCTCGGGCAGCGACCCGGCAAGCGTCGTACAGATCACAACGCTGTTGAGTTTTGTGCTGTACACCGCTGTCGTCATCTGGGTATTCAGCACCGCCAGCGCCTGGCGGGCATGGTTCGGCCTGGGGCTGGCGGCACTGCTGACGGGCGCGGCAATCGTCGGGCTGACGATCACCGCATAGGCATTAAACCTTGAAGTGCCCAACCATCATCTGTAGCTGACCGCCCAATCGCGCCAACTCAACGCTGGACGCGGCGGTCTCTTCACTGGCTTCAGCGGTCTGTTCACACACATCACGCACATTAACGATGCTGCGGCTGATTTCGTCGGCCACCGAGCTTTGCTGCTCAGCCGCTGCGGCGATTTGCTGGTTCATGGCCTGAATACTGGAAACAGTCTGAGTGATGCTTTCCAGCGAGGTGCCCGCCTTGCGCGTCAGGGCAACGCTGTTGTCGGTCAAGGCGCGGCTACCGAGCATGATTTGCGAGACCTGACGAGTGCCGTTCTGCAGCCCGGCGATCAGGCTTTCGATCTCTTCGGTGGACTGCTGAGTGCGTTGCGCCAAACCCCGTACTTCATCGGCAACCACCGCGAAACCTCGCCCTGCTTCACCGGCACGTGCCGCTTCGATGGCAGCGTTGAGCGCCAGCAGGTTGGTCTGCTCAGCCACGGCCTTGATCACGTCCATGACTTTGCCGATCTTGTCGCTTTCCTGTTCCAGCAAGGTCATGGCATCGCTTGAACGCAGCACTTCACTGGCCAGTTTTTCGATCTGCGTGATGGCCTCGCCCACCACTTTGTCGCCGTCCCGGGCTTGAGTGTCGGCGTTCGCAGCGGCTACCGAAGCCTGCTCGGCGTTGCGCGCAACTTCGTGCACGGTGGCCGACATTTCCTGCATCGCGGTGGCGACCTGATCAGTCTCGATCTTCTGATTATTGACCCCGGCACTGGTCTGTTCGGTGACGGCGGACAGCTCTTCAGCCGCGCTGGCAATCTGCGTCACGCCATCACGAATCCCGCTGATCAGATCTCGCAGCGTGACACCCATGCGCTGAATACCTTGCTGCAGCACGCCCAACTCATCGCGACGGGTAATGGTGATGGTGTGAGTCAGATCGCCCGAGGCGATACGGTTCACTACTTCCAGAGTTTGCTGCAGCGGACGGGTGATCTGACGCGTGATGATGATCGCCGCAAAAATACCCAACAGCAGGGCCAACACCGTGCCGCCGATTTGCAGGCTGCGTGCCGTGTTGGTGTCTTGCGCGGCAAGGCTCAGCTGGATTTTGGAGAGCTCTTCGCCAATGTTAACGATCTCGTACCCTTGGGCGGTCATGTCTTTGCGCGCATTTACAATCGCATCGTTGGCAGTTTTGTAGGCTTGAACCAGGGCCAGGTAATTCCGCAGCGAGGCTTCCAGCTGTGCCACTTCTGTGCCGTGGGTTGCATTGAACACAGCCTTCAGCTTATCCAGGTTTTTGATCGACGTTTCCAACTGGCTGAACGCGGCCTGTTCGGACTTTTCATTGGAGTTGCTGGTGTACCCGCGCACCTCATAACGGACCAGTTGAAAGTCCATTTTGGCGTCGGCCAACAGTTGCAGCTGGTCTGAGCGCTCGGGGTCCGACGGCTCTTGTTTGAGCACCGAGTCATTGATGGAGGCGATCAACTGGGCGCCTTTGGTGGCCTCGACGCCCATGTCGGCGCGGACCTTGGTGCTGGTCTGATAACCACTGCGCATCTGGCCCAGCGACGTCTCGTAATTTTTGATGATGTCGGTGAGCTGCGATAGGGCTTTGGCGTTAAGCGGATTGGTGAAGGTCGACAGCAGCAATTGCTGTTGCTTCTTGAAGTCGTCCAGGGCGACCTGCACTTTTTGTGCGGCAGCATCGTCACCATTGGCGAGCATGTATTGCAGGCGCGTGACGCGTAATACCGTCAGGCGATCAGAAAGCTCAGCGATGTCACCGATTCTATCGGTGCGGTAGATCAGCTTGTCCAGACTGGTCCACCCCAGAAGTGAAAGCAGTGCAGTGAATATAAGCACCGCCCCGAACCCCAAGGCTAACTTCATGGTGACGCTGATATTGGCCAAGCTGCTGTTCATAAAATCTCCGTGATGTCCCAGTGTTTCCCCCAATGCACGCTGTCGTTATTTTTGTTCGAAGCAGCTTGTGCACAAGGCGTATCGGCCCGCCAACCGCATAACTTGACTGCCTGTCAGTTTTTTTGGGTAAACACACTGCTTCAGGACCTCCCCGAAACCATTGATCCAGAGCCATTCGAACCGCCGCAATTCACCGCCAGACAAGCGAGTTCAGCAGGTTGCACTGGCTGTAACACGCGCTCGATACCCTCATGCCCGCCACCACTCAGCGCAAAAAACCGAGGGTAATGACTCATGAAGATCAGCGTTTTTGGATCAGGCTATGTCGGTCTGGTGGCCAGTGCGTGCCTAGCCGATGTCGGGCATGACGTGCTGTGCATGGACATCGACCCGCAACGGATTGAGCTACTCACATCAGGCGAAACGCCCATTCACGAGCCCGGCCTGAACATGCTCATTCGCAGCAACATGCAAGCACAACGGCTGATTTTCTCGACCGATGCGGCACAAGCCGTTGCCTTTGCCGACTTGCTGTTCATTGCGGTGGGCACGCCGTCCGATGAGGACGGCAGCGCCGATCTGCAATACGTCCTCGCGGTCGCGCAAAGCATCGGCCAGCACATGCAGGGCTATAAAATCGTGGTCGACAAGTCCACCGTTCCGGTGGGGACCGGGGAAAAAGTCGCAGAGACTATTCGTGCAGCGCTGGAAAACCGCGATCTGCAGATCCCCTTCGATGTCTGCTCCAACCCCGAGTTTCTCAAGGAGGGCGCGGCGATCGAGGACTTCACCCGTGGCGCCCGGATTATCATCGGCACTGACTCCGAGCGGGTCAGAATGCTCATGCGCGAGTGCTATGCGCCGTACAACCGCAATCACGACAAGCTGATGTTCATGAGCCTGCGCGCCGCCGAACTGACCAAGTACGCCGCCAACGCAATGCTCGCGACCAAGATCAGTTTCATGAATGAAATGGCCAACCTGGCCGAGCGCCTGGACGTAGACATCGAGCAAGTCCGCCACGGCATTGGCAGCGATCCGCGCATTGGTTATGACTTCATCTATCCCGGTTGCGGCTATGGCGGTTCCTGCTTCCCCAAGGACATTCAGGCCTTGAGCCGCACGGCCCAAGAAGTCGGGTACAACCCGCAACTACTCAGGGCTGTGGAAGAGATCAACCAGCGACAGAAAACCGCGCTGTTCAAAAAGCTCGAACGGGCTTTTGAAGGACAATTGGCAGGCAAGACCATCGCCGTCTGGGGACTGGCATTCAAGCCCAACACGGATGACATGCGCGCCGCGCCAAGCAGAGACCTGATGGAATCACTGTGGAGCGCCGGAGCCAGAGTTCAGGCGTACGATCCGGAGGCGATGCAGGAATGTCGAAGGATCTACGGGGAACGCGACGATCTGGTTCTGGCCGGTGATCGTATCCAGGCAGTCAAAGGCGCGGATGCATTGGTGATCTGCACCGAATGGAAAGCCTTTCGCAGCGTCGATTTCACATGGCTCAGGCAACAACTCAAACACGCGATCGTAATTGACGGGCGCAACCTTTATGAGCCCAAAGCTCTGGCGGATGCCGGGTTGAGTTATTCGAGTATTGGTCGGGCTTGAGTTTCGGGGACGGAGTAAACGGTACTGCGATCTCACGTA
>NZ_JACONW010000239.1 GCF_014357575.1 Pseudomonas folii | reverse complement strand
ACAAGTCCAATCTTTGCTGCGCGACAACGCTGTGTCAGGGACACAGGGGGGGCCTACAGGTTTTGTACATGTCAGCAGGTCAGAAAATACCTAAGACCCACTCTTGAGCAACCCCATCTCACCCGCCATCATCACATCCGCCGCATGGATGCTCGCTTCGCGATGCTTGAGCATGCCGCCGTTACGCTGGTTGAGCACCGCGTTGATCTCCGCCAGGATCGACAGCGCAACACTTGCCGGTGTATCGCCGCCCAGGTCCAGACCTACGGGGTAATGCAGTGCTGCAAAGGCTGGCAGTTGACGTATCTCACTGCTCATTTCGTCCAGCAGTCGCTCGGTCCTGCTGCGCGGCCCAAGCTGGCCGATGTAACGCGGATTCAGTGTCAGTACCTGACTGAGCCAATGACGATCCTGAGTGTAGCTGTGGGTCATGACCACCACCGCAGCGTCATCGACCAGCGCCTGCATGCCGGCGAAAGGCTGCAAGGGCAGGGCGCTGACTTGATCGGCCTCGGGGAAACGCTCCTGGCGGGCAAAGTGCGTGCGCGCGTCGATCACCGTGGTGTGCCAGCCTTGCAGGTGCGCCATGTTGACCAGTGGTACGGCATCATGCCCCGCACCAAAGATCACCAGTCGACGCGGTGCCGGAATGAATTCAAGCAGCACCTGAATTGATCCTGCGTGACCGTCGTAGTTGCGAATGGCTGACTTTTCGGCGGTGAGTACGGTTTGCAGGTCGGCGGCGATGGTCTGGCTGAGTGCACGGTCTTGCATTTCCTGCTCAAGCTTGCCGTCGGCCCACAGCGCAACCCGTTCACCTACTGCTGCAAGGTGCTCATTCCCGGAACTGATCACCGTCGCCAGCGCAGCGGGGCGCGAGGTGGCTTGCACCTGTTTCAGTACGCTGATTGCCAGTGATGGATGCTGCGCACTGACTCGCTCGAACAGAATATGCACGGTGCCGTTACAGCCCAGTCCGAAGCTCAGTTCAGCGTCTTCAAGGTCATCATCGTCCTCACCCGTGCTGTATGTGCGCAGTACCGGTTTGCCTGCGGCGGTCAACCACCAGGCTTTTTTGCTCACATCGCTTTCCAGGCAGCCGCCGCTGACCGTGCCAGTGGCGCTGCCGAGTTGCGGAATCACCATCCGTGCGCCGGGACGCCGATAGGCCGAACCCTCGACCTTGACCACCGTCGCCATGACCGCGTCCTGCCCGTCAGTATGAGCAAGGGACAAAGCCTCGAGCAGGCGGGATAAATCATTCATTACAAAACCTCGGAAATCTGTGTGCACAGCATAGAGTGTTCGGATGCAGGGTTGCTGAAAACGTTCAGTTTGCAGACGCATACCATTGGGTTATCCGCTGGCGAGACCAGAGAGGAACGCTACTCTGCAAGCAAGGACACACTGATGAAGTGGGACCGGCTTCAGCCGGGAAGACTGCATGGCAGACGACAGAGATGCAGCGATTGTACCGGCCCTTTCCCGGCTAAAGCCGGTCCCACGACCCCGCAGGGGCGCGACATAAATAAAAATCAACGCTATCTGTGAAAGGGTCATGCACCATGAAAACCCCCGACTACGACCACCCCATCACTATCACCCCCTGCAAAGGTCCGGTCAGCGTGATGTTCGAAGAAACGCTGCTCGCCCGCAGTGATCACGCGCTGTTGCTTGAAGAGGCCAAATACCCGCCGGTTATATACATCCCCCGTTCGGATATACGGATTGAACATTACGTTAGAACCGAACATCAAACCCACTGCCCGTACAAAGGCGACGCCAATTATTTCAGCCTGGATATCCATGGGCTACGCATCCCGAACGCGGTCTGGACTTATGAACAGCCTTACCGTGCCGTGGCGCAGCTCAGGAATCACGTAGCGTTTTACCCGGAGCGGGTGACGTTCGTGACGGAGATGCCACATGACTGAAGCGGTGTTTGTGCACCGGTTGCCTGATAAATGAAATGCTCGACGCCGCATTGCCTGAACAAACAGGTCGCGGCAACGCCGGAGATTCACACTGATGATCAGCCCCTCACGCGAGCCTCGCCAGACTTCTGCTGCCAACGAATTGCTCAAGCGCTACCAGAACGTGCGCAGCCGAACCCAAAGCCTGGCCGCGCCGTTGAGCGCCGAAGACATGGTGGTCCAGTCCATGCCTGATGCCAGCCCGGCAAAATGGCACATGGCACACACCACCTGGTTCTTCGAAACGTTCCTGCTCAGCGAGAACGTACCGGGCTACGAGCCTTTCGACCCGGTGTTCGGTTACCTCTTCAACTCTTATTACGAAGCCGTCGGCCCGCGCCATCCACGTCCGCAGCGTGGCTTGATGACTCGCCCGGGAGTTGATCAGGTCATGGCTTATCGCGAACATGTCGACCAGCACATGGCCCTCCTGCTGCAAAGTACGCTACCCCAAGACTTGAGCAGCCTGATCGAACTGGGCCTTGCCCACGAGGAGCAGCATCAGGAATTGCTGCTGATGGATATCCTGCATCTGTTCAGTACGTCGTCCCTCAGACCGGCTTATGACCCTGCCTGGCCCAAAGATGCGGCCGGTCGACGGGGCCGCTACAAACCGCTCAAGGGCGGCCTGACCGAGATCGGCCATCAAGGCACCGATTTCGCTTTCGACAACGAAGGCCCGCGGCACACCACGTATTTACAGTCTTTCGAGATCAGTGATCGGCTGGTGACCAATGGCGAGTGGCTGAAGTTCATCGATGCAGGTGGCTACAGTCAGGCCGGGCTTTGGCTTTCCGAGGGATGGAGCATCGTTCAGGAAAACGCCTGGAACGCGCCAATGTACTGGCAGCACGACGAAACACACGGCTGGCGCTGCATGACGTTGCGCGGCCTTGAGCCTATTGATCCGGACGCACCTGTTACCCACATCAGCTACTACGAAGCAGCGGCGTATGCGCATTGGGCTGATGCACGATTGCCTACTGAAGCTGAATGGGAGGCGGCCGTGGTTGCCGGTTTGCTGGAACAGGTGGATGACGTTGCCTGGCAGTGGACCCAAAGCTCATACAGCGCCTACCCGGGATTTCGTCCGGCAGCCAGTGCGGTAGGGGAATACAACGGCAAGTTCATGATTAACCAGATGGTATTGCGTGGTGGAGCGAGCGTCACGTCGCCGAGCCATTCCCGCGCGACCTATCGCAACTTCTTCCACCCGGAAAAGCGCTGGGTGGTTTCCGGCCTGCGCTTGGCCAGGGACAGCCGCCAGCCAGGAGTGGTTAACCCTCACGACAGTGAGTTCGCCCGCGATGTGATTGGTGGGCTGTCCTCCCCGGTGAAAAATCTCTCGCCGAAATACTTCTACGACGCAGCGGGCTCACAGCTATTCGAAGCCATCTGCAAGACGCCTGAATACTACCCGACTCGCGCCGAAACCCGACTGCTGACCGATGTTGCCGCGCAGATGGCCGGGCTGGTTCCGCAGGGTGCTGCTTTGGTGGAGTTTGGCAGTGGTGCCAGCGACAAGACCTGTCTGTTGCTGGATGCCGCTCCGCAGATTGCGGTGTACGTGCCGATTGATATCAGCGCCAATGCCCTGAATCGGGCGGCTCATCAGCTCAGCAATAAATACCCGCATCTGACGGTGGCGCCGCAGGTCGACGATTTTACCCGTGCCTTGAAATTACCAAGGGCGGCTGATGGGTTGCCTCGGGTCGGTTTCTTCCCAGGCTCCACCATTGGCAACTTTACTCCCGAGCAGGCGGTGAAGTTCCTGCGTTCTGCCCATAGCCTGCTGGGTGAAAGCGCGCACTTCATCGTCGGTGTGGATCTGGTCAAAGAACCGGACACCCTGGTTGCGGCTTACGACGATGCCCAAGGTGTCACCGCACGCTTCAACAAGAATCTGCTGACCCGGATCAACCGTGAACTGGACGGTACCTTTAACGTCGATGACTTTGAGCATCTGGCGCTATGGAACGATCAGGACCAACGCATGGAAATGCATCTGGTCAGTCGTGTGGAGCAAGTGGCTTCGGTGGCGGGGCACACGTTCCACTTCGGCGTGGGTGAGCGGCTGCACACGGAGAACTCCCACAAGTTCACCGTAGAGTCGTTCACCGCGCTGGCCGCCGCTGCGGGTTGGTCAGTGAGTCAGCATTGGGTCAGCGCTGCACCTGAAGTGGCGTTGTTCACGCTGCACGCTTAAGTTTGTCTGGACGAAGGAAAGCCAGCGCGATGCGCGCTGGCGCTGACTATCAGGGCGCCGATCAGCAGCAGGCAAACCAGCCAGTTGAAGGACTGCACACCGAAGCTTTGCAGCAGTAAACCTCCGGCCAGTCCGCCACCGGCGATGCCCAGATTCCATACAGTGACGATCATCGATTGGCTGACATCGGCGGCGGCACCGCCAGTGCTCGCCGACGCGGTCTGAAACAGGGTTGCCGCACCTCCGAATGCCAGCCCCCATAGGGCCACATACAGATAAATCAGCTGACTGCTTTCACCGTTGACCGCCCAGGCCAAGGCGGTGAACAGGAACAGTACGATGCTGATCAGTACCAGTTCACGCAGCCAGCGATCAATCAGCACCCCCACCAGCCAGATCCCTCCCAGCGCCGCGACTCCAAAAGCCAGCAACACCCGGTCGATCTGTTCGGATAAACCGGCGGGTTCCAGCAGCGGCGCGATATAGGTGTAGAGGATGTTATGGGCCAGAACGAAGGTCAGGGTGGTGAACAACACTGAACGAAGACCGGGAAGCACGAACACCTGTCGGATCGACAGGCGTTGCTGTTGGGTCTGGCCAGGAAAGTCCGCCAGGCTCAGACGTGCCCAGATCACCAGGATCAGACTCAGCACGCTCATGATCCCGAACGCCCAGCGCCAACCGATGACTGAGCCCAGCAGCGTCCCGGCCGGAATGCCGATGGACAGCGCCAACGGCGTTCCCACCATGGCCACCGCAATAGCGCGCCCACGTAAATGTTCAGGCACCAGACGGCTGGCGTAACCGGCCAGCAGCGACCAGAGCAAGCCTGCGAAAACGCCGGCAAAGAATCGCGAAACCAGCGTTACGCCATAGTCATTGGAGAGCGCGGTGATGCTGTTGACCACTGCAAAACCAGCGATGGCAATCAACAGCAATGGCCTGCGCCGCCAATTACGGGTCAGGGCCGTCAGCGGAATGGCCGCCAGCAGCGAGCCCACGGCATAGACCGTAATCAGTTGCCCCACCAGAGTGGGCGATACCTTTAAGTCAGTGCTCATCAAGGGCAGTAAACCTGCGGGCAACGCCTCGGTAAGAATGGTCAGAAAACCCGCCATGGCCAATGCCAGCAACGCCGCCCACGGCAGCCGCTCTGCAGTTGATCTATCAATAAGGTCCAGCGTGTTGTCAGTCATAACCATGAGCCCGGTTGAAAAGAGGGCCAGATTAATAGGCTGCGATTGGCGGAAAAACAGGCTAAGGTTCCGCTTATAGCGGACAGATGTGTCCGTAATCAAATTATGAAATTGAAATGCATTTCCATGTGGGAGCGGTGCTTGGTCTGGGCGG
>NZ_JACONW010000238.1 GCF_014357575.1 Pseudomonas folii | reverse complement strand
ACGTCGGTCGTATGCAGATGTTTTGTTAGGCCTTCACACCACTTGCTTCAAATCCCGCTTGCGCACGGGCCCTGATCTTTCTTCGATCGCATGCTGCAACGGCTTGCGAATGCCTGCCAGAAACGCCAGCTCCGCCACGACAAACAACGGCCCGATAATCAACCCGCTGATGTCATCAATGAACGCCGGTTTGCGGCCTTCGTAATAGTGGCCGACGAACTGAATGACCCAGCCCACCACAAACAACCCCACACCAGCGCTGAGCCAGACCATGGTCGTTTGCTGAGCGAGGAGTGCGCCTGCCCACAGGCAAAGGCCCAGCAGTACGCCCATCAACACGCCGAACTGCCGATCAAGGCGTAAGTAGAAGATCACCGAGGCTGCCGCGACGACGGCTGCCGGGGAGAGCCAAAAGCCGCCCAGCATCCAGCCAGGGCGAGACAGCAGCACCGTGACGGCAACAACGATCAGTGGAATTCCTACAAAGTGTGTCGCGATATTCCGCGAGTCGCGGTGGTAAGCCGCGTATTGACTGAGGTGGTCGGTGAGGGTTTTCATTATTATTCCTCTTTGAGCGATAAACGATTCTGCTACGGTTTCGTCTTTAACGCGATGTGATCAGCAGTAACAGGGAGCAATACATGACAAATGGAGCTGGATGGCGCTCGCGTCTGATGAACGACCCTTGGTTCAGTCATCTACCGGCCGCCTTGCAGGATAGCTTGTTGGACGCTGCTCGCCAGACGCGTAAGACGCCGGGTAAATTCCTGTTCGAAAAGGGTGACGAACCTTGTGGGCTGTATGCGCTGGTAGAGGGTTCTGTGCGTTTTGGCGGTGCCGCCGATCAACGTCTGGTTCCGCGTCTTGAGCGCATCCGCACGCCGTATTGGTTCGGCGAAGTCTCGTTGTTCGACGGCATGCCTCGCCGGTTCGATGTTTACTCCATGGAGCAGAGCATCTTCCTTCACGTGTCACAACCGGTGCTCAATGAACTGCTGGAGAAAAACCCTGCTCACTGGCGTCCCTTCGCTGATCTGCTCAGCCAGAAGATGGGCATCACGCTGCTGCGGCCGGAGCGCATCAAATTGCTACCCGCCAAGGCCCGCGTGGCCTGGCGTTTGTTAATGCTGGCTGAAGGTTACGGACCCCTCAGCCACGCACGGCGTTTGATAAACTTTGCCGGAATTGACGCGCAAGGCACCTTGGACGTATCGCCGCACGAGCTATATGACGTGCTGCAAGACATGCATCAACGCAAGATCCTGCGTCTGATTGACGAGCAAGTGGAAATCTTCGATGTGGTCAAATTACGTAAAGCGGCCAACGCCCTGCGCGCCAAATCGTTATGCTGAGGGCCTGAACAATCGAGGTGAGCCATGCGGCTGCTGTTAGTTGAATACGATGCCAGCACGGCGAACGAACTGGCCGAAGGCTTCGCCGACTCGGGCTTTACCCTGGACGTCGCGCTCAATGGCCTGGACGGGCGCCATTTTGTCGAAGAGCAACACTACGATCTGATCATCCTCGACGTCATGCTGCCCGGCCTCAATGGCTGGCAATTATTGCAACTGATCCGTCAGCGCGGCGAAACGCCCGTGCTGTTCCTGACCGCTCCGGATGCCATCGAAGACCGTCTGCGCGGTCTGGAGCTGGGCGTCGATGATTACCTGCTCAAGCCCTTCAGTTACGAAGAGCTGCTGGCCCGCGTGCACAAGCTGCTGCGTCGTGGCCCGACAGGCGACGCGGCCAGCATCAGCATTGCTGATCTGGAAATCGACATGACATTGCAACGTGTCAGCCGTGGTGGACAGCGGATTTCAATGGGAGAGAGGGAGTTTGCCTTGTTGCAGCTGCTTGCGAGCCGTCAGGGCGAAGTTCTCTCCCGCAAGCAAATCGCGGCAGAGATTTTTGATGACGACCCTCGTCCTGTCAGCGTCGCCCTCCAGCGCCTGCGCTCCAAAATCGACGAGCGCTATCTGCCCAAGCTGATTCACGCCGTGGGTGACGACGGCTATCAACTGGCGTTGCTGGACGATGAGGCGTTTGATTTGCGGTGAAGGCAACGCCCCCATAGGTTTTGATGTGTTCCCGATATCGGCGCTCTGTCGTGGGACCGGCTTTAGCCGGGAAGAGGCCTGCACATTCACTACGTCTTCCCGGCTAAAGCCGGTCCCACGTCAGCTCATGGAATCTCCCACACACCGCCATCGCGACCTCGCGTTGCTCGGTGGAGCGCCACCCCGGTTGCTCCTACAGATCTGCGGTTTGATGCGAGACAGCGCAGTGTCGCGGAGCAGCTCGTCCAGATAGAGACAAAGTCGTCTATCTGTAACAAATCTTGAGTACCTTCAACGGTGCCCACTGATGGCGGGCACGCATAGAGCAGTTTTTATCGGGGTTGTTCCTTAGGCAGGGGACAATCCCTTTTTTTTGCCCTGCATATTCGTTTTAGCTATTGTTTGATAGCTTCTTATTCCTTAACGAATATATGTCACCTCCTTATACTGCGCTCAATGAACGCACCCATGCAGGAGGCTGACCCCATGCATAACGAGTCGATCCGCTATTTGATCGTGCCAGGCTGGCAAGGGTCAGGCGATGAGCATTGGCAAACCCACTGGCAGAATAGCCTGCCGAACAGTGCTCGCGTCGAACAAGCCGATTGGCTCAAGCCGCGTCGCGAAGACTGGGTCGGCGAACTACAGCGCAGTATCGCGGCGGACAGTACCCCCGTGATTCTGATTGCGCACAGCCTGGGGTGCATCACTGTTGCGCATTGGGCGCGGCTGGCTCCGCTGGAGTCGCTGCGTCAGGTGCAGGGGGCTTTGCTGGTCGCGCCCGCTGATGTCGAGCGACCTAACTGCTCGCCTGCGTTGCGCAACTTCGCGCCCATCCCCAAGGATCTGCTGCCGTTTCCTACGCAGATCGTCACCTCGGATAACGACGCGGCGGTCAGTACTCAACGTGCCCTGGAAATGGCCCGCGACTGGGGGGCTGAAACCGGCATTCTCAGCGAGGCGGGACATATCAACGTCAAATCAGGTCACCGCCGCTGGGAACAAGGATTCGCTTACCTGTACCGCCTGCAGAGCCGAATGGAACAACACGCACGGCGTCGCGCATGAACTTATGCAGCGCGAGACATATCGCGCTTGCCTCACCGATCCACTTGATTTTTTAACGTTTGAGCCGTCGCAAGGCTCGGGCGGGAGTTTGCCATGAGCCTGAATGAACCCTTCGGTCAGCCTTTGTTGACCTTCCCCGATGCAGAAAAAAGTCCGCTAAGCATCCGTGCCAAGGCGTTGGTATTCATCGATCCGCGTTCCCGCCAGTTACGTGAAGAAATGGAGCAACTGGCACCTCGGGCGCTGCCGGTATTGATCCGGGGCGAGTCCGGTACCGGTAAAGAATTACTGGCGCGGCACATTCATCGTGGCAGCGACCGCACAGGCTTGTTCGTGTCGGTCAATTGCGGCGCGATCAGCCCGACCTATGCCGACGCCGAACTGTTTGGTTATGCCGCGGGCGCTCACAGCGGCTCGGCCAGCAGCCGCGCCGGTTGGTTCGGCTCAGCCAATGGCGGCACCCTTTATCTGGATGAAATAGGCGACCTGCCTTTACCGATTCAGACCAAGTTGCTAGCGGCGCTGGAGACCCATGAAGTCACCCGCGTGGGTGCGCATCAGCCAAGCCCGGTGGACGTGCGCTTAGTCGCTGCTACCAGCATCGATCTGGCTCAGGCCGTGGCGGCGGGCAAGTTCCATGAGCGACTGTTTCATTACCTCAGTGAAGGACGACTGGAGCTGCCGCCACTGCGCGAACAGCCGGGTAACATCCTGCCGCTGGCCGAGTACTTCCTCGGCATTTACAGCCAGCGCCTTAACCTCGCCGTGCCACTGATCAGCGACGCAGCGCAGCAGGTTCTGGAAGCCCATAACTGGTCGGGCAATACCCGTGAACTGGAAAACGTCATCCACTTTGCGCTGCTGGTCAGCAGTGGTGACGAGATCTTGCCCGAACACTTGAACTTGCCTGCCACTCTCGACCCGCTTGTGCAAGTGGAGCAGCTTGTAGGAAAACTTCTTGTTGATACAAAGGTTGAGCAACTCTTTGCAGTGCAGCGGCTGCTCGAAACGGTCAATTCCAGGCTGCAGAACGTCACCCGCTAACTCGCAGCCCTCGGTTTTTCAGCGCCGCATCCTTCACAAAGGGTGCGGCGTTTTTTTCGTGGGGAGAAAGATGCGCGGGGAGTCCTTCACTGCTAATGGAAAAATCCTACCGCTTGTAACTCTTTTTCAGTTCTCGGTTGCAGTGATTTACCATTGAAGTTGGTTTGGAGGGCCAATTTTTAGTGTTGTTTATTACTTTTGATTGCGTGCGGTAGACACTTGAATTTATTTAAACCAGTCTGATGTTCAACAGGCGCTTAACGACCCTCTTAAGTGCGAGATGTCATTTTCTTATTAGGCTTTACGTCTGTTGCTATCTGATTTTAATCTTTTAAAAAGTCCACTGTTGGGCTCAGGGAGTTGTTATGACTGTTACATGGAATGATATTGAAACATTCACCGTTGAAAGCGCAACGGGCAACAATCGTTTATATCGAAATGGCCGCCAATCCCTAAAAGTGCGCGTTGCTATCAAAGTTATCGATATCAATAGCCGTCCGGTTAAGTTGACCGAGAATGAACGATTGTCTCTCACACTAATAAATACTCATGGCGGAGGCGAGCTTAAGTACAGGAGCCTTGAAACCGACAGACCGCTGGATCCCAAGGACGGGGAATGGGACTGGTCTATCGCAAATATTGGGCAGTATGAATACTTCCCTACCGCCAGGGCTCAGACGTTGGCTCTGTCGAGCGACGTGCCGATGCCAATGAGCTCCGATACGGCATATATCCACTTCTACGTTCGCTCAATCAGTCAGATTCCGATGACTATAGGTGTACGAATCACACGTGACGACGGTACGGTCTTCACCTCTGTGAATAAAACAGATGGAAAACTAGTGGTCACGCCCGTCAGCTTGCCAACCTACCAGCCAAGTCATTACAGGTTTGATATCATTCACACAATGAAACTGGGCGTGGGTGCGCTGGACTACATCCCTATAGAGCTCGTTGATAATGGGCTAAATATTGAATTTCGGCAGATCGAGGTAAAGCCTGTTGGGGTTGCGCACTGGGCCGGTGGTGACAAGGTTCGGGTTGGAATGGTGTCCGGTTATACACAGCCAGGTAGTTTGACTATCGTTTTTCCCGACCTTAAGGGCACCGTAGCCCCACGTGTGGTTACCGGGATTACCGCCCGAAAAGGCCAACCCGCCATTATCTCTTTTCGACAGCGTAATCTAGTCCCTGAAAAAGTCAGTCTTGCCACGATAACGGCAATCGATATGTTCGGTAATTCTCATCCGCTGAGGATTAAAATTGTATCTCCAGACCGGGTCGATGGTCGCTTGGAACTGTACTAAGTTTTGGTGCGCCCCCAGTGCGGGGGGCCCCCATATGTTTGGGTTTTTTTAAAAA
>NZ_JACONW010000237.1 GCF_014357575.1 Pseudomonas folii | reverse complement strand
TTGCGGCGGCCCACGGTTCAGGATCTGCGGGCGGGTACACCGAGCACCAGCGAGGTGCCAAGTGGTGGGGTAAGAGCGCTTTGGTTACTTTCGCGCTCTTCGAAAGTGACGCGCTGTAAAAGCGCAACCAATAGAAGCCATGAACGCGACAACGGATATGTACACAAGACATAAAAGATCTGTAGCCCCCCCACACAGTGATAGTCTTGCACCCAGCACTTACCCCCGAGAGCACCCGCCAACCGACATGAAAACTCATGCAGGTTTTACCTTGATCCTTGCCGCAGCCATTGCACTGGCAAGCATCACCGTGCAAGCGAAAAACGCCCGCTACTACCGGTGGCAAGGCGCGGACCGCATCGTCTGTGCGCAAACCAGCCCCGGCGAGGGCTGGAAGCGACTGAATGGCTCCTTTATCAAACCCGACTGTTCAATCTGATCACGTCGATTGGATCAACGTCTGCATCAACGTCACTTCGGTTGAAATCGCTTTAGAGTTCGCCTGATAGGCCGTCTGCGCCTGAATCAGCTCAATCAACTCATCAGCCAGCGTCACGTTGGAACCCTCCAGCGACTGACCAATAATGACCCCCAGCGTCCCGACACCCGGCTCATCAAAATTGGCAGGCCCCGACGCACGCGTCTCGCTCCAGCGCGTGTCACTCTGCGGCTGTAACCCCTGAAGATTAGCGAAACTGGCAAGCATCACCTGACCGACATCACGAGTCAGACCGTTGGTAAAACCCGCCCGCAGCACGCCATCGCGCCCCATCGTCAAACCGCTTAATTTCCCCGAAGGATGTCCATCCACCTGCTGTGCCGAACGATTTGAAGCACCGTTGTGCTGGCGCAACCCCGTCAAATCAATGGCAATACCGCCGTCGCTGCCCGCCGCACCATTGGATACCCAGCGCTCACGACTGGTCCCGCGATCTTGAACAATGGCTGGCACCCAGCCCTCGAGCTGCAGGCTATCTGCGCCATTACCGGACAGCCCCGGCATACCGACCAACGACTTCAACGAGCCGTCTCGATTGAAAACAACGTTGGCCGTCAAAGGCTCCATCGACTCCGGCGATTGAGGATTACGGTCATTGATCAGCACATGCATACGCCAACTGTTGGTCCCGTCCTTGACGAAGTATTTCTTCAGCTCGTGCTGATTGCCCTGACCGTCAAAAATCGCGTTGGCAAAGACTCTGCTGTAGGTCTTCAGGTTGGTGGGGTCGAAGACCGGCACGGGCCGGACCATCACGGCATCACTATCATCGAGGGCGCTTGTAGCACCATCGTTCAAGGATAAAGACACCGCCCCGCCATCCGCAGCACCATTTACCACCCAATTACCGTTCACCTCTTTGGCTGGCCTCCAGCCGTGCAGCGAAAACTCGGTGTCCGATACCTTCCGGATGTGTTGTGTGTTGCCAGAGTATTGCAGCGTTCCGTTCGATTTTTTCTCCAGCGTGACATGCTGCGGAGTCGTGCTACCAGGATCTGCAGGATTACGGTCATCCACCAACACATACATCGACCATTGATTCTCGTCGGTCTTGACGAAGTACTGTTTGAGTTCGTGATCCACCGGCGGGGCTGACGCGACGCCTGCGTCCTGAATGGTTCGGCTGGTCATCCGCGTGTAAGTCGCAGGGTTGGCCGGATCAAATGCAGGCAACTGCGCAAGGGACGGCAGTGACGTATCCAGATTGATTGTTTCGGCAATCTTCGTGGTTGCCTTGGGCGCAATATTGAAAGCATCAATTTTCAGGTCGCTGCGCACCCCCGTCATGATCTCGCCCCTCTCGTTGCCCGCGTATCCCTGCAAACGCGCGCCTTCGCTGTCGACGATAAAATTGTCGGCATCCTTGAGGAATGCTCCGGCACGCGTATAAGCCAGCGAACCGCGCTCACTGACCACAAAGAAGCCATTGCCCTGGATCCGCATATCCAGGGGGCGGCCCGAGGTGGTCATGGTGTCACCCTGATTGAAGTTCTGTCGCACCTCCGATAAACGCACACCATCACCGGCAGCGTTCTGCCCACTCCCCAGGTGTGAAGACGAATACAACGCGGAGAACTGCGCACGCGAGGATTTGAATCCCACCGTTCCGGCGTTGGCAATATTATTGCCCGCCACTTCCAGCCGCTTGTTAGCAGCCTTAATTCCACCAATAGCAATATTAAACGACATTAAAACTCCCTTTAACCGTCAACGGCTTTTATTGAGGAGTTTTGATTCTCACATCATTGCGAGTAGGAAATTTCCATAGTCATTGAGTGACCGATCTGGAAATTAATATTCAATGTAGGACGCCGTATATTATTTGACTCCCATAAAAAAGCCCCTTCGAAAAGGGGCTCTTCAGCAGCTTATACAGCGACGTTTATCACGTCATCTGGATAGTGGTCTGCATGATAGTGCTTTGCGTAGAGATCGTCTTCGCGTTCGCCTGATAGTTACTTTGCGCCTTGATCAGGTTAACCAGCTCTAACGTCAGGTCCACGTTGGAATCTTCCAGCGCCTGACCGGAAATGTCGCCCAGCGTACCCGACTGAGGAGCGCCGGTAACCGGAACGCCTGAGGCGAAGGTTTCACGCCAGTTGGTACCACCGGCTGGGGACAGCCCCTGCACGTTGGCGAAGTTGGTCAGCGAGACCTGACCAATCACCTTGGATTGACCGTTGGTATAACTCGCAAACAGGTTACCGGTAGCGTCAACGCTCATGGAACTGATCTGACCAGTCGCATAACCATCCTGAGACTTGGTGATAGCGCCCGACACAGAAGCCGTTTGTGTAGTCGACAGCATGTCCAGCTGGATACCGCCTACAGCAGCAGCCGCACCGTTATCGACCCAGTTTGGAACCGTTGCAGTGCCCGCGTTATAAGCCGGATTCCAGTTGGATATCTGGAACGTCCCGTCGGCGTTAACCACGACATTCGCACTTGACGTCGGCAACGGGTCAGTGATCAGAGCCCCCGCAGAGTCAAAGCTCAACGTTGTCTGATCCGGCGTGGTAGCGGTCGCCAAATCAGCGTTGGTAGGGTCGCTGATGCTACGGCCATCAATCAGCGAGTACATCGTCCAGGTGTTAGTACCGGACTTGGCGAAGTACTGATCCAGAGTATGCTGGTTACCCTGCGAATCATAGATCGCAGTGCTGATAGGGAAATTGTAAGAAGCGGTATTACTCGGATCGAACGGAGTGACAGCAGGCACCGTCGCGGTAGAGTTCATGTTCGACGCGAGCGAGATCTTCGCTGTCGGATTTGGCGCCTGGTTCGAAGAGTCAACCCGTAGATTCTGGGAGACACCCGTTACCACGTTACCGTTGGCATCAACGTTATAGCCCTGCAGGTTCATGCCGGAACTGTTGACGATGTAACCTTCTTTATCGGTATGAAAAGCACCCGCGCGAGTGTACAGCTTCTCGCCGTTGTTGCTGATCATGAAGAAACCATTACCGTTGATTGCCAGGTCGAGGCTGTTGGCGGTGCCGGTGGTCAAGGTGCCCTGAGTAAACTGCTGGGACACTGCTGCGGTTCTTACACCACTGCCAACGTTGGTATTGCCGGAAGTACCGCGAATGGATTGCGCGTACTGATCAGCAAACTCCACACGGGAAGATTTGAACCCATTGGTTGCAACGTTGGCAATGTTGTTGCCTGCTACGTCGAGGCTTTTATTTGCTGCGTAGAGCCCACTAAGACCGGTATTGAATGACATGTAACACTCCTTCGCCGTCGAGTCGGCTCT
Organism: Pseudomonas folii; assembly: GCF_014357575.1. Classification (GTDB taxonomy): domain Bacteria; phylum Pseudomonadota; class Gammaproteobacteria; order Pseudomonadales; family Pseudomonadaceae; genus Aquipseudomonas; species Aquipseudomonas folii. The sequence continues at coordinate 1,834 of NZ_JACONW010000237.1, read as the reverse complement.
AAATTCCGATAGTTTGTACTTTGGACAGCGCGATACTTTGACCGCCCGCCAGATTTAGTGTCATCTCTCCACCACTGACCCCGGTGGTCACACTGTTGACCGTGGCAGGCAAGTATGTGGCGAGGCCTGTTGCAGTACCGTCCAGAGAACCTGAAGCCACAAAGCTGTAGTTGCCGGAAGCGACTTTTTCACCCGCTTCGTTGGTGCCGTCCCAAGTGAAACTTGAGGTACCCGCAGATTGGCTACCCATGTCCACTGTTTTGACCAGATTCATCTGCGCGTCATAAATCTTGACATTGGTTGTCGTGCTGGATGAAGGCACTACCACCGACCCCGTCATGCCTTTCGCGGTATCAACCGAGGTTGCACCGGCATTGACAACCACTGAACGGCCGACCAGAGAAGAAGCCTGCAGGGCTTGAGACGACTGATAGAGGCCAGCAATGCCATCTACGGTAGTTGTCAGATTCTGCATGCTTTCCAGGCTGCTGAACTGCGCCAACTGGGCAACGAATTCCCCGTTATCCTGTGGCTCCAGCGGGTTCTGGTTCTTCATCTGGGTAACCAGCAACTGCAGAAAAGCATCCTTGCCCAACGCGTCGTTGGAACTGGTCTTGGTTGCAGTCGGGTTTTGCAGCGAACTTATGAATTTCGCGGATACATCGTTTTCAACGGCCATTACGCGCCCCTTATCACTGACCGAGGGTCAGGACTTTTTGCATCATGGATTTGGCGGTGTTCATGATTTCCGCGTTGGTCTGGAACGAACGACTGGCAGAAATCATGTCGGCCATTTCTTCAACGACGTTCACGTTCGGGTAGTACACATACCCATTGCCATCGGCAGACGGATGATTCGGCTCGTAGCGCGCTTCGAGGTTGGAAGCATCTTCAATGATGCCGTTGACCTGTACACCCTGACCGGCTTCACCCTGATCCTGGAACAGCGAACCGCCGCCCTGCTGGCTTTGCTGGAAAACTGTCGCGAACACCGGGTGACGGGCGCGATAAGTCTGGTCCATGCTCGAAGACACAGTCTCGGCGTTGGCGATGTTACTGGCGGTGGTGTTCAACCGAGTGGTCTGAGCACTCATGCCGCTACCGGCAATGTTGAAGACGTTGGCTAGAGACATGAATTATTCTCCACGAAGGGCTGCAACCAACCCTTTGAATTTACTGTTGAGCAAGGTGAAGCTGGCCTGGAAACCGACGGAGTTTTCCGCGTAGTTGGCGCCTTCCACTTGAGCGTCGACGGTGTTCTGATCCAGCGACGGCGCCGACGGTGTGCGATACATCAGCGTGCCGTCGGTGTTGCCCATGCCTTCAGCTTCGATATGACGGTTGTTGGTCATATTCATCGCAAACTTGCCGCTCTTGACCTTGTCGCTTTCGGCGGCCAGCACGGAAGAGAAGTCCAGATCACGCGCCTTGTAATTCGGCGTATCGGCGTTGGTGATGTTGTTAGCCAGGACCTCTGCACGCTGAGCGCGGAAGCTGAGTGCCTTTTCGTGAATGCCTAGCGCTTTATCGAAGCTGATGCTCATTTCGGGAAACCTTTACCGGTTGACCAGATTTTCTTGATAGAGACATAGCAATCAGCGTGCCAGTTTAGGAAAAGCCCTGTTTCAAAGGGCTGCGGGGCTTTGGGACAGGCGTGATGCCAGAAAAGCGGCAAGTCATTTCCGCTGAGAGCGGCATAAGCGGCATAAGCGGCAAGGTGAGTGCCGTAAAGTTGCCAAGGTGGAATCAAATGTGCCGAGTTCTATGGTGTTCTTATCGCGGGCAAGCACCGCACAGATTCTGCGCCATGCCAAATATTGGCGCGATGACGTGG
>NZ_JACONW010000236.1 GCF_014357575.1 Pseudomonas folii | reverse complement strand
GGCTCGCTCACCAGGTACAGGGTACCTTCGTCATCCATGGCGATACCCTCGGCCTGGGGGACGGTTTTGCCAAGGCCCATTGAGCCCTTGCTCAACGAAACATTACCTACCGCCCGGCCTTTGGTATCGAGCTCAACGATTTGTCGGGACTCATCCGACAGCGCCAGTAAATGCCCGCTACGTTCGTCGAACTGCAGACTGGAAATGTCCCGCACAAAAATCTCTGCATTACGCCGGGAGTCGGAAGACACCTCTACATTAGGCGTTTCGACGTTGGCATACGGGAAGCCGCGCACCTCGATTATCTGGACCGGTCGACGCTCCTTGGCGACAAAAAGACGCTGGCCTTTCGTGTCATACGCCAAGCCTTCGTAACCGTTGTTATTACCGGAGCCGATACCCAGTGTCAGTTGCTCGGCATCTTTGGCGTCCAGAAAAGTGGTTTCATCATCGACGTGGATCTTGATCAGGCGCTGCTTACGCTCATCGCTAATGACATAAACACCAGGGCTGATGTATTCGACCGCTTCCGAGTCACCGAACCCCGTCAGCGGAATGCGGCGCAGCGTTCTACCATCCAGGCTTAATTCAACCAGTTGGGCGTCTTTGTTAGTCACCGTGAACAGGCTTTTACGATCTGGATCGTAGCTCAGCGCCGACGCATCAGAATCCAGGCCCGCAATGGGTTGAGCTTCTATGACGACTTTATAGCCCCCCAGGCCGATAGCCTGGGCGTCCTCGCCCTGCCACAAAATCCTCCAGTTGAAGGATGCACGCTCAACGACGCGATATTCACGACCCGCAAAAAACGCCAATACAGTGAGAAGAATGAGCAGAGGGATGAGGATTTTTCGGGAGAGAAGCAGGCGCATTCAGGTTGCTCGAGGTTCAGGCGGATAGCATGGATACCATGCGAATATGAATTGAAGCTTAATGGCGGCGAGCCATCACACGCAAATGATCCTGTAGGAGCTGCCGAAGGCTGCGAAGGCGTTTCATCTGATGTACCGCAGTTCGCAGCCTGCGGCAGCTCCTACAGGCAGCTCGACAGAACCTGACCTACTTCTTCTTAAACGAATAAAACAGGTTCGGCTCGCTGACGATGTACAAATTGCCGTCGTCATCAAACGCTACACCTTCAGCGCGTGGAATAGTGTCTTTCAGACCGTTGAATCCACCCAGCAAAGTCATGAAGCTGACCTGTTGGCCGTTTTCATCCAGTTCGAGCAGCATGTGTGAGTCTGCGGACAGGGCCAGGGTGTGCCCGGTACGGGGTTCGACGGTCAATGAAGAGAGATTGCGCATATCCAGAGACTTGCTCTCGACCTTTTGCTTCTCCCCTTTCAAGACGTCGCTACCGTCGCTTTCCCAGGTGAATATCGCAGCGGGGCGTTCTTCCCCCAGCAGCAATTGCTGACGACGCGGATCCCAGGCAGTGCCCTCGAACGCTTTATTCTGGTTATCGGAAGGACCGAGGTCGTATTCCCGGAAATCAGCGATATTAAGGGTGGTGGTTTCCGGCGTGACCTTGACGATAGTCAGATGATGCTGGCGCTCATCGCTAATGGCCATGAAGCCATTCTCCATGACGGCAACCGCTTCAGGATTGCTCCACCCAATCAACGGGATCTTGCGCAGTACGTCGCCTTTGAGGGTCAATTCGACCAGAAAGGGATTCTTTCCCATGACCGCAAAAAGTGTTTTGGTCACCGGGTTATAAGACACATCCGACGCTTCATCGTCCTCCATGCCTGGAAGCGGTTTGGCGTCAATGTCGACAACGTAGTCCGGCAGCCAGACACTGGCCTCGCGGTTGGCAAGACTTTCGAAACGCTCCCCCAGCCATAGCCGACCACGATCATCCCAATGCATTGCATGGGCAACGCCGCCTGCAATCACCACAACCAGCAACAGCCAGACGTACCAGCGCGGGCGAGGTAGGCGACGTGGCGATTTGGCAGAAGATGACGGGTTGGTCATGAGCGTTCCCAAGTATGGATAACATCCAGTGGCACAGTGCCCCAAGCGGGGAGCTGGAGGCCGGATTATCCAGATCAATTGTGAAAAAAACGCCAATTGACCGATTGAGGCTGCAAAAAACGCAAAAACCGCCTGTGATGCTCATCCCAGACGGTTTTTGGTTACCGCTTAAAAGTCAGCGAACGCTGCTTTCGAAAGGCTTCTGACCTACCAGTTCCAGTACCAGCTCATCGCCAGCCAACAGCGGGCCAACGCCTGCCGGAGTGCCGGTCATGATGACGTCACCGGCCTGCAGCGAGAAGCAGGCTGCCATGTGCTGAATCACCGGCACGATAGGATTGAGCATGTCGCGGCTGTTACCGTCCTGGCGGACTTCGCCATTGATGGTCAGACGAATGCCGATGTCGGTCAGGTCGGAGAAGGTTTCGGCCGGAACAAACGGGGCGATAACAGCGGCACCGTCGAAAGACTTGGCTTCTTCCCATGGGTAACCCTTGTCGCGCAGCTTGGTCTGCACGTCACGCAGGGTCAGGTCCAGGCCGGGAGCAAAGCCGGAAATAGCGTCCAGCACTTCTTCACGGGTAGGGTTCTTGGTCAACGGCTTGCCGATCAGCACGACAATTTCCGCTTCGTAGTGCACCGCGCCACGATCAGCCGGAATGGTGAAACCACCTTCCAGCGCAACTACGGCGCTGCCAGGCTTGATGAACAGCAGCGGCTCTGTAGGCACCGCGTTATTCAGTTCCTTGGCGTGCTCGGCGTAGTTACGCCCCACGCATACAGCCTTGCCCATGGGAAAGTGGATGCTCGTTCCGTCGACATACTTATGCTGATAGCTCATGGCGGCTCCTTGGTCTCGTTGTGGTCACGCCACTATAGATAGTGACGGCCAATTAAACAGCGAAGATTTTTCCGGGGTTCATTATGCCGTTGGGATCGAATGCCGCCTTGATGGCTTTCATGTATTCGATTTCCACCGGCGAGCGGCTATACGTCAGGTAATCACGCTTGGTCATGCCCACACCGTGCTCGGCGGAAATCGAGCCGTTGTACTTCTGCACGGTTTCGAACACCCATTTGTTTACACGGGCGCATTTGACGAAGAACTCTTCCTTGTCGAGCGCCTCAGGTTTGAGGATGTTCAGGTGAAGGTTGCCATCACCGATATGGCCGTACCAGAGCACCTCGAAATCGGGATAGTGCTCGGCAACGATCGCATCGATTTCACCCAGGAACGCCGGCACTTTGGAAACAGTCACCGAGATGTCGTTCTTGTAAGGCGTGAAGTGGGAAATGGTCTCAGAGATGTATTCGCGCAGCTTCCAAAGGTTTTTCAGTTGCTGCTCGCTCTGGCTCATCACGCCATCCAGCACCCAGCCCTGCTCGACGCAATGCTCGAAGGTCGCCAATGCTTCATTGGCCAGGTCTTCGGTGGTGGCTTCGAACTCCAGCAGCACATAGAACGGGCAAGGCGTATCAAAGGGCGAAGGTACGTCGCCGCGGGCCATGACGCGGGCAAACGACTTGTCGGAGAAGAACTCGAACGCCGTCAGATCCAGCTTGCCGTGGAAGGCGTGCAGCACCGGCATGATCGAGTTGAAATCAGCAGTGCCCAACACCATCGCGGTCAGGTTCTTGGGAGCGCGGTCAAGGCGCATGGTCGCTTCGACGACAAAGCCCAGCGTACCTTCGGCACCGATGAACAACTGGCGCATGTCGTAACCGGTGGCGTTCTTGATCAGGTCCTTGTTCAGCTCAAGGATGTCGCCCTTGCCAGTCACCACTTTCAGGCCCGCGACCCAATTGCGGGTCATGCCGTAGCGAATGACCTTGATCCCGCCAGCATTGGTGCCGATATTGCCGCCAATCTGACTGGAACCCGAGGATGCAAAATCCACCGGGTAGTAAAGGCCGCTTTCTTCCGCGAGGTTCTGCAGTTGCCTGGTGATTACGCCGGGTTGAACGCGAGCCGTGCGCTCGGTGACGTTCAGTTCCAGCACCTGATTCATGTAATCGAACGAAACCACCACTTCGCCATTGGCCGCCACGGCCGCCGCAGAAAGCCCGGTTCTGCCGCCAGATGGCACCAGCGCGACCTTGTGTTCGTTGGCCCACAGGACGATGGCCTGAACCTGCTCGACAGTCTTGGGAAAGACAATGGCCACGGGTGCAGGCGTGAATTGCTTGGTCCAGTCCTTGCCGTATCTCTCCAGAGAGTCGGCATCGGTCAGCACCTTTCCAGGCTCGACCAGGGTCTTCAGTTCATCTACCAGCGCAGAATGGATCATCGACGGAACTCTCGAACAATTCATGGTCATCCTGAGAACGCTTCACGTCCAGGAATGGGGTTTAGCGGGGTGCATATGCTAGCATACGCCCCCCGCCAATCGAGCTGACGGCCCGATTCGCGACCGCTTCACTTACTGCCAAATTTCTCCGGGACACAGGTTAAAGCAGATGAGCAAGACTTCCCTCGACAAGAGCAAGATCAAGTTCCTTCTTCTCGAAGGCGTCCATCAATCCGCTGTGGATGTCCTCAAGGCAGCCGGTTATACCAGCATCGAGTACCACACCAAGTCTCTGCCGGAAGCCGAACTGAAAGAAAAGATCGCCGACGCTCACTTCATCGGCATCCGTTCTCGCACCCAGCTGACAGAAGAAATGTTCGATCACGCGAAGAAACTGGTCGCGGTCGGCTGCTTCTGCATCGGTACCAACCAGGTTGATCTGGACGCGGCTCGCGAGCGCGGTATCGCGGTGTTCAACGCGCCGTACTCCAACACTCGTTCGGTTGCCGAACTGGTCCTGGCTGAAGCGATCCTGCTGCTGCGCGGCATCCCGGAGAAGAATGCATCCTGCCACCGTGGCGGCTGGATCAAAAGCGCTGCCAACTCGTTCGAAATCCGTGGCAAGAAACTGGGCATCGTCGGCTACGGTTCGATCGGTACCCAGTTGTCTGTACTCGCCGAAAGCCTCGGCATGCAGGTGTTCTTCTTCGATCCGCTGACCAAGCTGCCACTGGGTAATGCCACTCAGGTACCAAGCCTGAACGAGCTGCTGGGCATGGCCGACATCGTGTCTCTGCACGTGCCTGAACTGCCGTCCACCCAAATGATGATTGGCGAGAAAGAAATCCGCGCCATGAAAAAGGGCGCCATCCTGATCAACGCCGCTCGCGGCACGGTCGTGGACCTCGACGCACTGGCTGACGCCATCAAGGACAAGCACCTGATCGGCGCCGCTATCGATGTGTTCCCGGTTGAGCCTCGCTCCAACGACGACATCTTCGAAAGCCCGTTGCGCGGCCTGGACAACGTGATCCTGACCCCGCACATCGGTGGTTCGACCGCCGAAGCACAAGCCAACATCGGTCTGGAAGTGGCTGAGAAGCTGGTCAAATACAGCGACAACGGTACGTCGGTGTCTTCGGTCAACTTCCCTGAAGTGGCCCTGCCTGCTCACCCTGGCAAGCACCGCCTGCTGCACATCCACGAGAACATCCCGGGCGTGCTGATGGAGATCAACAAGGTCTTCGCCGAAAACGGCATCAACATCTCCGGTCAGTTCCTGCAGACCAACGAGAAAGTCGGTTACGTGGTCATCGACGTCGATGCCGAGTATTCCGATCTGGCCCAGGAAAAGCTGCAACACGTCAAAGGCACGATCCGTAGCCGCGTGTTGTTCTAAGGGTTTCTGGCTCAACAAAAAGGAGACCTTCGGGTCTCCTTTTTTTGTGAGTGATTTACGGTGCCAACGTGTGGCCTGTAG
>NZ_JACONW010000235.1 GCF_014357575.1 Pseudomonas folii | reverse complement strand
AAACAAAACCCCTGAACGCGTAAGCGATCAGGGGTTCTGGAATTTAATCTTGACGATGACCTACTCTCACATGGGGAAACCCCACACTACCATCGGCGATACATCGTTTCACTACTGAGTTCGGGATGGGATCAGGTGGTTCCAATGCTCTATGGTCGTCAAGAAATTCGGTTGCCGATTCGTACCTTGCGGATACGCCTCAGCCAATGGGTATGTGATAGTTCGGTAATGTGCGAACAAACTCTCGGTTCGTGTCGTCTTCACAGTCACCGCAATCTGTCTTTTTCAAGTCGCAGATTGCTTGGGTGTTATATGGTCAAGCCTCACGGGCAATTAGTATGGGTTAGCTCAACGCCTCACAGCGCTTACACACCCCACCTATCAACGTCGTAGTCTTCGACGGCCCTTCAGGGAACTCAAGGTTCCAGTGAGATCTCATCTTGAGGCAAGTTTCCCGCTTAGATGCTTTCAGCGGTTATCTTTTCCGAACATAGCTACCCGGCAATGCCACTGGCGTGACAACCGGAACACCAGAGGTTCGTCCACTCCGGTCCTCTCGTACTAGGAGCAGCCCCTCTCAAATCTCAAACGTCCACGGCAGATAGGGACCGAACTGTCTCACGACGTTCTAAACCCAGCTCGCGTACCACTTTAAATGGCGAACAGCCATACCCTTGGGACCGGCTTCAGCCCCAGGATGTGATGAGCCGACATCGAGGTGCCAAACACCGCCGTCGATATGAACTCTTGGGCGGTATCAGCCTGTTATCCCCGGAGTACCTTTTATCCGTTGAGCGATGGCCCTTCCATACAGAACCACCGGATCACTAAGACCTACTTTCGTACCTGCTCGACGTGTCTGTCTCGCAGTCAAGCGCGCTTTTGCCTTTATACTCTACGACCGATTTCCGACCGGTCTGAGCGCACCTTCGTACTCCTCCGTTACTCTTTAGGAGGAGACCGCCCCAGTCAAACTACCCACCATACACTGTCCTCGATCCGGATAACGGACCTGAGTTAGAACCTCAAAGTTGCCAGGGTGGTATTTCAAGGTTGGCTCCACGCAGACTGGCGTCCACGCTTCAAAGCCTCCCACCTATCCTACACAAGCAAATTCAAAGTCCAGTGCAAAGCTATAGTAAAGGTTCACGGGGTCTTTCCGTCTAGCCGCGGATACACTGCATCTTCACAGCGATTTCAATTTCACTGAGTCTCGGGTGGAGACAGCGCCGCCATCGTTACGCCATTCGTGCAGGTCGGAACTTACCCGACAAGGAATTTCGCTACCTTAGGACCGTTATAGTTACGGCCGCCGTTTACCGGGGCTTCGATCAAGAGCTTCGCGTTAGCTAACCCCATCAATTAACCTTCCGGCACCGGGCAGGCGTCACACCCTATACGTCCACTTTCGTGTTTGCAGAGTGCTGTGTTTTTAATAAACAGTCGCAGCGGCCTGGTATCTTCGACCGGCATGGGCTTACGGAGCAAGTCCTTCACCCTCACCGGCGCACCTTCTCCCGAAGTTACGGTGCCATTTTGCCTAGTTCCTTCACCCGAGTTCTCTCAAGCGCCTTGGTATTCTCTACCCAACCACCTGTGTCGGTTTGGGGTACGGTTCCTGGTTACCTGAAGCTTAGAAGCTTTTCTTGGAAGCATGGCATCAACCACTTCGTGTTCTAAAAGAACACTCGTCATCAGCTCTCGGCCTTAAGATCCCGGATTTACCTAAGATCTCAGCCTACCACCTTAAACTTGGACAACCAACGCCAAGCTGGCCTAGCCTTCTCCGTCCCTCCATCGCAATAACCAGAAGTACAGGAATATTAACCTGTTTTCCATCGACTACGCTTTTCAGCCTCGCCTTAGGGACCGACTAACCCTGCGTCGATTAACGTTGCGCAGGAAACCTTGGTCTTTCGGCGTGGGTGTTTTTCACACCCATTGTCGTTACTCATGTCAGCATTCGCACTTCTGATACCTCCAGCAAGCTTCTCAACTCACCTTCACAGGCTTACAGAACGCTCCTCTACCGCATCATCCTAAGATGATACCCGTAGCTTCGGTACCTGGTTTGAGCCCCGTTACATCTTCCGCGCAGGCCGACTCGACTAGTGAGCTATTACGCTTTCTTTAAAGGGTGGCTGCTTCTAAGCCAACCTCCTAGCTGTCTAAGCCTTCCCACATCGTTTCCCACTTAACCAGGATTTTGGGACCTTAGCTGACGGTCTGGGTTGTTTCCCTTTTCACGACGGACGTTAGCACCCGCCGTGTGTCTCCCATGCTCGGCACTTGTAGGTATTCGGAGTTTGCATCGGTTTGGTAAGTCGGGATGACCCCCTAGCCGAAACAGTGCTCTACCCCCTACAGTGATACATGAGGCGCTACCTAAATAGCTTTCGAGGAGAACCAGCTATCTCCGAGCTTGATTAGCCTTTCACTCCGATCCACAGGTCATCCGCTAACTTTTCAACGGTAGTCGGTTCGGTCCTCCAGTTAGTGTTACCCAACCTTCAACCTGCCCATGGATAGATCGCCCGGTTTCGGGTCTATTCCCAGCGACTAGACGCCCTATTAAGACTCGCTTTCGCTACGCCTCCCCTATTCGGTTAAGCTCGCCACTGAAAATAAGTCGCTGACCCATTATACAAAAGGTACGCAGTCACCCAACAAAGTGGGCTCCCACTGCTTGTACGCATACGGTTTCAGGATCTATTTCACTCCCCTCTCCGGGGTTCTTTTCGCCTTTCCCTCACGGTACTAGTTCACTATCGGTCAGTCAGTAGTATTTAGCCTTGGAGGATGGTCCCCCCATGTTCAGACAAGGTTTCTCGTGCCCCGTCCTACTCGATTTCATGACAAGGAGATTTTCGCGTACAGGGCTATCACCCACTATGGCCGCACTTTCCAGAGCGTTCCGCTAATCTCCAAGCCACTTAAGGGCTGGTCCCCGTTCGCTCGCCACTACTAAGGGAATCTCGGTTGATTTCTTTTCCTCAGGGTACTTAGATGTTTCAGTTCCCCTGGTTCGCTCCATACACCTATGTATTCAGTGTAAGGTAACTGTCTTATGACAGCTGGGTTCCCCCATTCAGACATCTCCGGATCACAGTCTGTTTGCCGACTCCCCGAAGCTTTTCGCAGGCTACCACGTCTTTCATCGCCTCTGACTGCCAAGGCATCCACCGTATGCGCTTCTTCACTTGACCATATAACCCCAAGCAATCTGGTTATACTGTGAAGACGACATTCGCCGAAAGTTTGTTCTCACAAACTTTACCTTAGCCTGGACACACACCAGTGAAAGAGGTGCCCAGTCTATATTTCTATCACATACCCAAATTTTTAAAGAACGATCTAATCAAAGACTAGAAATCAACACTCACCATCGAACCGATGGAGTGCTCATTTCTAAGCTTTCAAACAGAAGCAGTAAGTGGTGGAGCCAAGCGGGATCGAACCGCTGACCTCCTGCGTGCAAGGCAGGCGCTCTCCCAGCTGAGCTATGGCCCCGTATCCGGGTGTCGTACGCGCTCTGACCAACTTCACCAGGTAACTGGTGGGTCTGGGCAGATTCGAACTGCCGACCTCACCCTTATCAGGGGTGCGCTCTAACCAACTGAGCTACAGACCCAAAATCGGGTGTGCAAAGCAAAAGCTGCTTCTAATCGTCTTCTTCAATGAATCAAGCAATTCGTGTGGGAACTTGTGCTGCAGCTGAGTCGTCGATTAAGGAGGTGATCCAGCCGCAGGTTCCCCTACGGCTACCTTGTTACGACTTCACCCCAGTCATGAATCACACCGTGGTAACCGTCCCCCCGAAGGTTAGACTAGCTACTTCTGGTGCAACCCACTCCCATGGTGTGACGGGCGGTGTGTACAAGGCCCGGGAACGTATTCACCGCGACATTCTGATTCGCGATTACTAGCGATTCCGACTTCACGCAGTCGAGTTGCAGACTGCGATCCGGACTACGATCGGTTTTATGGGATTAGCTCCACCTCGCGGCTTGGCAACCCTCTGTACCGACCATTGTAGCACGTGTGTAGCCCAGGCCGTAAGGGCCATGATGACTTGACGTCATCCCCACCTTCCTCCGGTTTGTCACCGGCAGTCTCCTTAGAGTGCCCACCATAACGTGCTGGTAACTAAGGACAAGGGTTGCGCTCGTTACGGGACTTAACCCAACATCTCACGACACGAGCTGACGACAGCCATGCAGCACCTGTCTCAATGTTCCCGAAGGCACCTATCCATCTCTGGAAAGTTCATTGGATGTCAAGGCCTGGTAAGGTTCTTCGCGTTGCTTCGAATTAAACCACATGCTCCACCGCTTGTGCGGGCCCCCGTCAATTCATTTGAGTTTTAACCTTGCGGCCGTACTCCCCAGGCGGTCAACTTAATGCGTTAGCTGCGCCACTAAGAGCTCAAGGCTCCCAACGGCTAGTTGACATCGTTTACGGCGTGGACTACCAGGGTATCTAATCCTGTTTGCTCCCCACGCTTTCGCACCTCAGTGTCAGTATCAGTCCAGGTGGTCGCCTTCGCCACTGGTGTTCCTTCCTATATCTACGCATTTCACCGCTACACAGGAAATTCCACCACCCTCTACCATACTCTAGCTTGCCAGTTTTGGATGCAGTTCCCAGGTTGAGCCCGGGGATTTCACATTCAACTTAACAAACCACCTACGCGCGCTTTACGCCCAGTAATTCCGATTAACGCTTGCACCCTCTGTATTACCGCGGCTGCTGGCACAGAGTTAGCCGGTGCTTATTCTGTCGGTAACGTCAAAACACTTACGTATTAGGTAAATGCCCTTCCTCCCAACTTAAAGTGCTTTACAATCCGAAGACCTTCTTCACACACGCGGCATGGCTGGATCAGGCTTTCGCCCATTGTCCAATATTCCCCACTGCTGCCTCCCGTAGGAGTCTGGACCGTGTCTCAGTTCCAGTGTGACTGATCATCCTCTCAGACCAGTTACGGATCGTCGCCTTGGTGAGCCATTACCTCACCAACTAGCTAATCCGACCTAGGCTCATCTGATAGCGCAAGGCCCGAAGGTCCCCTGCTTTCTCCCGTAGGACGTATGCGGTATTAGCGTCCGTTTCCGAGCGTTATCCCCCACTACCAGGCAGATTCCTAGGCATTACTCACCCGTCCGCCGCTCGCCACCAGGTACAAGTACCCGTGCTGCCGCTCGACTTGCATGTGTTAGGCCTGCCGCCAGCGTTCAATCTGAGCCATGATCAAACTCTTCAGTTCAAACATCTTTGGGTTTTGAGAAAACCCTAAACTTGGCTCAGCAATCGTTGGTTATTTCTTTGATTTCTCGCGGAGTAACTTACGATGCTGATAATCTGTTGACTTCAGTCTGACAGCGCAAGCACCCACACGAATTGCTTGATTCAATTGTTAAAGAGCGGTTGGTTAAGAGTCTTTCGTCTCAACCGAGGCGCGCATTCTACAGCAGCCTCTGTATCTGTCAAGCGGTTATTTTAAGAAGTTTTCAAAGTTTCCTTATCAACTTCAACCACTTGCGCTTCGATCAACATCACGTTGCTCGTTAGCGGGAGGCGAATTCTACAGCGTTACAACCTGCTGTCAACTGCCTTTTTTCACCGCTTTCGATCAACTTCATCGAAGCCTCTTCTTCGCCAACTGAATCGTCCAACTCATTGATTAACAAGGAGTTTTTCGTTCTGTCTGCGCCAGAAGAGGTGCGAATTATAGAGAGATCTGAGAGGCCGTCAACCCCT
>NZ_JACONW010000234.1 GCF_014357575.1 Pseudomonas folii | reverse complement strand
TTCAAATTTAATGGCGGGGATAAGCCGCGATTATTCCACCTGCTTTTTCCACACATCGGCACTATCATCGCCGGGAATTGATGCGAGAACGCCCATGCTGATTCCTTACGACCAACTCGAAGCCGACACTCTTACCCGTCTGATCGAGGATTTCGTCACCCGTGACGGCACTGACAACGGCGATGAAACACCGCTGGAAACTCGCGTATTGCGTGTGAGACATGCATTGAGCAAAGGCCAGGCGGTGATTTTTTTCGATCTGGAAAGCCAACAGTGCCAGCTCATGCTCAAGCATGACGTGCCCAAAGAGTTTTTTGACTGATCACGAGCTTGCGTCCGGAAGCGGCCGGTTCGCTTTTGCCTGTTGTGAAACCCTTTGAGCGATGCGTTTGTAAACCTCCGCCCGGTGCACTTTGATGTGCTTCGGCGCCTCGACTCCCAAACGTATCTGATTACCGTGAATGGCCAGAATCTGGATGGTGATTTCATCACCGATGGAGAAGACTTCTCCTATGTCGCGCATTATTACCAGCATGTCCCTGCTCTCTTGTTGTTTACCAGAGAGCAGAGTGCATGGCCTGTGTACGGTCATCAATTGGTCGGGAAAAATTCAGTAACGTCCTTCGTCACCGCCGGAACCAGCCGAAGGAAATGTCTTACATGGCTGTGAAATCCGTAGGAAATTTACGGCGCTGACCAGCGCGGACCGAACAGAATAATGCTCGCGCCGACCACACAAAGCGCTGCGCCCAGCCAGTCTGATGATAATGGCCTGACCCGCTCGATGATCCCCAGCCAGGCGATCGAAGCAATAACGTAGATCCCGCCATAAGCCGCATAGGCCCGACCGGCATACGCCGCCTCGACCCGGGTCAGCAACACTGCAAACAGAGTCAGGCTGATCAGCGCGGGGATCACCCACAGCGCGCTCTTGCCCTGCCGCAGCCACATCCAGAACGCATAGCAACCCGCGATCTCAAACAATGCTGCCAGGAAAAACCACAGGTAATTGAGCACAGAAATTCTCTTCAACGGTTGCAATGGATGGGGCGGCAACCGTATCAGAAAATATGGGCTGTAACGAAAGGCATGCGGCCCAAGGATGGCATCTATCAACACAGTCATGGTTGAACTGGAATGCGATCTCATGTGGGTGATTCTATGTTGGCCTGCAAGCTGATTGACCACGTGGGACCGGCTTTAGCCGGGAAGACGGTGTTTCCGCCAATACAAATTCAACGTCTGTCCCGACCTATTCCCGGCTGAAGCCGGTCCCACGTCATGAGTGTGTCCTGTGGGAGCCGGGCTTGCACAGAGATTGCATTTCATCGCCAGTATCTATTCCCTACCCTGCCGCGCCTTCGCCCGCATTTTCTGGCACATGCCTGCCATCTCGTCGTACAGCGCGTGGGGATTCTTCTGCTTCAATTGCCAGGCCATACGTCCTTGCTCGTGGGGCAAGATCATGAATTCCCCTTGAGCGACGTGTTCGAAAATGTAATCAGCAATATCCGTAGCAGTGATCGGCGAGCTCTCCAGCAACTTGCCGATTTGAGCTTTCATCGTCGGCGTCGGCCCGCGGAAAGAGTCCAGCAGGTTGGTCTGGAAAAACGACGGGCACACCACGTGGACACCGACTTCCTGCTGACGCAGCTCCACCAGCAGGCTTTCCGACAGCGCCACCACCCCCGCTTTGGCGACGTTGTAGTTACTCATGGCGGGGCCCTGCATCAGGGCGGCCATGGACGCGATGTTGATGATCTTGCCCTTGCTCGCCTCCAGCATCGGTAGAAAAGCCTTGCAGCCTTTAACGACGCCCATGAGGTTGACCGCGATTTGCCAGTCCCAGTCTTCGAGGGACAGCTCGTTGAAAAAACCACCCGACGCCACACCTGCGTTGTTGACGATAATGTCGATACCGCCAAACTTCTCTTCGCACGCTTGCGCCAGTGCCGTGAGCTGGCTGTAGTCGCGCACATCGCAGCGCTGCACGAAGCCATCGCCACCGACCTCGCGCACTTGCTTCAGAGTTTCCTGCAAACCGAGATCGTTGACGTCAGACAATGCCAGATGCCAGCCCTCCCGGGCCCAGCGTAAAGCGATTTCGCGACCCAGGCCGGAACCTGCACCGGTGATCATGATGCGATTGTGCATAGCAAACGCCTTGTGGTTAGGGGCTCGTATTTTTTTACAACCTGAGCTCAGTGTAACCACGGAATTCGTCACTTCGCCTCACCATCAAGGCGCTGAATGACCCGGGCAAACCCACGGCCTACGCGGGCTTTCGCCATACACGGGTGATGAGCCAGCCATACACCGCAAGGTTACTGGTCAGCACTATCGCACCCAGCCAAAGCTGGATCTGCGGGGTCAGGCCTGCGGGATAAATCAGCGCGACCAGATAATGTTCGATGAAGCCGGCCTCGTAACCCTCGTCGCCAGCGCGTACCCGAAGAGCGTTTTCCAGAGGAGTCAGTGGGCAGTAGAGGTGAAAAAACTCCACCACCGCGCCCCATATCATCGCGGGCACATGCAACACCATCACCCACCGCCAGCGCAAAACCAGCAGCCCGCCAAACAGCACGAAGACGATGAACAGCAGGTGGACGACCAATACAGCATCAGCTCCGAGACGATAGAGCATTAAAATGTCCTCAGTGGGCGCAAAAAAATGAAAACAGTTATGGGTGTTTAAAGTTCAACCTGATTTAGGCAACTATAAACTTTTTTCAAAATGTAAACTTTCTCACGTTTCCGATGGACTTTTTCCGAACGCCTACAGTCGGATCAATCAAGCAGCACAAACTTTATGCCATCGGGCGGAAGCTTGAACTGTTCTAGCCATCTACCAAGAACTAAGGAAGGAAATCATCATGGGCATCGGCACTATTCTTATCATCGTCCTGATCCTGCTGTTGATCGGCGGTCTGCCAGTATTCCCGCACTCCCGCAGCTGGGGCTACGGTCCATCGGGCATCATCGGTACCGTTCTGGTGATCCTGTTGATTCTGGTGTTGCTGGGACGGATATAACGTTCCCGCACCAGCAGTAAAATAGCCCCGCTTATAGCGGGGCTTTTTATTGGCCTGACAACTAATAACTTCCAGCGCTTAACTACCAAATCCCCTTTTCATCTAACCACTTGATGGCAAAGTGTCTGACAATCCTCCATCTCGGCCGTCGTAAACTCCGATGACTTCTATCAAACAAAATTCAACTACCTGATTTGGAATGCGGTTTCTGCAGGCGCTCACGAGTACCGCGAGGCGGCGAGAGCGTCCTTTCTGATAGATCGCCATCGCGGCCTCGCGGTGCTCGTGCGCTCCTACAGGTGTATGTAGCACCGTTTCAGGAACGCGGGGTGCTCTTATCGACAACACTACAGCTTCCAGATTGAATCCTGTTCTGTAGGAGATCACCGAGGTTACGAGGCCAGCGATGGCGAAGTGTCAGACAAGCCGCCATCGCTACCAAGATCCTCACTGCAATAAAAAAGCAGCCCGAAGGCTGCTTCTTGTAGAGCACTTACTACTGTTTAGTGCGACACCGCACCGCTGGCACCCAGGCCAGTCTGCGAGCGTACGAACTGCGGATAGAACAAGGCGCGCTCGCCCTCTGCCGCTTTCGACTTGTCGGTAATCGAGAAGAACCAGATACCCACGAATGCGATGGCGATGGAGAACAGCGCCGGGTATTCGTACGGGAAGATGGCTTTCTCGTGATGCAGGATCTGCACCCAGATGGTTGGACCCAGAACCATCAACACTACGGCGCTGATCAAGCCCATCCAGCCACCAATCATGGCGCCACGGGTGGTCAGGTTTTTCCAGTACATGGAAAGCAGCAGGACCGGGAAGTTACAGCTGGCAGCGATGGAGAACGCCAGGCCCACCATGAACGCGATGTTCTGGCTTTCGAACGCGATACCCAGAAGGATTGCCACAACTGCCAGAGCAATCGTAGTCATCTTCGAGACACGGATTTCGTCCTTCTCGTTGGCTTTACCGGCTTTGATCACGCTGGCATACAGGTCGTGGGAGACCGCCGAAGCACCCGCCAGGGTCAGACCGGCAACCACTGCCAGAATGGTCGCGAACGCTACTGCCGAGATGAAGCCCAGGAACAGACTGCCGCCCACCGCATCGGCAAGGTGCACCGCTGCCATATTGTTACCACCCAACAAAGCGCCCGCTGCATCTTTGAACGCCGGGTTGGTGCTGACCAGCAGGATCGCGCCGAAGCCGATGATGAAGGTCAGGATGTAGAAGTAACCGATAAAGCCAGTGGCGTAGAGCACGGACTTACGGGCTTCCTTGGCATCACTCACGGTGAAGAAGCGCATCAGGATGTGCGGCAGACCAGCGGTACCGAACATCAGTGCCAGGCCCAGAGAGAACGCCGAGATCGGATCTTTCACCAGACCGCCCGGGCTCATGATCGCTTCACCTTTAGGGTGAACCTTGACCGCCTCGGAGAACAGCATGTTGAAGTCGAAGTTGACGTGCTTCATCACCATCAGCGCCATGAACGATGCACCGGAGAGCAACATCACGGCTTTGATGATTTGTACCCACGTGGTGGCCAGCATGCCGCCGAACAGCACATACAGGCACATCAGGATACCGACCAGAATCACCGCAACGGTGTAGTCAAGGCCGAACAGCAGCTGGATCAACTTACCGGCACCGACCATCTGTGCGATCAGGTAGAACGCAACCACCACCAGCGAACCGCAGGCAGACAGGGTGCGAATCTCTTTCTGCTTGAGTCGATAGGACGCCACGTCAGCAAAGGTGTATTTGCCCAGGTTACGCAGACGCTCGGCGATCAGGAACAGAATGATCGGCCAGCCCACGAGGAAGCCGATCGAGTAGATCAGACCGTCATAACCCGAGGTGTACACAAGAGCGGAAATCCCCAGAAAGGACGCCGCCGACATGTAGTCACCGGCGATAGCCAGACCGTTCTGAAAACCGGTGATCTTGCCGCCCGCAGAATAGTAATCCGACGCTGTCTTGTTCTTTTTCGAGGCCCAGTAGGTGATGTACAGCGTAAAGGCGACGAACACCACGAACATGACGATCGCGGAGATGTTCAGGGGTTGTTTCTGCACAGCGCCGGTCAACGCATCCGCTGCCCAGAGGGACGGTGCGAAGGCGGCCAGGCCGAATGCTGCTGATAGACGCCCGATCATTGCTGTGCCTCCTTCAGGATGGCGTTGTTCAGGTCATCGAATTCACCATTGGCACGGCGAACATAGATGGCTGTCAGCACAAAAGCAGACAAGATCAGGCCGACCCCAATCGGCATTCCCCAGGTAATGGTCGATGTCGGGCTAAGTTTCGCGCCCAGAATGTGTGGTCCATAAGCAATCAAAAGGATGAAAGCGGCGTAAAGCCCGAGCATGATCGCTGAAAGAATCCAGGCGAACCGCTCCCTTTTGGATACCAGCTCCTTGAAACGGGGGCTGTTTTGAATCGAGAGGTAAATGCTGTCGTTCATTGTTTTTGTCCTCGCAGCACAGATGAGATGTCACGTATTGCACTTTAGTCCGGTCTGACAAGCTCTCCAGACGACCTTAGTATTAGAGCGACATTCCCGGCTGAAACCGGGCCTGAGGAGTAGCGCGGTCTATGTGGGAAATTCTATGTTTGCCTGCAAGCTGACGTGGGACCGGCTTTAGCCGGGAAGGCGATTTTTCTGCAGATAAAGATTCAGCGTCTATCCCGGCCTCCTTTCGACTGAAGCCGGTCCCACTGAATGGCGCAGGTCCTGTGGGAGATCGCCCGGTTTCCCTGACACAGCGCTGTCGCGAAGCAACATTGGA
>NZ_JACONW010000233.1 GCF_014357575.1 Pseudomonas folii | reverse complement strand
CAGGTAGGAAATTATTACTTTGAACCACCCATTCCTCATTGCGCAGATCAGCGATCTGCATCTTAAAGCCGGTCAGAAACTAACCTATGGCGTCGTCGATACCCTGAGCGCATTGCGTCATGCCGTGGATCACCTGAACGCCAGCGTGCCGCGTCCCGATATCGTAGTAATCAGTGGCGACCTGGTGGACTTCGGTCGTGCGGATGAATACGCGGTGCTGCATCCAGAACTCAAACGGCTGCACATACCGTTTTACCTGGTGCCGGGCAATCACGATGATCGACAGCATTTGCTGGCCGAGTTCGCCAACCAGACGTACCTGCCCCTTTCATCCGATGCGCCACTGGATTGGGTCGTGGAAGAGCATCCCGTGCGGTTGATTGGTCTGGATACCAGTATTCCCGGCTCACATGGCGGACAACTGTCGGAGTGCCAGTTGCTCTGGCTCGATGAGTTACTGGCGCGCCGCCCGGATGTGCCAACCGTGTTGGTTTTGCATCACCCACCGTTCATTACCGGCATCGGCCATATGGACCGTGAGCCGTTTATCAACAGGGGGCCATTCGAAAAAGTGATTGCACGTCATCCGCAAGTCGAACGCTTGCTGTGCGGGCATTTGCATCGTCCGATGCAGCGTCGTTTTGGTGGCAGCCTGAGCTGCATTTGCCCCGGCACTTCACACCAGATCGTGCTTGATCTGCAGGAAGACGCCCCGGCGCATTTCAATCTGGAACCTGCCGGTTACCTGTTGCACCGCTGGCATCCCGAGCAGGGGCTGGTGACGCATAACGCGGTGTTCGGCGAGTACCCGGGGCCGTATCCGTTTTATGACGTGAATGGGTTGATTGATTGACGTCTTAAATGAATGAGCAACGGTAGGAGCGAACTTGTTCGCGAGACGATATTCCTGTCTTCGCAGGACTAACGGCTCGCCAACAAGTTGGCTCCTACCAAAGATCAATAGCAGGTCAAGCGCCGATCACGCCCCCATCATCCCGAGTAATCACCATCACCGATGAACGCGGTTTGCCGTTGGGCAGATGCTCTGGGAAGGTCGAGCCGCCGTTTTCACCAGGGTGCTGAATGCCTACAAACAGGGTTTTGTAGTCCGGCGCGAAGCTGATGCCGGTGACTTCGCAACCGATCGGGCCGACCATGAAACGACGGATTTCGCCGCTGTGCGGGTCGGCACACAACATCTGGTTGTTGCCCATGCCAGCAAAGTCGCCCTTGTTGCTGGAGTCGCCGTCAGTCTGAATCCACAGGCGACCGGCGCTATCGAAGCTGAGCCCGTCCGGGCTGTTGAACATGTTCTGTGGGTTGATGTTGCTCGACCCGCCTTGTGGCGTGCCGCTGTGTACGGTCGGGTTGCCCGCGACCACGAACAAGTCCCAATCGAAAGCCATTGCCGAGGCATTATCGGCGTTCTCGCGCCAGCGCAGGATTTGCCCGTACTGGTTTTTCTCCCGAGGGTTAGGCCCGCCAACCGGTTGCCCGTCTTCGCCGCGCTTGGCGTTGTTGGTGAGCGTGCAATAAACCTGACCGTCTTTCGGGCTGACCACGATCCATTCAGGGCGGTCCATGCGCGTGGCTTTCACGACGCTGGCCGCGAGGCGCGCATGGATCAGCACTTCAGCCTGATTATTGAAACCGGCAGCGGCATCCAGGCCGTTTTTGCCATGGGTCAGCTCGATCCATTCGCCGGTGCCTTTCGGACGGTCCGGGTTACCGTCGCCATTATCAAAGCGAGCGACATACAGCGTGCCGTGGTCCAGCAGGTTGCGGTTGGCTTTCGGATCTTTGTGATTGATCTTGTCGCGGCTGATGAACTTGTAGATGAACTCGCCACGCTCGTCATCGCCCATGTACACCACGGCGCGGCCGCCTTTGGTCTCGGCCAAAGCAGCGTTTTCATGCTTGAAGCGGCCTAGCGCGGTGCGTTTGACCGGGGTGGATTTCGGGTCGAACGGATCGATTTCCACGACCCAGCCATGGCGATTGATCTCGTTGGGATTCTTGGCCAGGTCGAAGCGCGGATCATGCTGGTGCCAGTTGATTTCTTTGCTGGCGGCGACAGCGCCGTAACGCTTGATGCCGGCATCGAACTTCTGCTCGGGATCGGTGCTGCCGAAGCAGTCAGTAAAGTTTTCTTCACAGGTCAGGTAAGTGCCCCACGGCGTTTTGCCGTTGGCGCAGTTCTGGAATGTCCCGAGTGCTTTGGTGCCGGTGCTGTCGGCGGCGGTCTTGAGCCAGTCGTGCCCGGCGGCAGGGCCGCTCAGATTGATCGGGGTATTGCCATGGATGCGGCGGTTGTATTTGGAGTTCTGCACGAACTGCCATTTGCCGTTCTTTTGCTGCACTTCAATCACCGACACGCCTTCACTGGCCAGCGCTTTGCGCACATCTTCAGCGGACTGAGGCTCTTTGCCGTGATCGAACAGGTAGCGGTAGTTGGTGTATTCGTTGTTGATGGCCATCAGCGCGCGGTCTTTTTGACCCGGCATCGGGAACAGGCTCATGCCGTCATTGTTGTCGCCAAACTGCACTTCCTGCGCCTCGGCGGTACCTTTGCCGCTCGGGTCGAATGCCGGACCGCCAGCCTGCAGCGGCTGACCCCAACTGATCAGCACTGAAGATTTATAGCCTGGCGGCAAGCTGATGCTGTCAGCGGTAGCGGCGGGGATGCTCTCGAAACCCAGCAGCGTGCCCGATGCGGCGCTGACACTCTTGGCCAGTGCGGTGCGGCTCAGCAGACCGCCGCCCAGAAACATCGCCGCGCCGCACAAAGCGCCAGCGGTGATGAAGCCACGGCGGGTCAGGCCGACCATTTGTTCGAGGTCTGTGGATTGGTTTTCTTCTAGTAGTTTCATCAACACGGCTCCCAGCAGGTGTGGCAGACACCTTAGTGAGCGGATATGACGAAATTGTGTCGCCGCAATGACGCCGTCGTACTTACAGCGGCGTGCCCAGCAGCACGAGGGATGGTGCGAATTCAACCTGCACCGCGCTGCCAGTTTTTAGCTGAAGGGTCGCAAGCTGCGCAGGCTCTGCCAGTGAGCACAGAATCTGGCCGCTGGGCAGGGTAATGCGCACCTCGCTGGGACCATCAGGCGCGTCGATGACCTCTTCTATCGTGCCGCGCAAGCAATTGTGTCCATTTGTTACGGGATGCCCTGATGCCTGTAACTCCAGCCAGCCGGCCTTGATCAGCGCCACCACATCGGTGTCCACCGCCAGATCCAGGCGCAGCGTGCTGTCGTGGGTGATCTGTGCATCGATGTACACATCGCCAGCCAAACGCAGGCGTACCAGATCGTTATGGCCGTAAGCGGTGATGCTCTCGATACGGCCCAGCAATTGGTTGCGAGCGCTGGTGCGCAATGTCAGGCGGCTGAGTAAATCCAGGTCGGCGCTTTCTTCGGTGGCTTCCAGCACCTGAGCCTGAAGCGCCTGCAAGCGATGGTACAAACGCAATACACGCTCACCCTCAGCGGACAGCTTCGCACCACCACCGCCACGTCCCCCCACGCTGCGCTCGACCAGCGGCTTCTGCGCCAGATTGTTCAGCTCATCAATGGCATCCCACGCAGCCTTGTAACTCAACCCCGCACTCTTGGCCGCACGGGTAATCGAGCCCTGCTCGGCAATGTGCTGCAACAACGCAATTCGTTGCGGGCGACGGACCATGTGTTGAGTGAGCAGGGTGGGTAGGGGCATGGGGGCTGCTTTCGGGTCGTGATCATTGCGGCCAGTGTAAGGCATGAGTTACTTATAGGTGTGCAGTGTCTAGCGCCAAACTCGTACCTGTAGGAGCTGCCGAAGGCTGCGATGGCGTTGTGTCAGGATGAATGCTTCGCAGCCTTCGGCAGCTCCTACAAAATGTCGTTCTCTGTTGATGCTAATCAATCCCCCGGCTTGGGCGTCCGCGCCAGGCAATAAACATCCATCCGACACGCCCCGGCCTTGATCAGCAGCTTGGCAATAACGTCCGCGGTAGATCCGGTTGTCAGTACGTCATCAATCAGCGCTACATGCTTGCCTTTGATCCTCTCCCCATCCATCACCACAAACGCATTACGCAGGTTGCGCTTGCGGGCTTTGGCGTCGAGGCCTTGTTGGGCCGGGGTTTCCTGGGTGCGGAGTATTAGCCGGTCCTCTACGGGAAGTTGCAGTTGTTCGCTCAGCCAGTCAGCGAGCATCGCGGCCTGGTTGTAGCCGCGCTGGCGCAGGCGTTTAACCGCCAGTGGCACGGGCAGGAGAAAGTCCGGGCGGGGCAGGTTTTCTTCGAATCGGTGTTGCAGAAACTGACCGAGCAGTTGCGCCATGAGGCGTCCCATTGGCCAGTTGCCCTGATGCTTGAAGCGGGTGATCAGGCTGTCGATGGGGAATTCATACAACCAAGGCGCTGCTACTTCGTCGAAAGCTGGTTCGTTCCTCGTGCACTGCGCGCAACTCAGGCCTGACATCGCCAGCGGAAGTGCGCACTGCTGGCATTGGTCACCGAGCCAGGGCAGTTCGGTTTCGCAGGCGGTACAGATTGCATAAAGCGTGTCTGTTGACTCGTCGCACAATAAACATGTCTGTTTGTTTTTTAACCAGCTGTAAACCTGATAGGTAGGATATGGTTGACAGCGCATAGCTCTTCCTTAAACATACTGAAACATCCATGTCATGCCTGTGGACTTTTAGCCTGTGCAAGCAGGGCTGAGTTGCAGGTGGTCACCCAAAGAACCAAAGTAGAAAACCGAGGACCGCCCGATGAGCGCCAGCACCACCGCCACTTTGCGTCATGACTGGACTTTAGCTGAGGTCAGAGCGCTGTTCGTACAGCCTTTCAATGACCTGCTGTTTCAGGCGCAGACGGTGCACCGTGCTCATTTCGACGCTAACCGCGTTCAGGTCTCGACCCTGCTGTCGATCAAGACTGGCGCTTGCCCGGAAGACTGTAAGTACTGCCCGCAGTCGGGCCACTACAACACCGGCCTGGAAAAAGAAAAACTGTTGGAAGTGCAGAAGGTTCTCGAAGAAGCCGCTCGCGCCAAGGCCATTGGTTCGACCCGTTTCTGCATGGGCGCTGCCTGGAAGCATCCTTCGGCGAAAGACATGCCTTACGTGCTGGAGATGGTCAAAGGCGTCAAGGCGATGGGCCTGGAAACCTGCATGACCCTGGGTCGTCTGGATCAGGAACAGACCGAAGCGCTGGCGTCGGCAGGCCTGGATTACTACAACCACAACCTCGATACCTCGCCGGATTTCTACACCAGCATCATCACTACCCGAACCTACAGCGAGCGCCTGCAAACACTGGCTTACGTGCGTGATTCGGGGATGAAGATCTGCTCAGGTGGCATTCTCGGCATGGGTGAGTCCCTGGACGACCGCGCCAATTTGCTGATCCAGCTGGCTAACCTGCCAGAGCATCCGGAATCGGTGCCGATCAACATGCTGGTCAAGGTCGCCGGTACGCCGCTGGAAAATGCCGAAGACATCGATCCGTTTGATTTCATCCGCATGCTTGCCGTGGCGCGCATTCTGATGCCGCAGTCCCACGTGCGTCTGTCGGCGGGTCGTGAGGCCATGAACGAGCAAATGCAGGCGCTGGCGTTTTTCGCCGGTGCCAACTCGATTTTCTATGGCGACAAGTTGCTGACCACCGCGAACCCACAGGCTGACAAAGACATGCTGTTGTTCTCGCGACTGGGCATCAAGCCTGAAGCTCGCGAAGAACATGCTGACGAAGTACATCAGGCTGCCATCGAGCAGGCACTGGTCGAGCAGAAAAGCAGCGAGCAGTTTTATAACGCAGTGGTTTAACGCGCAGATTTCTGTGGG
>NZ_JACONW010000232.1 GCF_014357575.1 Pseudomonas folii | reverse complement strand
TCAAAACAACTTCAACGGCTCTTCATTCAGCGCCGACAGCTGTTCACGCAAGGCGAGGATCTGGTCGCCCCAATAACGTTCGGTGCCGAACCACGGGAAGCTGTGCGGGAATGCCGGGTCGTCCCAGCGACGGGCCAGCCAGGCGCTGTAATGCATCAGGCGCAGTGCGCGCAGCGGTTCGATCAGGGCCAGCTCACGCGGGTTGAAATCATGGAATTCGTTGTAGCCGTCCATCAACTCCGACAACTGCCCCAGGCATTCCTGGCGATCACCGGCCAGCATCATCCAGATGTCCTGGACGGCGGGGCCCATGCGGCAGTCGTCGAGGTCGACGATGTGGAACATCTCGTCGCGCGCCATCATGTTGCCGGGGTGGCAGTCGCCGTGCATGCGGATGTTCTGATGCGGCGTGGCGGCGTAGGCATCTTCGACGCGCTTGAGCAGATCCTTTGCCACTGACTCGTAAGCAGGCAACAGACTGCGCGGGATGCAGTCGTTCTGCAGCAGGAAATCCAGGGAGTTCTGACCAAAGTTCTGCACGGCCAGCGCTTCGCGGTGCTCGAAAGGTTTGGTCGCGCCTACCGCATGGATACGCCCTAACAACTGGCCCAGACGATAGAGCTGATCAAGGTTGCCCGGCTCTGGCGCACGGCCGCCGCGGCGAGGGAAGAGGGTGAAGCGAAACCCTGCGTGTTCGAACAGAGTCTGCCCGTCATGCACCATCGGCGCGACCACGGGGATATCGACGTTCGCCAGTTCGAACGTGAAGCTGTGTTCTTCAAGAATGGCTTCGTTGGTCCAGCGCTGCGGCCGGTAGAACTTGGCGATCAACGGCTGGCCGTCTTCGATGCCGACCTGATAGACGCGGTTCTCGTAACTGTTGAGCGCAAGGATGCGGGCGTCACTGAGAAACCCGATGCTTTCAACGGCATCAAGGACCAGGTCTGGCGTAAGTGTTGCGAACGGGTGGGCCATGCTAACTCCTGCGCGCAGCAGGCTGCCGCGTCGGCCCGTGATGGTAGCGCAGACGGGCAGGACATGGGGCTTTAGCTTCACCGCAAAGTTGCGCGCTGCAATCAAACTGTCATCACTTAGTCGCTGTAACGCCATGTTGCATCGCTAATGTCGCCACTAATGAGATCGATCTCAAAAGTGAGCCGGCATGAGTGATTTGAAAGAAGTGGCACGACTGGCAGGGGTTTCGCGGGCGACGGCTGCGCGAGCCTTTGCGTCGCCTGACGTCGTGCGTCCCGCCACTCGCGATCAAGTGTTCGAGGCCGCCCGTCAGTTGGGTTTTCGGCCCAATCGCCTCGGGCGTCAGTTGCGTCTGCAAACCACCAACCTGATTGGCGTGATCGTGCCCAACCTGCTTAACCCGGTCTTCGCCGAGCAGTTTCAGGCCATGGAGCGGGCTGCGCGTTTGAAAGGCTACAACCTGCTGTTGGCAACGACTGATTACAGCAGCGAACGGGAAAGCGCTGTGGTTGAAGAGCTGCTACGTCAGCGCGTCGATGGCCTGGTGCTGACCGTGACCGATGCCGAGAGCAATCGGGTTCTGCAAAGCCTGGTCAAAGAAGACACGCCGTTCGTGCTGGCGTATCACCAGCCGGGCAATCCTGATTACAGCGCTGTGTCTGTGGATAACCGCGCGGGCATGGCGCTGGCGACGCGTTACCTGCTCGACTCCGGGCATCGTCGCATCGGCATGGTCGCCGGTCCCGCGTTGCAATCGGACCGAGCCCGTCTGCGTTACGCCGGATATTGCGAGGCCATGGTCGAGCGGGGTCTGGACAGCTTGCCGGTGATTGAAATGCCTGCGCATACCCAAGCCGACTTTGCCGCCATTGAGTCGCTGCTGCGTGGCCCCCATCGGCCCAGTGCGCTGGTCTGCTCCAACGATTTGCTGGCGATCAGTCTGATCGCCGAGCTGCGCCGCAACGGCTGGAGCGTGCCTGGCCAGCTTTCCGTTATCGGTTTCGATGGCATTGCCCTTGGCGCTCAGATGCATCCGACGCTGTGCAGTGTCGTGCAACCCATCGCGGCGCTGGCCAGCACCGTGATCGATCAATTGCTGGCGCAAATCGCCGGTGCCGCTCCGATTTCCCATTGCCTGCCTTGCCATATCCGGCCGGGTGAAAGTACCCAGCCCTACGAGGAGATGCTTCATGATCCGCTTCAGTAAAACCCTGGCAGCGCTGCTGCTGTGCGGTGCGGCCAGCCTGGCTCAGGCCGCTGAAACTGCCATCTGCTACAACTGCCCGCCAGAGTGGGCGGATTGGGGCACTCAGCTCAAGGCAATTGCCGACACCACCGGTGTGCAAGTGCCGCTGGACAACAAAAACTCCGGCCAGTCATTGGCGCAACTCGTGGCTGAAAAGGCCGCTCCGGTTGCCGACGTGGTGTATTACGGCGTGACCTTCGGCTTGCAGGCGCAGAAAGCGGGCGTTGTCGGCAGCTACAAACCAAAAGGCTGGGAGCAGATTCCGGCCGGTTTGAAAGACCCGGAAGGCCACTGGTTCGCGATCCACTCCGGCACTCTGGGCATCATGGTCAACGTCGATGCGTTGGGCGGTCTGCCGGTTCCGCAAAGTTGGGCTGATCTGCTCAAGCCAGAATACAAAGGCATGGTCGGTTATCTGGATCCGTCCAGCGCCTTTGTCGGTTACGTGTCTGCGGTGGCGATCAACCAGGCCATGGGCGGCACCCTGGACGACTTCAAGCCGGCCATCGATTACTTCCAGAAGCTGGCGAAAAACTCGCCGATCGTGCCTAAGCAAACCGCATATGCACGCGTGCTCTCGGGTGAGTTGCCGATCCTCGTCGATTACGACTTCAACGCCTATCGCGCCCGCTATAAAGACAAAGCCAATGTTGCTTTCGTGATCCCGAAAGAAGGCAGCATCAGCGTGCCATACGTGATGAGCATTGTGGATAACGCACCGCATCGCGCCAACGCTGAAAAGGTGCTGGATTTCACCCTGTCCGATCAAGGTCAGTCGCTGTGGGCCAAGGCTTATCTGCGTCCAGTACGTGACGTGAAAATGCCTGCCGATGTGGCTGCGCAGTTCTTGCCGGACAGCGATTACGCCCGTGCTGGCGTGGTCGACTACGAGCACATGGCCGCTGTGCAGGAAGCTTTCGCAGCGCGCTATTTGAGTGAGGTCAAGTAAGTGACCGCTTCGGTTCTGAAAGCTCAGGGCGTGAAGCCGGGCAGGCGTGGATTCTTGCGCCTGCGCCCGACAGCGGCCTGGGCGCTGGCTCCAGCCGCAGCCATGCTATTCGCGTTCTGGTTGCTGCCCTTGGCGCACCTGATTTTGCTGGGCGGCGAAAGCCGTGACGGCAGCGCGGGTTACTGGCAGGTGCTGAGCAGTGCGCAGTATCTGGGCAGTCTTGCCCAGACCTGTGTGTTGGCAATTGTGGTCACGTTGACGGCTTTGCTGGTCGGTGGCATCAGCGGCGTTTTTCTCGCCCGGCAGCGGTTTTTCGGTCGTTCGGCACTGGTGGCGTTGCTGACTTTTCCACTGGCGTTCCCCGGCGTGGTCGTAGGGTTTCTGGTGATTCTGCTGGCCGGTCGCCAAGGCTTGTTTGCGATGCTGGGCATGGAGTTGGCGGGGGAGCGCTGGATCTTCGCCTACTCGCTGACCGGGCTGTTTCTGGGCTACCTGTACTTCTCGATTCCTCGCGTGATCCTCACGGTGATGGCGGCCTGTGAAAGTCTGGATCGCAGCCTTGAAGAGGCCGCTCATTCACTCGGCGCGGGTCATTGGCGAGTGGTCTGTGACGTCATCGTGCCGGGCCTCGCCCCCGCGTTGGTGTCCTGCGGAGCGATTTGTTTCGCGACCTCCATGGGCGCGTTCGGTACGGCGTTCACGCTGGGCACGCGGCTCAACGTCACGCCCGTCGCGATCTACAACGTGTTCACCAACTACGCCAACTTTGCTGTCGCTGCGGCGCTGTCCGTGGTACTGGGCGCGTTGACCTGGGCCGTGTTGTTGCTGGCGCGACGTCTGGTGAAAAACTCGGGGACTGTCCTGTGAAGCGCTCATCGCTGTTCGTCATGCAGTTGCTGTTTACCCTGTTGGTCTGCGCCTTCATGTTGGTGCCGGTGCTGTTGTCATTACTCGCCGGCCTGACGCGCAATTATTTTCAGGGCGTGTCGAGTGGATTGACCTTCGACTGGTTGATCCAGGTCTGGCAGGCCTATTCGCCGACGGTCTGGTTGTCGATTCAATTGGCGGTGGCCTGCGCGGTGTGCGTCTGTGTGATTGGCGTACCGGCCGCGTATGCCTTGGTGCGGATGAACAATCGCTTCAGCCGGGCGTTCGAAGAGTTGATGGTTTTGCCAGTGGCCATGCCCGGTCTGGCCAGCGCACTGGCGTTGCTGCTGACCTACGGCCAGTTCGGCGGCTTTCGCAGCAGTTGGTTGTTCATTCTGGTGGGCCATGTGCTGTTCACTTTGCCGTTTCTGGTTCGTCCGGTGATGGCGGTCATGCAGCGTCAGCAACTGCCGGTACTGGAAGAGGCGGCAGCCAGTCTTGGCGCAGGTCCGTTCAAGCGATTCTTCAGCGTCGTGGTGCCTAACTGCCGAGCCGGGATTCTGGCCGGGGTGTTGATGGTCGTCACCTTGTCCTTGGGTGAATTCAACCTGACCTGGATGCTCCACACGCCGATGACCAAAACCCTGCCGGTGGGTCTCGCCGACAGTTACGCGTCTGCGCGGCTGGAAGTCGCCAGCGCCTACACCCTTATTTTTCTGTTGATGATCGTGCCGCTTTTGATTGCGTTGCAGGCCATCAGCGCCCGTCTTTCCCGTGGAGAGAGTCGATGACCGGAACCACTATTCGTTTGCAGGGCTGCCGCAAGTCATTCGCTGACGGCACCGTCGCTGTGCATGACCTGAACCTGACTATCGAACCCGGCGAAACCCTGGCAATTCTCGGCCCGTCGGGCTGCGGTAAAACCACTACGTTGCGCTTGATTGCCGGGCTGGAAAGTCCGGATGTCGGGCAGATTTTTATCGGTGACAGCGACGTGACCCGTCTGCCTATCGAGAAGCGGGACGTGGGCATGGTGTTTCAGAACTACGCGCTGTTCCCCAATCTGGATGTGGCCGGGAACATTGTCTACGGCCTGAAGATTCGCGGCATGTCGCCTGCCGAGCGCAACAAGCGCTGCACTGAACTGCTGGAGTTGGTCGGCTTGCAGGAGCACGGCAAGCGCAGC
This sequence comes from Pseudomonas folii, assembly GCF_014357575.1. Classification (GTDB taxonomy): domain Bacteria; phylum Pseudomonadota; class Gammaproteobacteria; order Pseudomonadales; family Pseudomonadaceae; genus Aquipseudomonas; species Aquipseudomonas folii. The sequence goes on along the minus strand of NZ_JACONW010000232.1, from coordinate 650 downwards.
ATTCACGAGCTCTCCGGCGGCCAGCGTCAGCGCGTTGCCCTGGCCCGCGCGCTCGCGCCGCGACCTCGGGTGTTGCTGCTCGATGAGCCATTGGCGGCACTGGATGCGCAGCTGCGAGAACGCTTGCGCAGTGAGCTGGATGAGTTGCTGCGTGGGCTGGGGATAACTTCAGTTTTCGTCACCCACGATCAAGGCGAAGCCATGGCGCTAGGCGACCGGATTCTGGTGATGGAGAAAGGGCGTGTCGCGCAACTGGCGACTCCCCGCGAGATTTATCAACAGCCTGCCAATGCCTTCGTCGCCAGTTTTGTCGGCAACCTCAATGCATTTTCAGTGGTTGAACGCACGGCTCAGGGGCTGAAAGTCAGTGGCGGCGAGCTGCCGTGGACGGCTGCGAATCAGCCTTCAACGGTGTATTGCCGTCCCGAGCACTTGCGCGTGGCGGACGGTGAAAGTCATTTGCGCGGGCGTTTGGTGGGGCAGTTCTTTCAGGGCGCCCAGAGTCGGCTGTTGGTGGATGTCGGTGGCGCTCAGCCTTTGCTGGTCGACAGCTCCGACAACGTTATCCACAGCCCTGGTGCGCCGATCGGTCTGACCGTCGCGCCGCAGGTGTTGTTTACCCTGGGTTCCTGATTTTTTTGTCTGGAACG
>NZ_JACONW010000231.1 GCF_014357575.1 Pseudomonas folii | reverse complement strand
CACAGGGAATGCATAAATTCGAAATCCAACCAAAAAACCCCGCACCTCTTTCGAGATGCGGGGCTTTGGTTGGCTGGTAAGACCTAGGCCATTTCTGCTGTGGTTTCGTACTCGAAGGTGATCTCGCCGTCCTTGAAGTCGATGTGTACCACACCGCCATGGTCGGCCAGCTCGCCAAACAGGATCTCCTCGGCCAACGGACGCTTGATCTTGTCCTGGATCAAACGCGCCATTGGACGGGCACCCATCGCCGCGTCGTAACCACCCTGCGCCAGATAGCTTCTCGCCGCCTCCGTCACTTCAAGCAGCACACGCTTGTCTTCCAGCTGCGCCTGAAGCTCAGTGAGGAACTTGTCCACCACGCTTTTGATGACCTCATGGCTGAGGCGACCAAATTGAATGATGGTGTCCAGGCGGTTGCGGAACTCAGGCGTGAAGCTCTTCTTGATGACTTCCATCGCATCAGACGAATGGTCCTGATGGGTGAAGCCAATCGAAGCCCGAGCCGCCGACTCAGCACCGGCGTTGGTAGTCATGATCACGATCACATTGCGGAAGTCCGCTTTGCGCCCGTTGTTGTCGGTCAGCGTACCGTGGTCCATCACCTGCAAGAGCAGGTTGAAGACTTCCGGATGCGCCTTCTCGATTTCATCGAGCAGCAGCACGCAATGCGGCTGTTTGGTGATCGCTTCGGTCAGAAGACCGCCCTGATCAAAACCGACATAACCTGGCGGAGCACCGATCAAGCGAGAAACAGTGTGCCGCTCCATGTACTCGGACATGTCGAAGCGCACCAATTCAATACCCAGAGCCTTGGCCAACTGACGAGCGGCTTCGGTCTTGCCGACACCGGTAGGACCGGCGAACAGGAACGAACCCACTGGCTTGTCGGGTGACTTCAGGCCAGCACGGGAGAGCTTGATTGCGGTGGACAGTGAGTCGATAGCCGCATCCTGACCGAACACGGTCAGTTTCAAATCTCGCTCAAGGTTCCTGAGCAACTCCTTGTCGGAACTGTTGACGTGCTTGGGCGGAATTCGCGCGATTTTCGCAACGATGTCTTCAACCTGCGCCACTTCGATACGTTTTACGCGCTTCTCGACCGGCTGCAGGCGCTGATAGGCCCCCGCCTCGTCGATCACATCGATCGCTTTGTCGGGCATGTGACGATCATTGATATAGCGCGATGCCAGCTCTGCAGCGGCACGCAACGCTTCATCGCTGTACTCGATGTCGTGATGCGACTCGAAGCGACCTTTGAGGCCTCTCAGGATGCCGATGGTGTCTTCAACCGACGGCTCCGATACGTCGACCTTCTGGAAACGACGCGCCAAAGCCCGATCTTTCTCGAAGATGCCACGGAATTCCTGGAAGGTCGTCGAGCCGATGCAGCGAATATCACCTGACGAAAGCAGCGGTTTGAGCAGATTCGACGCATCCATCACGCCACCGGACGCAGCACCTGCGCCAATGATCGTGTGAATTTCATCGATGAACAGGATCGCGTGAGGACGCTTTTTCAGCTCACCGAGCAGCGCTTTGAAGCGTTTCTCGAAATCACCGCGGTATTTGGTACCTGCCAGCAATGCTCCCAGATCCAGGGAATAAACTACGCTGTTGGCCAGTAGATCAGGCACCTGATTGTCGACGATACGCTTGGCCAGGCCTTCAGCAATAGCGGTTTTGCCGACACCTGCCTCACCTACCAGAAGCGGGTTGTTCTTGCGGCGACGCGCTAGAATCTGCGCGACCCGCTCGACTTCCTGCTCACGGCCAACCAGAGGGTCAATACGCCCCTGACGTGCCAGTTCGTTAAGGTTGCTGGCATAGGCATCCAGAGGATTACCTGAAGCAGAAGACTCACCACCTTCGTCGTCCTGCATATCTTGCTCACCTTCAGAGTGATCGCCGTGCCCAGGCACTTTCGATATGCCGTGGGCAATGTAGTTGACGACATCTATGCGTGCCACGCTCTGCTGCTTGAGCAGAAACACTGCCTGGCTTTCCTGCTCACTGAAAATTGCAACCAGCACATTGGCACCGGTGACTTCACGTTTGCCCGAGCTCTGTACATGGAAGACAGCACGTTGCAGGACGCGTTGGAAGCCCAGGGTTGGCTGGGTCTCGCGATCCTCGTCATGGACGGGGATCAGCGGCGTAGTGGAGTCGATGAACTCCTGCAAATCATGCTTGAGCTTATCGAGGTTTGCGCCGCAGGCACGCAGAACAGTGGCGGCAGCCTCATTGTCCAATAAAGCCAGCAGAAGGTGCTCGACAGTCATGAATTCATGACGTTTCGAACGAGCCTCCTTGAAGGCCAGATTGAGGGTGACTTCGAGCTCACGGTTTAACATAGCTTCACCTCATACCCAAGTGGTCGGCGATTAACCGTCCTTCTCGATCTCACAGAGTAGCGGATGCTGGCTTTCCCTGGCGTATTGGTTGACCTGCATTGCCTTGGTCTCGGCGATGTCGCGGGTAAACAATCCACATACTGCCCGTCCCTCTGTATGGACGGCCAGCATGACCTTGGTTGCCAGCTCACGATTCAGGTTGAAGAACACCTCGAGCACTTCGACGACGAAATCCATCGGGGTGTAATCATCATTAAACAAAACCACCTTGTACATCGGTGGCGCCTGCAACGTCGGTTTGGCATCCTGAACCGCGATGCCAGCCGCGTCATCCTCATGGGAATCCGGACTGTCCTGATTTGATGTTAGTCGAATCTTGCTGATTGCATGCATGGAAAGAAAAGTTCGTAAAGGGCGGATTGAATAATGAGTCGCAGTCTGACCGGTTTTCAAATGGACCGCCGCGTGACCTTGACTATCGGCTAATCAGTGTTACAAACAATAGAACCCACATTGGGTAAAAAGGGTCCGCGCAGTCAACCAAAATTTTTTTCGGTCCGGCGGATGAGGTTGATGATACTCCCAACGGAGTCCTTTGCAGAGGGATATGACTATGTCTAGCGGTAAGGTCAAATGGTTCAATAATGCTAAAGGCTATGGCTTTATCGTGGAGGACGGGAAGACCGAAGACCTGTTCGCCCACTTTTCTGCTATCAACATGGACGGCTACAAAACCCTCAAGGCAGGTCAGCCAGTCAATTTTGAAATCATCCAGGGCCCCAAGGGAATGCATGCCATAAAGATCAAGACCGACGTCACAATTGAACCAGCGGGGTCGCCCAGCCCTGTCAGCACCCAAGCAAGTGTGCATGAGAAGGTCACCGCCTGATTCGAACACCTACTCAATGCGCCAATCCTGAAAAGTCGGCCGGCTCAGTGACCTGAGTCGGCCGATTTCGTTTGTAACGCCTGCTTACAAATGCCCTGCGCGTGTACCGCCAGTCTGCGCTCCCCGCCTACCTCGACCAACGGCCAATACCTTATGCAGCCTGAAGCGCTTAGCATTAATGCTTAGCGCCAAGGGTTTGATATACTCCCGCCGTGACTAACGGGTCATAGGGGCGGACGAGTCTGGAAAGAGACTTTGCGCCCTTGTATGCGTTGGGCAGCACTGCCGCCCGACCGCTTGACGCTCGACTGATGCACCTACCATCATCATCGCGAATAAACCTCGACTCAGGCTCAAGAAGAGACTGCGAGCAAAGTGCATACCCTGCGCGCATCGAGATTTTGTGCATGCTCAGCAAAACAGAGAGTTCATACGAAATGTCCAACCGTTCGAAGATCATCTACACCTTTACCGACGAAGCTCCAGCACTCGCCACCTACTCGCTTCTTCCTATCATCGAAGCCTTCACTGCCTCCTCTGATATCGACGTTGAAACGCGAGACATCTCTCTGGCGGGCCGCATTCTTTCCAGCTTCCCTGAATCCCTGAGCGCTGATCAGCAAATCGGCGACCACCTCGCCGAGCTGGGCAAGCTGGCCACAACGCCAGAAGCCAACATCATCAAGCTGCCGAACATCAGCGCCTCCGTGCCACAACTCAAGGCGACCATCAAAGAGCTGCAGGAACTGGGCTTCAAGATCCCTGACTATCCTGAGTCGCCAAGCACCGACGCGGAAAAAGACGTGCGTGCGCGTTACGACAAGACCAAAGGCAGCGCCGTCAACCCGGTTCTGCGTGAAGGCAACTCTGACCGCCGCGCACCGTTGTCGGTCAAGAACTACGCCCGCAAACACCCGCACAAAATGGGCGCCTGGGCGGCTGACTCGAAATCCCACATTGCCCACATGAGCAATGGCGACTTCTACGGCAGCGAAAAAGCTGTCCTGATCGGCGCTGCCGATAACGTAAAAATCGAACTGATCGCTCAAGACGGCACAGCCACCGTCCTGAAAGAAAAGACTGCCGTGAAAGAAGGCGAGATCATCGATTCTTCGGTCATGAGCACCAAAGCCCTGCGCAGCTTCGTGGCCTCGGCCATTGAAGATGCCAAGGCACAAGGCGTGCTGCTGTCGGTTCACTTGAAAGCCACCATGATGAAGGTCTCCGACCCGATCATGTTCGGCCAGATCGTCGCTGAGTACTACAAGGATGCGCTGACCAAGCACGCTGATGCACTCAAGCAGGTCGGCTTCAACCTGAATAACGGTATCGGCGACCTGTACGACCGTATCAGCGCCCTGCCAGCCGACAAGCAGGCTGAAATCAAGGCTGACATCCAGGCCGTCTACGCCGTCCGCGCCCCGCTGGCGATGGTCAACTCGGACAAAGGCATCACCAACCTGCACGTGCCAAGCGACGTGATCGTCGACGCGTCGATGCCGGCCATGATCCGCGACTCGGGCAAAATGTGGAACGCTGCTGGCGAACTGCAGGACACCAAGGCCGTGATCCCTGATCGCTGCTACGCAACCATCTATCAGGCTGTGATCGACGACTGCAAGAAACACGGCGCTTTCGATCCAACCACCATGGGCAGCGTGCCAAACGTTGGCCTGATGGCGCAAAAAGCCGAAGAGTACGGCTCCCACGACAAGACCTTCCAGATCGCCACTGCTGGCGTTGTCCGTGTATCGGACAGCAGCGGTAAAGTGCTGATGGAACAGAACGTCGAAGAAGGCGATATCTGGCGCATGTGCCAGGTCAAGGACGCGCCGATCCAGGACTGGGTCAAACTGGCCGTCAACCGTGCTCGCGCCAGCGATACCCCTGCTGTGTTCTGGCTGGACCCGGCTCGCGCTCACGATGCCGAGATGATCAAGAAAGTCCAGAAGTACCTGGCCGATCACGACACTGCCGGTCTGGATATCCGTGTCATGTCACCTGTTGAAGCCATGGCGTTCACCCTGGAGCGTACCCGCGCTGGCAAGGACACCATTTCGGTCACCGGTAACGTACTGCGCGACTACCTGACCGACCTGTTCCCAATCATGGAACTGGGCACAAGCGCCAAGATGCTGTCCATCGTGCCCCTGATGAACGGCGGTGGTCTGTTCGAAACCGGCGCGGGTGGTTCGGCTCCGAAGCACGTTCAGCAACTGGTTGAAGAAAACTTCCTGCGTTGGGATTCCCTGGGTGAGTTCCTGGCTCTGGCCGCTTCTCTGGAGCACCTGGGCAACACCTACAACAACCCGAAAGCGCTGGTTCTGTCCAAGACTCTGGATCAGGCTACCGGTGAGTTCCTGGACCGCAACAAGTCGCCTTCGCGTAAAGTCGGCAACATCGACAACCGCGGCAGCCACTTCTACCTGGCGCTGTTCTGGGCTCAGGCTCTGGCCGCCCAGAACGACGATGCTGCCCTCAAGGCACAGTTCAGCCCAGTGGCCAAAACCCTGGCCGACAACGAAGAAAAAATCGTTGCCGAACTGAACGCCGTACAAGGCAAGCCAGCGGAAATCGGTGGTTACTACTACCCGAACCCTGAGCTGACCAGCAAAGTCATGCGCCCAAGCGCAACCCTGAACGCAGCGATTGCTTCGCTGAACTAAGGTTTTGGCTGCACACAAACCCCGGCCTTGCGCCGGGGTTTGTGTTTTCGTCTTG
>NZ_JACONW010000230.1 GCF_014357575.1 Pseudomonas folii | reverse complement strand
AGACCAAGCACCGCTCCCACAAGGGGACTCCATTTCAATTCGAAATTGAGTTTGCATAAAAAAACAGGCTGCCCTCATGCCAAAGAAACAGCCTGTAAAAACAACGAAGTTTTTTGAGTAACGTTTCAGCCCATCACTTGGCAGTGATCACCGACAATTTGGTAATCCCCGCCCGCTCAATAGACGCCATGGCCCTGGCCACTTCCCCATAATTCACACCATCGTCAGCCTGCAATTGCACGCGTACGTCGGGGGCTTTTTCCTTGGCGGCCTTGAGGTTGGTTTCCAACAGATCCGGCTGGATTTCATCCTTGTTGATGAACAGCTTGCCCTGCCCGTCGATGCTCACCACCAGCGGGTCTTTCTGCTCCACCGGGGCGACCGATTCGGTCTTCGGCAAGTTGATCGGGATGGAGTTGGTCAGCAGTGGCGCGGTGACGATGAACACCACCAGCAACACCAGCATCACGTCCACTAGCGGCGTGACGTTGATCTCGCTCAGGACTTCATCGCTGTCTTGTGTGGAGAAAGCCATCTCAGGACGCCTCCTGCACTTTCTGGCCAACCGCAGGTGCGCCGTGCTTGTTCAGCACCGGATGCAACAGGACGCGGAACGAGTTCTTCTGGGCCAGGCTGTAAAAGTCGTGAGCAAAGTCATCCAGGTCAGCGGCAGTCAGTTTCAAGCGACGCAGGAAGTAGTTGTAAACCAGCACCGCAGGCACCGCGACCGCGATACCGACACCGGTGGCGACCAGTGCCGCGCCGATAGGGCCGGCAACGGTTTCAAGACTTGCCGAACCCGCCGCACTGATGCCTTTCAACGCCGACATGATGCCCCAGACCGTACCGAACAGACCGATAAACGGTGAAGTGCTGCCGATGCTGGCAACCACCGCCAGACCGGTTTCCAGCGAGCGGCGTTCACGCACGATTTGCTGACGCAGGGCACGCTCCAGACGGTCCTGATGATTGATCGCCTGGCTCAGGTCCGTGGCCTGCGCGCCATCCGGCACTTGGATGGCGGCATAACCGGCCAACGCCACACGGGCGGCTGCGCCCGGTTGCTCCTGAGCCAGTTGCGCGGCGGAATCAAGGCTCGATGCGGCCCAGAATTGCTTGTGGAATTTACGATCCTGATTCTTCAGGCGGGTGAACTGCACCCCTTTGAGCAGGGCCAGGCCCCAGGTCACAACGGAAAACAGGACCAGTAGCCAGATGACGGCGTGCTCGACGGATTCGAAAGGGGAAGCAAGTAGGTTCATGGCGCGGCTCTCTCTGAAAAAGGCATGTCTCAGAACAAGACAGGTTGTGTAGCGATGCGCCTTTTGTTCAGGTAGCTCGCAGATTCAAACGAATAAGGGTTAACGAATCTTGAAATCGATGGGCACGCTGACCCAGCCGTCCTGGGCAACATCGCCCTGCTTGGCCGGTACAAAGCTCCAGCGTTTAACCGCTGCCAGGGCCGCGTCGTCGAGTTGATCGCGTCCGCTGCTTTTCTGCAGTTGAATCTCACCCGGCTTGCCGCTGGCCAGTACATGCACACGCAACAACACTGTACCTTCCCAACCGCGACGCATGGCCAGTGCAGGGTATTCCGGGGCCGGGTTTTTCAGGTAACCGGCGTTGGCAGAGGCTGGCGTTACCGGCTTAGGTGCAGGTGGCGCGGGCGGCGCAGGTGCTGCAACCGGTTGCGGCGGCGCCGGTGGAGCTGGCGGTTGCTCAACGGGTTTCGCGACCGGCTTGGGCACAGGTTTTACAACCGGTTTGGGCTTTAGAATCGGCTTGGGCGGCGGCGGTTTGACCGCGAGTTCGTCTTCCACGGGCGGTGGTGGTTCCTCCACCACCGGCTGCACGATGGGCTCGGGCAGCGACGGAGGCGTTTCTACCACTGGCGGCGCAGGCTGGGAAAACTCGATGGTCATCGGTGGAACTTCGGGTGGTGCGACCGGCAGCGGAGCAGGCGGATTCTGGTTAACCCAGTAAATGACCGCACCGTGCAACACCAGGGCGAACACGCCCAGCAAGACGGCTTCACGACGGCTCAAAATCCTTTTCGGCGTGCTGTGCAGACGCGACAGCGCCAAGGGACCGCGATAAACGCGCCCCAGATCGAGCAGCTCGCCGCCCGGTGCCGGTCGCCACAGCACATCGAGTGCGCCGGCGCTTTGGACATTGCCCATTGTGTGCTCCTGCAAAACCTTCAAATGAAAGCCCGAGGCAGAGCGGATGGCTCTGCGACGACGCTTGAGTTAAATAATCCACGAGACGATATATTTCTTAAAAGAATATTTTCTCAGATGGATATTCGTTAATTGCATAACACTCGATATCAAGTTGCGAATAGGCCTGCGGAAATGGAGATGCCACTGAATGGCGCATAACCTGTGGGAGCGGTGCTTGCCCGCGATACATGAGACGAAGCTGGAAGACATACCGCGTTATCGTTTATCGTCGGAATGCCGCCCAGACCAAGCACCGCTCCCACATGCATCACGTACTCTCCCGCTCAATCACTTCACACTTGAGCAGGTTCAAGCGCTGCAATTCCCCTTCCAGCCCAATCACGCCGAGACTTTGTAACAGCCGTGTGGCAGCCAGCACGCCGATGTCCAGCGCGGGTGGCTTGATGGTGCTCAAACTGGGCAACAGCATCTCGGCAAACGCGTAATCACCAAATCCCAGCACCGCACAATCCTGCGGAATACGCAGCCCGGCGCGCTGCCCTGCGAGCAGTCCGCCCGCAGCCAGGTTGTCGTTGGCAAACACAATCGCATCGGGTTTTTCAGCCGCGCTCATCAACACCTGCATCGCCTGTTTGCCCGCTTCGAACGGGGCTCGATCCGGGTCCGGTGCAAACAGGATCGGCGTCAGCCCCAGCTCGATCAGCGTCGCCGCGCAGCCGTCACGACGCTCAATGGCACTGAAGTCACCCGCAGCGCTGTTCTGCACAAAAGCAATCCTTCGGTAGCCCTTGCCGTGCAGGTAACGCGCAGCGGTGACACCCACCTCGTAGTGGGAAAAGCCGATCTGGATCGGCGCACGATCCGGCTGGTAATCCCAGGTTTCCACCAGCGGAATATCTGTGTCTGCGAGCATCTTCTCGGTGGCCGCGCTGTGAAAATGGCTGGTCACTACCAGTGCGGCAGGCGACCAACCGAGAAAGGCGCGAACTGCGTTTTCCTCCTGCTCGACCGAGAAGTAACTCGACGCCAGCAGCAACTGATAACCGTGTCGTGTGAGGGTGTCGCTGAAACCTTGGATGGTGCTGGCAAAGATTGGCCCGGAGATGTTCGGCACCACCATGCCGACAATCCGCCCGCGCGCCGACGCCAGACCGCCCGCCACCAGATTGGGGACATACCCCAGCTCAGCCACCGCGGCCGCAATACGCTCGCGGTGCTCGTCCGAGACCTGGTCCGGCTGGTTGAAATAGCGCGAAACCGTCATCGTCGAGACGCCGACATGTCTGGCTACCGTATCCAGCGTGATACGCCCTGCTCCACGACGTTTGCGCGGAGGGCTTTTCTGATCGCTCAAGGCTCATGCCCTTCTAACAAAAAAGAATATAAAAGTAATTTTTGAGTATTGGACGATCTATCGCGTCCTTGCTGATACTGGGGATGTTAGCGCTAACGGAATGATCTTGTCAGCTACTCGCTTGAGCGAATGCCGCCGGAACACAGCCAACGCCTACATCAGGAGCAGTGACCGAAGAGTCACGGCAGTCAGGGCATCTTTCAAGCGAGCATAGACATGCAACACACCTCTGGGGACATCATCAAACCGGCGCGTCTGGCGCAAGCCATCGCTGCAGCACTGGCCTTGACTTCACTGCCAGGCATTGCCGCCGACGGCAGCACAACCAATACCGACGGCCAGACGGCGACCTTGCAGGCAGTGACCGTGACGGCCACCCGCCGTGAAGAATCGCTGCAGAAAGTACCGGTGGCGGTCTCTGTGGTCGATGGCGAACAGCTGGAACGCGATAACCGCAACGGCGTATCGAGCATCGTCCAGCAGATCCCCAGCCTGAACTTCCGGACCGGCGCATCGAACAAAGACACCTCGTTGTTTGTCCGGGGTGTCGGCACCATTTCCACCTCACCCGGCGTGGAGCCGACGGTTGCGACGGTGGTTGATGGCGTGGTCTACGCAAGGCCTGGGCAGGCGACGCTGGACCTGCTCGATCTGGACCGCATCGAAGTGCTGCGCGGCCCGCAAGGCACGCTGTTCGGCAAGAACGCGTCGGCGGGCGTGCTTAACGTGATCAGCAAGGCGCCCACTGAGGAAACCCATGGTTACATCGATCAGTCGTACTACAACGGCAACGAAAGCCGAACCCGTTTCGGCATCGGCGGCAGTCTGATTCCGGATACTCTCAAAGCCTCGGTCACGACCCTGTTCGGCAGCTATGACGGCAACGTCGACAACAAGGCCAACGGTCAGGAAGTCAACGGTTACAACCGAAAGGGCGCGCGCGGCAAGCTGGAATTCACCCCCAACGATGACGTCAAACTGACCGTGATCGCCGACTACATGCAGTCCCACGATGACGCACCGAACGGCGTCGTCAGCTCAACGCTGAACCCGGCCTTTGCCAGAGCCCTCGCGCCGGTTCGCGCCAGCGACCATAACCGGGACATCGTCAGCGATTACCGCAGCCATGTTGAAGACATCAACAAAGGTCTTTCTGCCCAACTGGACTGGAATCTGGGTGACTACACCCTGACGTCGATCACCGCCTGGCGCGGCTGGAACAACACGCAGTGGCAGGACGGCGATCGCTTGTCGAACATCACGGCAGCATTCCCCGGCACTGAAGACAAGGGCGATCTGGACTTCAATCAGTACTCGCAGGAATTGCGCCTGGCTTCGCCAAAAGGTCAGTTTCTGGAGTACGTTGGCGGCCTGTATTACATGCACGGCAAGGATGAAGAAACCTATCGCCGCACGCTGGTAACGCCAACCGCCAGCGCCGTGGGTGTCGCCGATTACGGGACAACCAGCGACAGCTACTCGGTGTTTGGCGAAAGCACCCTGAACTTCACTCCAGCCTTTCGCGGGATCGCCGGGTTACGCTGGACTCACGATGAACTTGAATACGATCACCGGAGGGTATCGACCTCGCCTACCGCAGTGTCAGGCATCAACCCCGGCACCAGCAGTTCCGGTTCGGTGGATGAAGATGGCTGGTCCGGCCGTCTGGGTCTGCAATACGATCTCACCGACAACGTCATGACCTACCTGACCTACTCGCGCGGCTACAAAGGCCCGGCTTACAACGTGTTCTTCAACATGCAGCCGCGTGATACCGACGCGCTCAAACCGGAGACGTCCAATACCTGGGAACTGGGTGTCAAAGCCACCAGCTGGAACAATCGTCTGGTCACCAACCTGGCGGTATTCCACAGCGACTACGACAACTATCAGGCGAACTTCCTCGACACGGTGGCCGGCAGCGTGGTGACACGCTTGATCAATGCGGGCAGTGTTTCCACCGAAGGCGTGGAAGCCGACTTCGCCTTGCAAGCCACGCAAAACCTCAAGCTTTCCGGCGCAGTGGCCTACACCAAGGCTCGCATCGACACCTTCTCCTGCCCGGCGGGCGCGGCGGCATCGTGCAACGTCGACGGCAAAACCCTGCCCTTCTCCCCAGACTGGAAAAGCTACGTGCGGGCTGACTACAGCATCCCGCTGGACAACGGGCTGGATGTCGAGCTGGGCACTGATTACAGCTGGCAGAGCGAAGTACAGTACGACATCACCCAAAACCCGAACACAGTACAAGGCGCTTACGGCATCTGGAACGCCAGCGTCGCACTGGCCGACTACAACAACGGCTGGCGCGTAGCGCTACTGGCCAAGAACCTGGCAGACAAGTCCTACTCCCCCGGCCTGGCCGCTACCGGCAACTACATCACCCGCGCGGTACCGCGTGATGACGAGCGGTATTTCGGGGTGCAGTTGCGTAAGGATTTTTGACCGCTGGAGCGAGCGGGCGG
>NZ_JACONW010000023.1 GCF_014357575.1 Pseudomonas folii | reverse complement strand
TATGCTGGCCTGCAAGCTGGTCCCACGACTTCACTCCAATATCCAGGATTGCGCAGGTCGTGTGGGAGCTGAGCCTGGTCTGGGCAGCATTCAGACAATAAGGCTGGCTGCGATCCAAAGCAGATCGCGCTCAGCCTTACTCCTCCCTGAGATTATTTCTGCCCTTCCTTGATCACCTGCAACCGATAAGCCGGATCAGCCTGGATCTGCTGCTCGGTGAACGGCAACACAGCCCATTGTTTTCTGGAGAACGCCTCAGTCTGATCCCGACGATACGGCGACTCGGGGCGGGTTGATTCCGAAGGCGCCAGCAAGCCTTGAGCATGGGGGCCACGCTCATCGAAACTCACGACTTGCAAATAACTGCTGCCGCTGACCACTTCACGCTTGCCGTCACCACGCGGGACGGTCTGCATCGCGTTGTACACGCCCAAGATGCCCAGGCCACCATGAATCGGCGTCTGTTGCGTGCCCGCAGTTGAAACCTGAATATCCCCCCACCGACTGTCTGCCGTCAGCCCCGCCTTGCTCAATTGCTCCGCCGATTCCAGTATTGCCGCGTGCAACGCTTCGGTTACGCCCGCCTGCTGCACGTCCAGGCCGCGTGGCGTATGGATCGGATTGGCCGGATCAAATGCGATACGCCAGGCATTCGGCACACTTTGCAGCGCCTTGGCGATGTTCTGAAAATGCACGTAGCCTACGCCAGCGTCCAGATTGGCGCTGCGGTCCCACTGACTCATGCTCGTACAAACACTTTTGACTGTCGCGACGTCAGCACCCGAATACCCGGCGCAGTATTGCAGCAGGTCATCCAGCAGCCCGCCCGCCTCGGCCATGTACACTCGGTTATCCATGACCATCGCCTGCAAGTCGGCAAGGGTAACTTTGCCAGCCTGTTGCAGGCTGGCCAGTCGATCCACCGCAAAGCGCGTGCGCGGGCCCAGTGGCTGGGCGTCACGACTGATCAGCGGCGAGAACCCCGTCAACGGCTGCGCCGGGTTGGTCATCCACGCCGAGTCATTGGAATTCTGCAGGTAGTCGCTGCGGCTCAGTGCTGGCAACGCCGACACCGGGAAGATACCGGCCTGCGCCGCTGTCGGGTCGTTATCCCAGGCGCAGGCACTGCGGGAGCCGTCGAGCACAATCATCTCCAGCCCGGCAGCAGGATCGCTGCATTGGGCGAGCTTCTGCTCGCTGACATTCGGGACGACTGAATAGTTGGTGTAAAGCGTCTGCCCCTGATCATCGACCGCAAGGGTGTTGACCCAGGGGATGCCCTGTATTTTCTGCAACGCACCTTTTAGATCAGCGAGACTTCCGGCGCGGTTCATCGCGTACCACTGCTGTATGACCCGGTCATTGCCCAGATTTGCATCACGCAGGCTGTAAGCATATTCGTGATTCCAGTCCAGCTTGCCCGGCCATTGCACCACCGGACCGAACTCGGACTGATAGATCTCACGGGATTGCTGTTGCGGCTTGCCATCCTTGTCAGCCAGCGTAACGCTGACGGTGGCCTTCTTCAGCGGTCGGGACTGACCGTCAACGATATAACGCGTGGCATTCCCGGGATCGAGCTTGAGGCGGTACAACGTAAAGTGTTTCGAGGTATCCACCGTATGGGTCCAGGCCAGATGCTGGCTGAAACCGATATTGATCAGCGGCAAACCAGGCAGCGCAGCGCCCATCACGTCGAGTTTGCCGGGGATGGTCAGGTGCATCTGATAAAAACGCATGCCGCCGACCCACGGGAAATGCGGATTGGCCAGCAGCATGCCCCGCCCGTTATCCGACCGGTCACGTCCGATCGCCACCGCGTTGCTGCCTCGCTCGAGCGCAAAATCCTGATCATGGGCAGCGGCACTGGCGAATGACATCGAATCTATCGAGCGACTCGCAACACTGGCGGCAGGCGGCGCTGCGGCTGCCAGCGCCTCAGCAAAGCGCCCAACGCCGCCTTCTACCAACAAGCGACGGGTGAGCCTGACCTGATCCTCGACAGTGATCGGGCGTAGCCACTGCGCCTGCAGGCATTCACCCTGGGTGCCGGCCTCCCGTGTTTCCGCGAGGAACCGGTTGTAACCCGCGACGTACCCTTCAACCAATTGGCGGACCTGTGGCGTCTGGGCCTTCCAGAATTCGGCCACGGCCTCGGGCGTGTTCAGCCAGTTGAAAAACACATCGCTGGCCATGTTGTTGCGTTTTTCGAAGGTCTGTTGCTCAGGACCAAAGTAACGTGAGCGCTCGCCGTTGACGGTGACCACTTCATTGGCCAACAGGCAGAGATTGTCCTGTGCGTACGCATAACCGATGCCATAACCAAGGCCGCGCTCGTTCTGTGCGCGAATGTGCGGCACGCCAAAGGTGGTCCTGCGGACTTCGGCGCTGGCCTGTTGCGCGGGCAACTGCGCATGGGCGCTGACACTCAGGCCGAACAACAATCCGGAAATACATAACGTCGGTACGCGCTTGAAAATGATCACTCTGACTCCTGATGACTGGCTTACAGACACGCACAGCCGAGAGGGGCTGTCGCTCACTTAGAGACGAAGAACGACGGGGAAATTTAGTGCGCAGCGCGCTGCCGGGCAGCCGTCGAAGCGATGACCGGTAAAGTTTTTTTCGAAAACGATTGAGGATTTGCAGCGCTCATACGTCTTACTCAGTGAGGCAAGCATTTTTTAGAGCCTGAAAAGGAATTTGCGCATGTTGAATCGTCAAGCCACCACCACCCGAACGATGCTGCGCCAGTCAGCCATTGCAGCGCAGGCGCAGGCGCCTGCCACTGATACAGAGCGCCAGGGCAACGAACCTATCAGGAAGTTGCTCAAAAGCTTTGGTCTGCGGACCAGCCTGGTCCGGTTGAAAGTCCTGGATGCACTGCTCCAGGCCACCAGCGAAGGCCAGCCTCTGGGCGTACGTGGTGTGCACAGTCAAATGCTCAAGCTGGATATCCCGCTGTCCTTTCTGAGCGTGCGGGAGGTGCTTAAACGCCTCTGCGATGAAGGCGTTATTTTTCTCAATCCGGATAAAAGCTACAGCCTGCATCCTCAGGCCATGGAACAACTCAACGAACCGGGCAAGTCGACGCAATGAAATGACGGCCCGGCGGTGATCCGGGCCGAAAGCCGTCAGCGCTTGACCTTGCGACGTATCACGCCGTTGATGACCACAACCAGAATGGCAACGGCGATAGCGATGTACTGGAAAGTCTTCTCGCTGATGACGCCGCTGGCCTGCAACTGTGAGAGGCCCAGCATGACCGCCAGTACTACAAGGGCAATCAGCAGCGAATAAATCAAACGTTGTTTATTGGTCATTGCAGGGTTCCTGAAATCTTCATGGACAGCATTCGTTGCGCACGAATGCGCGCCCATCTTACGCTGATGTGCCAAGCCTGACATCGGCATCCTCCATGCACCCTCCGCGTCATGCCTTCCTCAGCATTGCTTTAAAGCCCATGCCAGAGCACATCCGGACAACGCCGGTTACAATTCGCGTGGTTTAATAGCGCCCTTTCAAGGCCGTCCATTCGGTCTCTTCGTGTTTAGCAAGGAGTCAACCATGCCCCATGAAGGCAGCCTGTTGCAGGCCGCAGTCGTGTTCCTGTTCGCCGCGGTTCTGACCGTGCCACTGGCCAAGCGGCTTCAACTGGGCGCCGTGATCGGTTACCTGTTCGCTGGTGTGATCATCGGCCCATCGGTACTGGGGTTAATCGGCAATCCCGAAAGCGTGAGCCATATTTCTGAACTTGGCGTTGTGCTGTTGCTGTTCATCATCGGCCTCGAACTTTCGCCCAAGCGTCTATGGGTGATGCGCAAAGCTGTGTTCGGCGTCGGCATGGCGCAGGTATTGTTGACCGGGCTGGTCATCGGCGTCTTGGCCCTGCTCGCTTTCGGCCAGCCACTGAATACCGCCGTTGTGCTGGGACTGGGCCTGGCACTGTCGTCCACCGCCTTCGGTCTGCAAAGCCTGGCCGAGCGCAAGGAACTGAACAGCCCTCACGGCCGGCTGGCGTTTGCCATTCTGCTGTTCCAGGACATCGCCGCTATCCCGCTGATTGCCATGGTGCCGCTGCTTGCCGGTACTGACGACAAACTCAGCGCCAGCGATGGCCTGACTCACGGCCTGGAAGTTCTGGGCGTCATTGCGATTGTGGTGGTAGGTGGTCGCTATTTGCTGCGTCCGGTATTCCGCATCGTGGCCAAGACCAAAATCCAGGAAGTGTCCACGGCCACCGCTTTGCTGGTAGTTATCGGCACTGCATGGCTGATGGATCTGGTCGGCGTGTCCATGGCACTGGGGGCTTTCCTTGCCGGACTGCTGCTGGCCGACTCGGAGTACCGCCACGAGCTGGAATCGCAGATCGAACCGTTCAAAGGCCTTTTGCTTGGGCTGTTCTTCATGAGCGTGGGCATGGGTGCCAATCTCGGATTGTTGCTCAGCGAACCCCTGGTCGTGCTGGGGCTGACACTGCTACTGATCTTCATCAAATTGCCGATGCTGTTTATTGTCGGGCGCCTGGCGGGAGGATTAGGCAAAGAAAGCGCGCTACGACTGGGCATCGTGCTCGCTGCGGGTGGTGAGTTCGCCTTTGTAGTGTTCAAGATCGGCAGTGATCAGGGCCTGTTCGACGCTCAGTTATACGACACGCTGGTACTGACCATCACGCTGTCCATGGCCCTGACACCGCTGTTGCTACTGGGCATAGCCCGTTGGCTCAAACCCAAGCCAGTCACTGTGGAAGTCCCGGACGAGTACCGGGACATCAGCACCGACGCGCCGCGCGTCGTTATCGCGGGCATGGGTCGCATGGGCCAGATTGTTGCGCGGATTCTGCGCGCCCAGAACATCCCTTTTGTCGCCCTGGATACCGCCGTGGAATCCATCGAGTTTTCGCGCAGTTTCGGTAATGTTCCGGTGTTCTACGGCGATCCGTTGCGCCCGGAAATCCTTCGCGCAGCAAAGGTTGAACAGGCAGAGTTTTTCATCATTGCGACGGATGATCCTGATATCAACATCAAGACTGCCGAGCTGGTTAACAAGCTGTACCCGAACATCAAGATCATTGCCCGCGCTCGCAACCGGCAGCATGTTCACCGTCTGATCGATGTCGGCGCGCAGGCAGTTCGGGAAACCTTCTATTCCAGTCTGGAAATGAGTCGGCAGACCCTGATCGGCCTGGGCTTGACCCAGACTCAGGCGGATGCACGTATCAGTCGCTTCAAACGCCACGATGAGCAGGTTCTGGCAGCGCAGCATCTGGTGTATGACGACGCAGCGAAGGTACTACAGACGGCCCGGGAAGCCAGGAAAGAACTGGCACAGTTGTTCGAGGCGGATAGACAGGAAGAGGAAGCCGGGAAGGATTGATAGGGCTGGCATCCGAAGGTCAGGTCTGCCTGTAACATCCTCTTCGCGGACGAGCACCGTTCCCACAGGATCATTGATGACATGGGAGCGGCCGGACAGCGTTCCGTTTCAGACGGGAAGGCGGTATTTCTGCAGATGAAGATTCAGCGTCTGTCCCGGCCTCTTCCCGGCTAAAGCGGTCCCACGTCGTGTACTGGCGCATGGACGCAACAACCCACCGCTAGCCAAACGGCCCATCCCAATACCGGCCATGCATGCCCAGCTTTTTCTTGAGACGCTTCGGCAGATGTTTTTCCTGTTTGCTGAGTTTGTAAGCCATCAGCTTTGCAGCATTGCGAATGAACGAAAGCGGCCAGAGCAGGAAGCGCCGAGGTCCGAGGAATTTGAGTTCTGACTTGACGTAGCGCATCCCCTCTCCACCGACGCCGCCGAACGTGGCGTAGATCCAGGCTTCCCGCGACTGGAACACACCGATATCGAAGTAGCGCCGAAACTCCTCCCAAATCGTGTAGTTATGGGAATGCCGACACACTGCGGAGCCTTCATAAGCAACTTTCCAGCCTCCCATCAGCATTTTCGCCGTGACGTACATGTCTTCGGACAAGATCACATGCTGGGGAAAGCCACCAATATCCAGCAAGGCGTCACGGCGGTAGGCCGCAAACGAGTTGGACATGAACGGTGTCTTGATACCCAGGACAGGCGCATCGTCCAGCGTCTTGATCTGCGACACCGGCGGGTAATTGAACAAGCGGGCATGCTGGGCCAGCAGGCTGGCGTCTTTATGGGGTAACTGGCGCCCACAGACGGCACCGACTTTCGGGTCGGCGAAAGGCAGCAGTATGTTGGCGATGGCCTGCACATCCTCGACGTACGCGTCCTGTGTCATATAGACGTAGACGTCGTAATCAGGGTTGAACTCAACCATCATTTGCCGCGTGCCGCCGTGGTTGAATTCCTTGCTGTCAATGCGGGTCACGTTCGCGCAACGCGAACGAGCCAACTCAAGCGTTCCATCGCTGGAGCTTGAGTCAACGATCAGGGTGTCGAAAACAGCGGTCTGGGTTGCCAGAGAATCCAGCAATCGCTCCAGGTCTTTTCGACCGTTATAAGTAGGGATGACACAAGCCACTCTCAAAGACGGCATAACAAAACTCCAGGGCGAAACCGAAATGCCCAACTTGTCAGCGTTTTTGAGGGTAGCTCATGCCTCGCGGATAGACCATCCGGACTGGTAAAAACCCACTCAGCCGAGCACTTCACTCAAAGGAATGAAGTTGACCCAGTCGTCCTCGGCGACGGTGCTGCCTTCGCGAACCTCAATCAAGCCATCAGCCCAGGCCGCACTGCGCAGCACACCAGAACTCTGGTTTTTGTAAAACACCGCCCGCCCCTGCTCCAGCCTGCCGCGTAAATACTCACGTCGGTTGCCCGGTTTGGTCCAGGCGAAACCTGCCGGTACTGGAAACTGCAGCGGCGTGACATCGACCACACCTTGGCGGCGCAACAGATATGGACGGGCCAACAGGGCGAAAGTAACCAGAGTCGATGCAGGATTACCCGGCAGGCCGATCACCGGAACACCGCGAAAATGCCCGAACGTCAGCGGCTTTCCGGGCTTGATAGCCAGTTTCCACAGCGACAATTCGCCCTCTTCGCGCAATGCGCGCCCGAGGAAGTCAGCCTCCCCTACCGAAACGCCGCCAGTCGACAGGATCAAGTCCACGTCGTTGAGCGCACCCAATGCCGTACGGGTCTTCTCCAGGTCATCGGGCAGAATCCCGGCGTCCACCACGTCGCACTCCAGCCTTTTCAGCCAACTGCACAACAACACGCGGTTGCTGTTGTAGATCTGCCCCGGCCCCAACGGCTGACCCGGTTCGATCAGTTCATCCCCCGTCGAGAGCACAGCAACCCGAACGCGCCTTATCACTTGCAACTCCGCCAGCCCCAGCGAAGCCGTCAGCCCCAGTTCGATAGGCCCCAGGCGCGTGCCTGCAGCAAGGACCTTGTCACCTGTACGGGTTTCCTGGCCTTGGGGGCGGATGTTCTGGCCCATCTGTAGAGGCTCGGTAAAGCCCACGCGCTGATCGGGAAAGACTTCAGCGTTTTCCTGCATCTCGACACAATCGGCCCCCGCAGGAACCGGTGCGCCGGTGAAAATCCGCGCGCAGGTACCGGGTGCCAACGGCTCCGGCGCCTGGCCAGCGAAAATACGCTGACTGACGACCAGCGGCTCACCTTTCCAGTCCGCCAGACTCAAGGCATAACCGTCCATGGCGCTGTTGGGCCAGGGTGGCAGGTCAAGCGTTGCAATCATGTCCCGGGCCAGCACGCGACCTTGTGCCTGCGCCAGCGGCACGGTCTCGGACTCCGTCACGGGCGCGGCTTCAGCCATTTCCAGCAAGCGTGCCAACGCCTGTTCGACCGGCATCAAGGGTTTGTTCATCGCTGTCTTATCCACGTGTTGCGCAAGGCTCGGCTTGCTTCAAATGCGGCACGAAGTTGCAGGGACGAAAACGGTTGTCCAATTGCTGGGCGAGAATGCCGTCCCAACCGGTACGCACCGCGTTGGTAGAGCCCGGCAGGCAGCAGACCAGCGTGCCATTGGCCAGACCGGCAAGGGCCCTGGACTGAATAGTGGAGGTGCCGATATCAGGAACGGATATCTGGCGGAACAATTCACCGAAGCCATCGACCTGCTTATCCAGCAGGCAAGCCACGGCTTCCGGCGTGCTGTCACGGCCGGTGAAACCTGTGCCGCCGGTAATCAACACCACCTGCACTTCATCATCGGCAATCCAGCCAGCGACCTTCGCGCGGATCTTGTACAAGTCATCCTTGAGCAGAACGCGCTCGATCAGGCTGTGACCGGCCTCAGTGAGACGATCGACAAACATCTGACCGGATGTATCGGTTTCTCGGGTGCGTGTGTCACTGACCGTCAAAACGGCAATATTCAGCGGTACGAAGGGAGTGTCAGCCTTGGCTTTCATCGCTCTATCCAGTTGTAGAGAAAACAGGCCGGTGTTATATCACAGCACCCCATTCCACTGCTTCGGTCGAGTCGTTCATGCCAGATGCCATCACCCTTCCCCCCTGTTCCATCCTGCTGTTGGCCGGTGGTCAGGGTCAGCGTATGGGTGGACGGGACAAAGGTCTGATTCTCTGGAACGGTGAGCCGCTGATCCAGCATTTACACCGGCTGACCCGCCCGCTGACGGATGACTTGCTGATCTCCTGCAATCGCAACCTGGAGCAATACGCGAATTATGCCGATCGACTGGTGCAGGATGGCAACGATGAATTTCATGGACCGTTCGCCGGTATCCGCGCCGCTCTGCCCCTGGCGCGCCATGCGCATCTGCTGATCCTGCCCTGCGACGTGCCCTTGATTGACCACTCATTGCTGCAGGAACTGCGGGAGACCGCATTCAGGCATCCTCGCCAGCCAGTGATGGTGCGCAGCGGCGAGCACTGGCAACCCTTGCTCTGCGTGGTTCCGACTTGCCACCTACAGGCCTTCGAAGCCGCGTGGCAAAGCGGAGAACGCAGCCCGCGCAAGGTGATGGAGAGACTGAATGCTGTTGCCGTTCAGTGTGAAACCGATGATCCCCGTCTCGCCAATCTCAATACCCCGGACTTGCTGAACCAGACCACAGGCTAGGGTAAGCCCTGGGCTGTGATTAATATTGTTTGAACTTGCTGCAAGCAGATACGTCTTAAACGTCAGTTAACCAAGAATCGATCAGGAGACACCGTAATGAAACAACGGACCCTTCCCGCTGCCTTTTTGCTCGCACTGGGCCTGGCATCCCTCGCAGGCTGTGCATCGCCGACCGTGATCACTCTGACCGATGGCCGGGAAATCCAGGCTGTCGACACGCCGAAGTATGATGAAGATTCGGGCTTCTACGAGTTCAAGCAACTCGACGGTAAAGAAACCCGCGTCAACAAAGATCAGGTGCGTACTGTCAAGGATCTGTAACTCAGAGCCCGACGCAGCAGACGTAAAAAAACCCGCCCAGTGCGGGTTTTTTATTGGCTGACGACCGAGTTACCATTCCAGATGAATTTCACTCTCGAACCGCCGCTGCTGGCGGGTTACCGGGTCGACAAAACGCAGGCTTTGAGCGAGTAATTTCAACGGCCTGGCGTAGTCATCTACCGCATCCTTGAGCACGTTCGGGTAGAACGGATCATTGCAGATGCCTGCCCCCAAAGCGGCCATGTGCACGCGCAACTGATGTTTCTTGCCCGTGACCGGATACAGCGCGTAACGCCAGAGGTCCCCGTTGCGCTCACAGACCTCCATGGCGGTTTCTGTATTGCTGACGCCCTCGCCTTCCTGCATGCGAAAAAACGGCTCGCCATCAATCAATCGACTTTTGTGCACTCTGGGAAACTCGACACCTGGCAACGCGGGCGCAATGGCCTCGTAGCGCTTGTCGATCTGCCGGGTCGGGAACAATGATTGATACGCCGAGCGCGTTTGTTTGCTGGCCGAGAACAGCACCAGCCCGGCTGTATGTCGATCAATACGGTGCAATGGCACCAGGTCAGGATTATCCAGGCGACGGATCAAACGGCGCAGCAGCGTCTGTTCGACGTATTCGCCAGCGGGTGTCACCGGCAGGAAATGTGGCTTGTCGGCAACCACCAGATGTTCATCGGAATAAAGAATCGACTCATGCACCGGGATTGGCGTTTCATTGGGCACTTCGCGAAAGTAGTGAATCCGCAGCCCTTCCCGATAGGCCAGATCCGCCCCGACAGGTTTACCGTTGGCATCCAGCACACGCCCCCGGGCAATACGGTCAAGCCACTGTTCACGGCTGATTGCGCTGAAATGCGCGCACAGACAATCGAGCACAGTGAGCCACTTCCCTGGCGGCAGGTAGAGGGTGCTGGCCTGGCTGTTGGCAGCGGAAAAAGCAGACTCGGACATACGCGGGCTCGTGGGAGACTCTTGGGTGAATAGCGCAGCATTATCACCCAAGAGCCTTGCAACGGCTAATCGACTGACCGTTTCAGATCACGCCGCAAGCAGCCCGATCACCGCCACCGCCCAAAGGCTTGGGCATGTCGGAATGGTTATCCGCGCCTGCGTGAACCATCAACGCATGACCTTTTACATCCTTCAGTTTTTTCAGACGTGGCGCGAGGACCGGGTAGTTGGCCATGCCGTCTTCTGTGACGTAGATAGCCGGAAGGTCACCCAAGTGACCGTTGGCATAAGGCCCGAGGTGTTTGCCGGTCTTTTTCGGGTCCCAGTGGCCACCTGCAGCTTGAGCGGCGATTTTTACGCCGTCTTTCTCGGCGGGTTCACAGCTCGGGTTTTCATGGATGTGGAAGCCATGAACACCGGCTGGCAACGAGGTCAGGTTGGGAGTGAAAAGAAGGCCATATTCAGTTTCGGTGATAATGACTTCGCCAATCGGCTTCGCCGCCTCCGTCGCACTCACGAGATTCATCGGTACAGACGCCGATTCGGCGAATGCCGTGTTCAGGGAAAAAGCGCCTACAAGGCCAAGCCAGAGATAAGATTTCATCATTCGTCCATTTGCTGAGAAAAGTGCAAGGCAGTCCAAAAAAAGCCTGCCGGGATGAAGGTCGTACCTGATCTTGTACCAGCTTGACGGCAAATTAGTTCCGCGGAATGTGTGTACGGGTGTTTACCTGCCCTTGTCGCGGCCAGGCCTCGCTTATTAGATGCGTTATCCAAATATTGGCAATGGCGTGGGACCGGCTTTAGCCGGGAAGAGGACGGGACAGTCATTACATTGTCGTCGTCAGGAACGCCGACTTCCCGGCTAAAGCCGGTCCCACGTCGTGAACTGCCCCACAAGCTCAACACCTACAACAGAAAACTGACCACCTGCTCCGCACTGAACGGCCAGTCCAGTTCCTCGCCGGTATCGACACGACGCAACACCGGAATGCGCAGACCATAGGTTTCGAACAACCGCTCGCTCTCAGCGATATCCACCAGTTCCACCAGTAATCCGTGCTCCACCAACGGCATTAATTCGGCTTCGGCGACCTCACACAGATGGCACCCCAACGTGCCAAACAACTGACATTCAGGAGGCATACCCACGACCCTCGGCGCAGAAAATGAACGATTATCTTAGGCCTGCCAAAGATAGTCGTCGAGATGAACCGGCAGATCAGAGCGGCTCCCCGGGTACCCGCCATTCCGGTGCTTTGTAGACTTGCCCCGCACCGGAAATCCGCATTGAAATACGATCCAGAATCGACTCCGCAGTGTATTTGGGCGTCGTCGCATTGAAGGCGATGAACAACAAGCCGATCACCACGGCTGCCGAAGGAATCCGGCCCGGCTGGAAATTTTCCAGACCCAACAGAAAAAAGCCTGCCGCCAATGAGCCCAGCAAGGCACCAGCAATCGCTTCAGGCAACGGATGAATGAACGGCGCAACGCAGTAGATACTGAACAGCCACCCCACGGTCAGACCAAACGCGGCAGCAGGCCAACTCAATACCGGATGCACCTGCCGGGCGAGCAGACTCAAGCCCACCGTGAGCACCAGACACGTGTTCATCGCATGGCCGCTCAGCACATAAACCCCGAGACTTTCCAGCGCCACGCCCCAGCCTTTGAAGAGGATTTTACTGACGGCCACGATCGAGTAGACCGCAAAAACAGTGGCCATCCACAGCAGCGCCGAGCGACGCGAGCGGGTCAGCCAGAGCCAACCGGTGATGACGATTGCAGCGGGCAGCATGACCGTAATGCCGCCATACGGGGTGAGTGAAGCAAGGTGTATATCCAACGGTGACTCCAGACACGTAGCACGCCGCCAAATCTTACTGCGCACGCTCCAGGCCAGATGAGCGCGCTCGAAAGTATTTACGGGCAAACGCATTGGCCCGATCCAGCACCGGCTTCTCGAAACAGCGATAACCGACCCAGCCGTAACATAACACCGCACTCATCATCAGTGCTGCGAAGAAAATGTTGTCCATCAGCGTCCCCGGCCAACCGCCCAGCAATTGCCAGATACGCCCGATAACCCCTAACACCAGCAGATGGGACAAGTAGACGGTGTAAGACATGTCGCCGATCAATACCAGTCCCTTGGGCGTGGACAGGTGTTTACGCCGTTCCAACAATGCCAGCGTGAACACGAGCAAGCCAAACACCAGACCCACCACCAGCATCCGCACCAAACCATGACCTTCAAACAATCCGTACAGGCCGATCAGGGGAGTACCCAGCAGCAATGCCCCCGCCAATAAGCCCCAGACCGCAAAGTCGGGAATACGAACGCTGTGTCGGCTGTAAAATAACAGCGCCAGTAGCGCTCCAGCGATGAACTCCAGCGCATAAGGATGCAGAACCACTGCCAGCACAGGCGAGTACGCCTGCCAGTCCTCCAGCATGTTGAACGCCAGTAACACCAGTGCCCAGACTGCCAGCAGCCACGGGAGGTAGCGCTCCTTGAAAAACAGCAGGACGCTGAACACCAGATAGAACCACAACTCAAACACCAGCGACCACGCCACCATGACCAATAGAACCTTGTCACTGGGCAGCAACAAAAAAGACAGCCACAGGTTGGACTCTCCATGACCACTGTTGACCATCCCTGGCTGAAGCAGATAAACCGCCAGCGTGATGAAAAAATACAGCCAGTAGGTCGGATAAATACGCGAGACGCGATTGAACAGGAATCGTCGGCTTTCAACGCCACTCTGAAAACGTCCCCGGCTGACGATGACCATCACGAAACCGCTGATGACGAAAAACAGATCGACCCCTAACTGAAAGAAATCCAGCCAGCCAGGCAAGAGCCTGTCGCCCCCCGAATACTTCAATTCAACAGCCGTCATATGGAAAAGCACTACGCCCAGCACTGCCAGGCCCCTCAGCCCTTGAAGGGAATACAGCCGCTCCATGTCACTCTCCAGCCCATGCCCGAGCGCCAACCGCGGCGTCAGTACTTCCATGAATTTACCGAGGCTCAATCGCCTGAATCAGCAGGCCTTGAGACGTGCAAAGTCATCAGAATAATGACCTGACGGCACTCCACGATTCAGCATCGGGTTACAGCATAGCCAAGTCTCGCGTGGTTGAGGTCGTCGCGTCGCAGCTATTGCGATAATCCAGGCGATGCAAGCCTGCCGGTATGCGCACCGAGACAGAGACGGAAAAATAATGGAAACTCCTGACGCAGCGCTGCAGCGGTATAAGCAAACCAGTACCGCCCTTGTGCGCTCCTGATGAGCGCACAGCGAAAGACAGCGCACCAACACACCGCAAAACGCCTTGCAGGCCCATCCAACGATTTCATGCGGCATTGGAGTGAACCTTCAGCAACGCCCTGTACTCGAAACCCCATACGTACTTAATGGAGAGAAAAATGGCACGCCAAACAGCACAGAACGCCCAGGAAATATTGATGGCTGACTTTCAGGTACTGGTTGCCGACACGGAGAAGCTCCTGGAACACACCGCTTCACTGGCAGGCGCTCAGGCTGACGAATTACGCAGCCAGATCAACGAGAGCCTGGTGCGAGCCCGCGAAACCCTGAAAATCACTGAAGAATCGCTTCGCGAGCGCGGCAAGGCTGCCGTGGTTGCGACTGAAGATTACGTCCAGACAAATCCATGGCAATCAGTCGGCATTGCTGCCGGCGTTGGTTTCCTGATTGGTCTGCTGGCTACAAGGCGCTAACGACTATGGCTCTGGGAACTGAATCCGGTCCGGCATCAGACCAGACCTCATCATCGCCACGGCGACTGGGTGCGGCGGTCCTTGGGCTGCTGCACAGTCATGTCGAACTGTTCGGCATCGAATTGCAGGAACAGAAAGCCCGTACGTTGAGCCTGCTGTTGTTCGCAGGCCTCGCACTGGTGTTTGGCCTGCTTCTGCTGACCGGCTTGTCGGCATTACTGCTCATCGTGTTGTGGGACAGTTATCGTCTGGCTGGCATCGTTGGTCTGTGCGTCTTCTACACGCTGTGCGCGCTGTTCTGCGCGCTGCGCCTCAAAGCTGCCATTTTCGACGAATCGTCGCCGTTCAATGCGACCCTCGAAGAACTGGCCAATGACCGTGAGCGATTGATGCGATGAGCCTGCCTGAATCCCACCAGAAACATTCCCGTCGGGAATTGCGCAAAGCACTGGTTCGCCTGCGCATGGAAATGCACCGCCAGGAAATACGCCAGGAGTCGACGAATCTGATGCAGCCACTGCGTCGGGTTCGGGGCATGACCACTGACTGGCAAGGCGCATTGGGCATCAAACATGCGCCGTTATGGGGTGTGGGGGTAGTCTCGCTGCTCGGATTTCTGGGCGGCAAGGGTGCTAAAGGTTCACGCCCTGGCGGGTTGACTCGTATCGTCAAGCTCGGTGTAAGTCTGCTTCCGATTATTCGGCTGGCTTTGGGTTCTTCCCGAAAACCCTAATGGCAATTGGCTGCGTTCTTGCAAGCAGCACTCCCCCATCAGGTTGAATCGACGGCTTCGGGTCCTACTGAAGCCGTCGATTTCGTTGTGGGATACGTTCCTGAAAGCCGTTTCAACAGTCCCTTTTCAACCGCCGCGTTATTGCCGTTAACTGCCGAGTTTACTGAGGAGGCCATGTGATCGATGGGCAACCCCTTGCCTGCTTTCAGCCGTTCATTGATACCGCTACTGGCCGTATTGCTGGTGTTGAAGCATTGGGCCGTGTTCTCCAGAATGACGGCCAGCTCAAATCTGTCGGCCCGTTGTTCGCCGACCCGCGAATACCTGCTGCAGCATTACGTCGACTGGATCGTATTATCCGGGACAACGCGCTGAGTCGACTTCACCAGGCTCCTGATGACTGGTTCCTGAGCCTGAACATTTCGCCCCGCTGGATATCTCGCCTGCGCCCCGGCCAACCGCTGCCCAGCCTCAAGCAACTGCAACGAAATGGCGTCGATCCAAAACGCATCGTTTTTGAAATCACTGAACTCGAGGGCAACAGCCAGCGGCTTGCAGAAGTCGTGGGCCGCTATCGCGACGCAGGCGCACGAATTGCCATTGATGATTTCGGTGCAGGCTACTCCCAGCTGGATCGGGTGCTTGCACTGCAACCTGACATTCTCAAGCTGGACATGCGCTTGTTTCAAGCCGCCGCGAAAGGAGGACCCAGCAGCGATATCGTCAAGGCACTGGCCCAGATGGCAGAGAAAACCGGTTGCTGGATTATCGCGGAAGGTGTCGAAACCGAGGCCGAACTGCATTTCGCCCTTGAATGCGGCGCACGCTATGTACAGGGTTTTCTATTCGCCCGGGGCGAGCAGGCATTCTTCGACCCGGATGCGTTCGTCGAACAATTCGCCCGGCTGCGCGACTGCTATGTGCAGAAAAAACTGGCAGAGCGGGCGCTGGTGATGGATCTTCGCCAGCAACTGACGTCATTGATGGCGATTCTGCAACGATGGGATCAGCATGCGCTCGACCGACTGCCGCAACTGCACGATTACCCGTGGTTGCTTCGCTTTTACCAGTGCGATCGGCATGGCACCCAGCTCACGCCCAATCTGGAGTGGCGCAATGGTGAATGGCATTCTGACGCAACTTACATTGGCCATAACTGGTCATGGCGTCCCTACTTCTACCACTTGCTCGCAGAAGGCTGGCATGAACGTCGCCTGATCCTGTCCAACACCTATCGCGACGCTACAACCAATCAGTACTGCCTGACCGCCGGGCAGTTTTTCGACAACGACCAACGCATACTCCTGATTGATGTCGATGCAGTTGGTTTTTAACCCCTTGCAGCCGACGCATCGAACCCGGAAGCTAGGCAGTCTTTACCGACGGAGTGAACGCCTTGGATTGGCAAACCCTGCTCAACCGCGAGCGACTTGGCAAAACCCTGCACAGCCCTGAAGAACTGGGACGCAGTCCTTTTCACAAGGACCACGACCGGATCATCTTTTCCGGTGCTTTTCGCCGCCTCGGGCGCAAGACCCAGGTGCACCCAGTTTCGAGCAATGATCACATTCATACGCGTCTGACCCACTCACTGGAAGTCAGCTGTGTAGGCCGCTCATTGGGTATGCGTGTCGGTGAAACCCTGCGTAGCGCCCTCCCCGACTGGTGCGACCCAAGTGATCTGGGGATGGTTGTGCAATCAGCCTGCCTGGCTCACGACATTGGCAATCCGCCTTTCGGTCATTCTGGCGAAGATGCGATTCGCAACTGGTTCAATCAGGCAGCAGGCCGCGGCTGGCTGGATGCAATGAGCGAGGTCGAGCGGAACGACTTTCTCAATTTCGAAGGTAACGCCCAAGGCTTTCGGGTGCTGACTCAACTGGAATACCACCAGTTCGACGGTGGTACACGGCTGACCTACGCAACCCTCGGCACGTATCTGAAATATCCCTGGACGGCGCGCCACGCCGATTCTCTGGGCTACAAGAAACACAAATTCGGCTGCTACCAGAGCGAGCTGCCGATTCTGGAGCAAATCGCCCAGAAGCTGGGCTTGCCGCAACTTGAAGAGCAACGCTGGGCACGGCATCCATTGGTGTATCTGATGGAAGCTGCGGACGATATCTGTTACGCGCTGATCGACCTGGAAGACGGTCTGGAAATGGATCTGCTTGAGTATGCAGAGGTGGAATCGCTGCTTCTCGGGCTGGTGGGCGATGATTTGCCTGATACCTACCGCCAGTTGGGTCCTGATGATTCGCGCCGGCGCAAGCTGGCCATCCTGCGTGGCAAAGCCATTGAGCATCTGACCAATGCTGCGGCGCGGGCCTTCGTCGAACAACAGGACGCGCTGCTGGCCGGCACCCTCAGCGGTGATCTGGTCGAGCACATGCATGGCCCGGCCAAGCGCTGCGTGCTGAGTGCCAAGGACATGGCACGCAAGAAAATATTCCAGGACAAGCGCAAGACCCTGCATGAAATCGGTGCCTACACAACACTGGAAATTCTGCTCAATGCCTTCTGCGGCGCTGCACTCGAGCAGTTTGGTGGGCGCACGCCATCTTTCAAGCATCGTCGAATCCTGGACCTGCTAGGCAACAGTGCTCCCGACCCTAAAGCGCCTCTGCATGCCTCCTTCCTGCGCATGATCGACTTCATCGCCGGTATGACCGACAGCTACGCCAGTGAAATGGCCCGGGAGATGACCGGCCGCTCCAGTCCGATGTAAAGGTCGAAGGCTGCCGTCCTGTGCCTGCAAGGACTGGACGGCAGCAGGGCTGTCTGCCGGTAACATCCGCAGCGGCGTCGACGGTACAGATGGACCACGACAGACCTACCCAATACGACTTAAAACTTCAGACGCCTCCTACAGCCTTTTAGGATTCGTCTTATCGCAAGCCCTTCGTGCCTGCCAGATACTCCCGCCCCTTTAGCAGCCACCACTGGCCGCCTCCACTTACCCGCCCACGGGGCCTTGTCGATGCTGCCCGTCGCCGCAGCTTTGCGTCGATTCAGCATCCGGGCTGGCCGTCAACACCTGCCGGACTTCCTGATGTTCAAACACAAATTACGCATTTTGCTGGTGGAAGATCACCCCTTCCAACTGATCGCCACACAAATCATCCTGAACAACCAGGGCTACTTTCTGCTGACGCCTGCCTTGACTGCTGCAGAGGCCATGCAAGCCATAGAACGAACCCCTCAGCCTTATGATCTGCTGATTTGCGACCAGCGCCTGCCAGATGGCGCAGGACTCGACGTTATAGAACAGGCTTTCCGGATGGGAATGGCCCGTTACGCCATTGTCCTCAGCGGGCTGGATAACGCCCAACTGCGGGCCATCGAACAACTGGCGGTTCAGCGCGGGGTTCCCTTGCTGGGCTGCCTTGGCAAACCGCTACACGGTGCTGACCTTGCCCAACTGCTGGGCACCTGCTTCGAGGAAAGCTGAACCACTGAAACACGCCAGGGAAAAACCATTGCCCATCAACAAACCCTCCCGTGCTGTAGTGAACTACGCTAGTACAACTACCGAAAGCGTATAAACAACGTGTAGGGTAATTCCCAGTCGCAATAAACAACATAAACAAAGCCCTCCGTTCAGCCGAGTAAATCCGCCGCCGTTTTAAACATCGCGCATCAAAAAAACAGGCTCCTGCGTGCTCCAATACTCTAATTACTGTAGGAACTTTCCTATATGCCACCTATGGCAGGGTCTCTTCATGTGCCTGCCTGAACATCTGAGCTAAGGTGCGCCCTTTCCTCGCATCTTGTATGGATAGAATTATGAACTCAGTTTTTATCATCGATGACCATCCGGTTATTCGCCTTGCCGTTAGAATGCTTCTGGAAAATGAAAACTACGAAGTCGTGGGCGAAACCGATAACGGTGTGGATGCCATGCAAATGGTCCGCGAATGCATGCCGGACCTGATCATCCTCGACATCAGCATCCCCAAGCTGGATGGCTTGGAAGTACTGGCCCGCTTCAACTCGATGGGGCTTGATTCAAAAATTCTGGTCCTGACCTCTCAGACACCGAGTCTGTTTGCGATTCGCTGCATGCAGTCGGGCGCGGCGGGATATGTGTGCAAACAGGAAGATCTCAGTGAATTACTCAGTTCGGTGAAAGCGGTATTATCCGGCTACAATTACTTCCCGAGCCAGGCGCTGACTCCACCCCATGGGGAAAACGGTCAACCCAGCGAAATAGAGCTGTTCAAGTTAGTCAATGATCGCGAATTGATGGTATTGCAGTTGTTCGCCCAAGGCAGAACGAATAAGGAAATTGCCAAGGGCATGTTTCTCAGCAACAAGACAGTCAGCACTTACAAAACACGCCTGATGCAGAAACTCAGGGTCAAAACCCTGGTTGAACTAATCGAGATGGCAAAACGCAACGCGCTAGTGTGAGGAACAGGATGTCCAGGCGCTTTAAGTACTACTTGATCCTGACCATGGGCGTTTGCCTGAGTCTGGGGTGTCATGCCGCTTTCGCTGCAGCCGAACTCTACACCCTGCTGGGCCGCTCCAGCATCGGGCATATGGAGCTGCAACTGGACAAGACCCAATGGCAGTGGGTACGCAATAAACGTGAGCTGATTCTGGGGACGTCGGCTCCCGACTATCCACCGTTCGACATGACACTGACCGGACGCGACTACGAAGGGTTTACCGCCGACTACGCAAATATCATTTCCAGGGCGCTGGACCTGCCGGTCAAGGTTCTGCGCTTCGAATCCAGGCAGGCGGCTATTGCCGCCCTTGGCACCGGGCAGATCGACTTGCTGGGCAGCGCCAACGGGTTCGAGGCGAAAGACCGGAATATCAAGCTCTCTACCCCCTATGCGGTGGATCAGCCGGTGCTGGTCACCCGCACCGGTGAGACCCGCGCGCTTACTGATGGCCTGGCTGAAATGCGCCTGAGCATGGTCTACCACTACCTGCCACCGGAGGAAATCCAGAAGCTCTACCCCAACGCAGCACTGAAAACCTATCCGTCATTTCAAAGCGCGATCAATGCCGTTGCATTCAACCAGGCAGACGTCTTTCTTGGAGACACCATTTCTACCCAATACATGATCAACAAGGGCTACCTCAACAACATCCAGATGGCCAATTTCGGTAGACACGAACCCGACGGCTTCAGTTTTGCGGTCGCTGGCGAAAACAATCAGTTGCTGGACATCATCAACCGCACGCTCAAGGCTATTCCGGTCGAAGAGCGCATCGCGATTTCCAGACGCTGGGGTGCCAGCGACTTGATGCTGACCGACCAGAAGCTGCAATTGACTCACCGGGAGGAGCGCTGGATCGAACAGCATCCGAACGTCCGGGTCGTTATCAACGAATCATACGCGCCACTGACATTCTTTGATGCCAGCGGCAATTTTCGTGGCATAACTGCCGACCTGCTTGAACTGGTGCGCCTGCGCACCGGTTTGCGTTTCGAGATTACCCGGGCGCCAACCATGGCCGATATGATGAATCAGGTCAGTCAAGGCCAGGCGGACCTGATCAGCGCCCTGATTCCCAGTGAGGAAAGGGAAGATCAATTCAGTTTCAGTCGGCCTTATCTGGATAACTCGTTCGTGCTGGTCACCCGCAAATGGCCTGAGAACTCGATCAACCTTGAGCAATTGAGTGGCAAGCGGATCGCTATCACGTTGGGTAGCCCGATCCTGCCTTTCCTGCGGCGTGAGTTTCCCACGGTAGTCCCCATCGAAGTCGACAACCCCTTTCAGACCCTGGAGATGCTGGCTCAAGGCAGGGTCGAAGCGGCGATCACCTCCCTGGTGAGCGCCAACTATTTCCTGAACTCGGGGATATTTGAAAATCGACTACAAATAACCACGACGGTTGGCGAAAAACCTGCGCTTATCGCAATGGCCACCTCACGAAAAGCCACTGAATTAATCAGCATTCTCGACAAGGCGCTGTCTAGCATCGCACCGCAGGAACTCGCCGCGATCAACAACCGCTGGCGCTCCTTTACTCCATCTGGCGGCAACTGGCAGGAATACCAGCGACAGATTTACCAGATCGTGTTGGGAGCAGGCCTGTTGTTACTTGGCTCTCTGGCCTGGAACGCTTACATGAGGCGCCAGATCAAACAACGCGAGCAGGCCGAGCGGGCTTTGAGCGATCAGTTCGAATTCATGAGGGCACTGGTCAATGGCAGCCCCCACCCTATTTATGTGCGTGACCGTGAAGGCCTGCTGCGCATGTGCAATGACAGCTACCTGAAGGCATTTGACGCGCAACGTGAAGATGTCCTCGACAAAAGCGTGACCGAGGGCGTTCTGAGCAATGTCTTCGAGGCCAAGGAATTCGCCAGCGACTATCAACTGGTCATGGCGACCAACAACCCCATGATTCTCGACCGCACATTGCAGATCGGAGAACGGCAACTGACGATCTACCACTGGATTCTGCCATTCCGGGACTCCCTGGGAGAAGTAAAGGGCATCATTGGTGGCTGGATCGATATCAGTGAACGCCGGCAACTGATCGAAGACCTGCGCTCGGCCAAGGATCAGGCCGATAACGCCAACCGCGCGAAAAGCACCTTCCTGGCCACCATGAGTCACGAAATACGCACGCCAATGAATGCTGTGATCGGCATGCTCGAACTGGCGCTCAAACGTGCCGATCAAGGCCATATGGACCGCCCTGCCGTCGAGGTTGCCTACAGCTCGGCGAAGGATCTGCTGGAACTGATCGGTGACATTCTCGACATCGCTCGCATTGAATCCGGACGGCTGACCTTGAGCCCGGAACGCGCCAACCTGCGTCAGTTGGTCGAGTCCGTCGTACGAGTATTTGACGGTCTGGCCCGGCAAAAAAGCCTCAGCCTGTTGCTGGATCTGGACAGCGGCATCAACACCGACGTGCTGATCGATCCGTTGCGCTTCAAGCAGATCCTCTCAAACCTGATCAGTAACGCCATCAAGTTCACGGAAAAAGGCCAGGTCAGAATCACCTTGCAAGCCGAAACCGGCACCGATCCGCGACAGTTGCAACTGCACGTCAGTATCCAGGACACCGGCATCGGTATCAGCGAGAAGGATCTGCAACGCTTGTTCGAACCCTTTGCGCAGGCTGACGACAATGGTCAACAGGCGCGCACTGGAGCGGGTCTGGGGCTGGTGATCTGCCGCAGCCTGTGCGAAATGATGGGCGGCACCCTTGATTTGAGCAGTGAGCAGGGTAAAGGCACGCAGGTTCACATGACCTTCAACCTGACCACGCTGGAGCCTTTGGCAACCCTGACGGAGCAATCTGAACCCCCTGTAATGGCTAACGCCACGCTGAATATTCTGGTGGTGGACGATCACCCGGCCAACTCCCTGTTGCTTTGCCAGCAACTGGAGTTTCTCGGGCATCGCTGCGCAGTGGCAGAACAGGGCAAGCAAGGGCTGCAGCTTTGGCTGGATGGCTATTTCGATGTGGTCGTGACCGACTGCAACATGCCCATCATGAACGGTTATGACCTGACACGGGCGATCCGCAGCCAGGAGCAGAAAACCGGCCAGCAGCGCTGTGCGATATGGGGCTTTACCGCCAATGCCCAACCGGAAGAAACCCAACGCTGTCGTGAGGCAGGCATGGACGATTGCCTGTTCAAACCTATCAGCCTTACTTCTCTGAGCGAGCGACTTGGCAGCGTCCATCCCCGCGGGGACGCATTGATCGAAGACGAGCAGATCTCCCCCGTAAAACCACAACCGGCGTTCGACATGGCCAGTATCAGTGCCCTCACTGGTGAGCGCCCGGAAATGATTCGGCGCCTGCTCGAACAACTCCTGCGCAGCAACGAGGAAGATCGTCAGCAGTTGACGGCGTTGCTAGCGGCCGAAGATCAATACGAGTTGTGCCAGCTTGCGCACCGGATCAAAGGGGCGGCGCGGATCATTCGAGCAAACCGAGTCATTGAAACGTGCGAAGCCTTGGAGGATTCGTGCCAGAAGACAACGTCAGAACAAGTGATCAAGGATCGTCAGCAGGACATGGAAGTTGCCATGCTCGATCTGGAGCAGGCTTTGCGAGACGCTCTGAACAGAGCCGTGTAAAGAAGGGAATAAAGCGGCGGGCCTGAAGCCCGCCGCTGAAACATCAAGCTACCGAATTGATCGGTGTTTCCGGGTGCCAGGCATCCATCAACGGGCTGACTTCAACCTTGGTCAGCTCGCTACGGCCCTTGAGCCATGCTTCAACGACTGCGCGCTGCTCTTCGTTGACGGAACCACGTTTTGCAAGGCAAACCAGACCGAAGTCATCACCGCCAACATAGTCCAGACCATTGGCGTCCATGGCTTCAGTCAGAAAAGCGTTGAGGAATGCGTCGATCGCCTCTTCATCCAGGTCTTCCTTGAAGTCCAGGTTCAGCTCAAAACCCAACTCCTGGAATTCATCCACGCAGAGTTTTTTGCGCAGACGACGGGAACGATTAGTGGCCATTGGAACAATCCTCTTGAGTAATATCGGGGCGCACTTTATCAGTTTGGGAAGGCAAATGCCCATAAAACCGGCACAGCGCGATAATGCCTGCAACGTTAATGGCGTGCTGATTATGAATGGCGATGACAAAAATACTTTATCCAGACACCTTGGCGGGGCCCAAGTCGCCTACGTTTGGGGCATAATGCCGCTCAATTCGGACGTATTACATATTGTTAGCGAAACTGTTTGAATCACTTGTATTCACGTCAGCTGTATTTTTGTCGAGGGAATTCATCCATGCCCTCTCGTGTCCCGTCTTTGTTGTAGGGGTTACTGAATGATCAAATCATTGCGTCCATTGTTTTTTGCCACCCTTCTTTTGCCACTGGCTTTGCCCATTCAAGCCGCGCCGGTCAACACTTCGCTCCCCCCCAAGGTTCAGCAGGCACTCAAAGCCAGCAAACTGGGCAATGACGCATTGTCGCTGGTGATGCTGCCTCTCAATGGTCAAGGCACCCCGACCGTGTTCAATGCCGACGTCTCCGTGAACCCGGCATCGACCATGAAGCTGGTCACCACCTATGCAGCACTGGAAATACTGGGCCCGACCCACCAGTGGAAAACCGAATTCTTCACCGACGGTACGCTTAACAATGGCGTACTGCGCGGCAATCTGTACCTCAAGGGCGGCGGCGACCCCAAGCTGAACATGGAGAAGCTCTGGCTGTTGATGCGCGATCTGCGGGCCAATGGCGTGCAACAGGTGACCGGTGACCTGGTGCTTGATCGCAGCCACTTCGTGCAACCGCAACTGCCGGTGTTCGATGATGACGGCAACGACAGAAACAAGCCGTTCCTGGTCAAACCCGACTCGCTGATGGTCAACCTCAAGGCGCTGCGCTTCATCACCCGTAACGACGGCGGCAAGGTAATGGTGTCGGTGGAACCGCCGATTGCGACCATTCGTGTCGATAATCAGGTCAAAGCCATCGCGTCCAAACAATGCGGTGACGTTCGTTACAACCCGGTCACGCAGCCGGATGGCACAGTCAATGTCACCGTCACTGGCCAGCTTGGTGATGGCTGCAACTCACAGACTTACCTGTCGCTGCTTGACCACCCGACTTACGCAGCGGGTGCCGTTCGTGCGATCTGGCAGGAGCTGGGTGGCACCATTCTGGGCAAGGACCGCGTAGACGTGGTACCGGGCAGCGCGAAATTGCTGGCCAGGGCTTTCTCGCCGGATCTGGTTGAAGTCATTCGTGACATCAACAAGTTCAGCAACAACACCATGGCCCAGCAACTGTTCCTGAGCCTGGGTTCAGAGTTCCGTAATGATGCAGACGGTGACGATGCCAAGGCAGCACAGC
The DNA here is from genome assembly GCF_014357575.1 of Pseudomonas folii. Lineage (GTDB taxonomy): Bacteria > Pseudomonadota > Gammaproteobacteria > Pseudomonadales > Pseudomonadaceae > Aquipseudomonas > Aquipseudomonas folii. The sequence continues at coordinate 27,886 of NZ_JACONW010000023.1, read as the reverse complement.
GGGTCGTTCGCCAGTGGCTGGCGAAGAAAGGCATCACTGCGCCGCATCTGGTCATGGAAAATGGCTCGGGACTGTCTCGGGATGAACGGGTCAGCGCTCGGGAAATGGCCATCCTTTTGCAAGCGGCCTGGAAAAGCCCCTACGCAGCAGAGTTCATGAGCTCAATGCCACTGGCAGGCATGGACGGCACGATGCGCAAGCGCCTCAAACGCACCCCGCTATTGGGTGAAGCACACATCAAGACCGGCACCCTGAACAACGTCCGCGCCATCGCTGGCTTCAGCCGTGACAGCAACGGCAATACCTGGGCCGTGGTCGCCATTCTCAACGATCCACGTCCATGGGGCGCGTCTTCGGTGCTTGATGAAGTCCTGGTCGAGTTGTATCGCCAGCCGAAACTGGGTGACAACACTGTGTCCATACGGCAGCAGTGATGGATTTCAGTAAATGACTTTGTAGGAGCGCACGAGCACCGCGAGGCCGCGATGGCGGTGTATCAGGCAGATCGCTATCGCTGCCTCGCGGTGCTCGTGAGCTCCTACAGGGAAATGCATTCCAGCTCAGATAGCTGTGTGCCGGCAACTGCAAGCCAGTCACCTCCACTCAAACACTCACCTCCCCCTGTTTCTCACCCTCCACCCGATCCCGTCCAGCCTGCTTGGCGGCATAAACGCCGGAGTCGGCGCGCAGTAACAGCGCATCGGCACTCTCACCCTCGCGCCAGCTCGCCACCCCGAAACTGGCAGTGACCAGACCGACGCCATCCACCGGCTGGCTGCGCAAAACGTTCCATAGCTGGATCGCCAGCTCATGCGCTGCGAATGCAGTGCTACCCGGGCAAAGCACCATGAACTCTTCACCGCCCAGACGACAGAACACGTCGCTGCGGCGCAAACGGGTAGTGATTCGTTGGCAAATCGCCTGCAGCACGGTATCCCCAACCGCATGACCATACTCATCGTTGACGCGCTTGAAATGATCAATGTCCAGCATGATCAATGACAAAGCCCCGCCGTGACGATTGACCCTCGCCAACTCAGCGCTAAAGCGTTCCTGGAAATAGCGTCGGTTGAAGGCACCGGTCAGTACGTCAGTGACTGACATCTCGCGCAACTCTTCTTCCACGCGTTTCATGTCAGTGATCTCGGAAAGGAATCCATGCCAGACCACTGCCCCGCCAGACTGAGCCTCCGGCATGGCATGGCTGTGTACCCAGCGCAGTCCATGCCCCGGAACATTGAGTCGATACTCGTCCTGCCAAGGTGTCATGTGTTGCGCGGAAGCGAGCATGGATTCCTTCACACGTCGCGCATCCAGTGGATCGACACGGGCAAATACCGATTTGAAATCGAGCAGCATCTGCTCACGGGTCATGCCATGCAGTTCGCACATGCCGTCGTTGATGTAGTTGAATCGTGACTCGCCGCTGGCATCAATCTGAAACTGATAAATCCCCCCAGGCACGTGTGCGCTGATTTTCTTCAATAACATGTCACGTGCGGCCAGCGCTTCGTAAACCAGTTTGCGCTCAGTGACATCGATACAGACCGCCAGATATCCCACCCACTGCTCATGCTCGTTGCGCACCGCGGTCAACAGCATATTGACCACCAGCGAACTGCCGTCATGCCGAATGAACGTCCACTCGTGGGACTTGTGAGGGGCGGCGTCGGCGGCCTCGACGAAAATAGCCTGACCGGCCGTGACCTGATAGCCATACACCTGACTCAGATGTTGAGCATGCTCTTCCAGTTCGGCTGGCACCTGCAGGTCTTTGAGCTGGAGTTGGCCCAGCACTTCGTCCTCTTGATAGCCCAGCATCTTCTGGGCACCAACATTGAACGTGCCGATGACGCCGTTAAGATCCGTCGCAATAATCGCAACATCGGTGGCAGCGTTCAGCACGTTACTGAGTTGCCCATGAGCACCGCGCAATTGTCGCTCGCGCACGCGTAGTTCAGCCGTGCGCTCGTCCACCAGACGCAAGGCACGCTGACGCTGACTGATCAGGTTGTACAGCAAGGCACTCAACAGCAGACTCAGCAACCCGCCCATGAGAATCACGCTGCCCACCAGCGACTGATTACTTGTCATGAACGCCGCGGTCGGCCGAATCTCCAGCAGGTAGTCACGATTGGCCAGCCCCAGCAAGGTACTGACGCGTATGTCGTCAGAGGCTGCAGGGATGGGTGATTGATAAAGCAGTTGTGGTTCGACTGGCGATCCGAGATCGCTCATGGTTACGGTCAGATTATCCTGAGACGGTAGCCCCTCGGTCATCAGCTTGCTGAGGCTGATGACCGCCATGACGTAACCGCTGACATCTGCGACTTCGCCCACTGGATTGGCGTTGGAGGACATAACCGGTGCCAGCAGCAATACCCCGCTGGAGTTGCCTGGCTCCAGCCCCACCAGGTCCATGCGCGGTGTCGCGACCATCGCACCCAGCTTGCCCGCCAGCTCAACAGCGCTACGGCGCACGCTTTCGGAGCCGATATCAAAGCCCAAGGGCAAAGGCTCAGTACTGCGCGAACGGGTGAACAGGACCGGGAAATAATCAGACCGGGCGTTTGCAGGCTCAAGCGCGCCTCCTTGAGTCGCCTCACGTATCGAAAAACCCGTTAACCCCTCGGCAACGGCCTGCCGTTCAAACTGGCGACGCTGAGCATTCGTCACTTTCGGCGCCCACGAGTAAGCCTCGGTGCCGATCAATAGAGGATCGGCGAAACCGTTGAATTCAGTTCGGGTGACGTCACTAGAGAACATGAAGAAACGACGCAAGCTGTCCAGGCGATAAACCTGGCCGTCGAGCCGTTCCTGAATGCGACTGAAGCGCTCATTGGCCAACAGATCGAAACGCTGACGCAATTGATGTTCATAGAATTCGGAGTTGGCGAATGCCAGCACAGCAGTCAGTGCGGCGCCCACCAGAAAGGCGTATGCCGCAACGACCCACGCAGAGGCCTGCTCATTGATAAAGCCGAGAATCCTGGGACGAATCTGACTCGTAGGCATCATTCGACACTCGCAACGCCACAGCATAGAGACGCGTCACGCTGGCTGTAGCTCACTTATAGCTATTAGCCAGTATTTTGCCTAGCCTGACTCGGCACCGATTGCACATCGACCCATCACAAATGCGAACGGATCGATGTGCACCGGCCCATTATCTGGCTGTGATTTTCCACGCCTTATGGATTTTGCTGTTACGGGCGAAGTCAGGATCAATGGTCTGAGCGGTGATTTCTTCCACGGCATAACGCTGTGCAAGATTCTCGTCGAGGACAAACTTGCGGAAGTTATTCGAGAAATACAGCACGCCGCCCGGCGCAAGACGCGCCATGGCCAGATCCAGCAATTGCACCTGATCGCGTTGCACGTCGAAAACCCCTTCCATGCGCTTGGAGTTGGAGAAGGTCGGCGGGTCAATGAAGATCAGGTCGTACTCTTCACGACAGGCGTCCAGCCAGGCCATCACATCGCCCTGCTCCAGACGGTTCTTGTCGGAGAAACCGTTCAGCGACAGATTACGCCGCGCCCAGTCCAGATATGTCCGGGACAAGTCGACACTGGTGGTGCTGCGCGCGCCGCCTTTTGCTGCATGGACGCTGGCCGTCGCCGTGTACGAGAACAGGTTGAGGAAGCGTTTACCCTGAGCCTCGCGCTGGATACGCATGCGCATGGCGCGGTGATCCAGGAACAGGCCGGTGTCCAGATAATCCGTCAGGTTGACCAGCAGCTTGACGCCGCCTTCATTGACCTCGACGAACTGCCCTTGCGCACTTTGACGCTCGTACTGCCTGGTGCCACTCTGGCGCTCGCGGCGCTTGATGATCACGCGGCTCTTGTCGACATTCAGCGCCTGGGGGATGGCCGCCAACGCATCGAACAGTCGGGCCGAGGCCTTTTCCGGATCAATGGACTTCGGCGCGGCATATTCCTGAACGTGAACCCAGTCCTGATACAGATCGATCGCCAGCGAATATTCAGGCATGTCGGCGTCATACACGCGGTAGCAATCGATGCCTTCGCGACGTACCCACTTGCCCAGCAGCTTGAGGTTTTTCTGCAAACGGTTGGCAAACATCTGCCCGCCTTCGCTCAAGCGCGGCTGCTCGACCACCACTGGAGCCGGTTTGATAGGATTGCCGTTCTTGTTGTACTTCTCGTATTTGCCTGGAGTCACCAGAGGGCTGGTGTCTTCCGGCTCCACGTGCTCGCGCTCAACCTGACGCTGTTCGGCAGTACGCCGTTCGCCGGTCACGAACTGGTCCGGCAGCACTTTGATCAGCAGCAGCTTGCACGGCAAGGCACCGTTCCAGAAAGCGTATTGCTTGTGACTGCGAATGCCCATGCGCTTGCCCAGATCCGGAGCGCCGGTGAATACCGCGGCTTCCCAGTTCAGACAGGCCTGACGTAAACGCTCACCCAGGTTCTGGTAGAGATAAAGCAGGCTGGCTTCGTCGCCCAGTCGCTCGCCGTACGGAGGGTTACAGATCACCAGACCTTTCTGGTTCTGGTCAGGACGCGGCTCGAATGTCGCCACTTCGCCCTGGTAAATCTTGATCCATTCGCTGAGACCGGCACGCTCCACGTTGTTGCGTCCCGGCTGAATCAGGCGCGGGTCCGCTTCGTAGCCGCGAATCCACAGCGGTGGCTTGGCCAACCCTGCTGCAGCGCGCTCCAGCGCCTCGTCGTGCAGCTTGCGCCACAGGGCTGGCACGTGACCGAGCCACGCGGAAAAACCCCAGCGTTCGCGCTTGAGGTTTGGCGCGATGTCGGCAGCAATCATCGCCGCCTCAACCAGAAACGTACCTACGCCGCACATCGGGTCAGCCAGCGCGCCGCCCTCAGCCGCGATGCGCGGCCAGCCTGCACGAATCAGAATCGCCGCCGCGAGGTTTTCCTTTAAAGGTGCAGCGCCCTGCTGCAAGCGATAACCACGCTGGTGCAGGCTGTGGCCAGACAGGTCCAGGGACAGAATCGCTTCGCCCCGGTCCAGACGCAAATGCACGCGCAGATCAGGGTTCAGCTTGTCCACTGAAGGACGCGAACCGTCGGGCATGCGCAACTTGTCGACGATGGCATCCTTGACCTTCAAGGCGCCGAAATGGGTGTTGTCGATGCCCGACCCGTGGCCGCTGAACTCAACCGCCAGCGAGCCGTCCGGTTCCAGGTGATCGTGCCAGTCAACGTGCAATACGCCGTTGTACAGGTCTTCGGCGTCCTTCATCGGGAAGCGCTTGAGAACCAGCAACACGCGGTTGGCTAAACGCGACCAGAGGCAAAGCCGGTAAGCAGTCTCCATGTCGGCACTGCCGCGAATGGCTGAAGTATGTTCACGGGTTTCCTCGAGGCCCAGCGCAGTGGCTTCCTCGGCAAGCAGCCCTTCCAGGCCTTTAGGACAAGTGAGGAAAAGTTCGTAACGGTCCGACATGAGTATTCCAGGGCGTAAGCCATAAGCGGCGGGCAACGCATTGCCCGACCAGATTTAAAACAGGCGTCTTTCTTGGAGAACGCCTGCGCGGCACACAATTTGTGCCAGACCACCTCGAACCAATCGGGTTATCAAGGCAGTCATCCCCAGACCATCATGGCCAAGGGACATTTAAAAACCACTATTCAGCACGACAACCGTCGCAATAAAAAGTCACATCGCGACCCTTCGTCGATTCAGGTCTACTTGCAACAGGCCATCATCTGCGGTTGCGAAACAGTTGCAACATTTCTTGCAAGCCTTGCCAGTTCAGGGCTGCCGAAATAATCAACTTTGAAACAGCTGCCTGCTTATGTTCCAGTTATTACAAATATGACGTGCTTATGACAAAACGATCATTCACAGCACCCGATCCATTGGTTAGAAATCACCACAGGTTGTCACCGCAATGGTGAGAACACTCAAGCCCGCGACGCCGGCAGCGGGTACCAACGGCAGAAAATTTTCTGCCCGACCTCGACATGAGGTCTCAGGGACATAACAGTCAACAAACGAGGGCAACACCCTATGAGAAGACTTAAGCGTGATCCGTTGGAAAGAGCATTTTTACGCGGATATCAGTACGGCGTTCATGGTAAATCCCGTGAGCTTTGCCCTTTTACTCTACCGTCGGTGCGCCAAGCCTGGATCAATGGCTGGCGAGAAGGACGTGGCGACAACTGGGACGGTATGACCGGCACTGCGGGAATCCACAGACTCAACGAACTTCACGCGGTCGGATAACCAGGTAACTTCCGATCAGTCCATCAAATCTCTGAAATCGTGTCAAAACCAGAAGCGTCCCATCCGGGCGCCGGGCGCAAGCCCAAGGGGTTCCTTAAGGGAGCCCCTTTTTTTGCCCTCAGTATTTGCGCATCGCGGCGATCGCATCCACCGACTGGCGAATCAACGCCGGGCCTTTATAGATGAAGCCGGAGTAGATCTGGACCAGGCTGGCGCCAGCAGCGATTTTCTCAGCCGCGTGCTTGCCTTCGGTGATACCGCCCGCGGCAATGATTGGCATCCGCCCAGCCAGTTCGCCAGCCAGTACCTTGACCGTATGGGTGCTCTTCTCACGCACTGGAGCACCGGACAGACCGCCCGCCTCGTCACCATGGGGCAAGCCTTCGACGCCGACGCGGCTCAGGGTGGTGTTGGTCGCGATTACCGCATCCATCCCTGACTCGATCAGCGCCGCGGCGACCAGCACGGTTTCTTCATCGGTCATGTCCGGCGCGATCTTGATGGCCAGCGGCACGCGCTTGCCATGCAATTGGGTCAGCGCTTCCTGACGAACACGCAACGCTTCAAGCAACTGCTTGAGCGAGTCACCGAACTGCAGGCTGCGCAGGCCCGGAGTGTTGGGCGAACTGACGTTGACCGTCACATAGCTGGCGTGGGCGTACACCTTGTCCAGACAGATCAGGTAGTCGTCCACCGCGCGCTCGACCGGCGTGTCGAAGTTCTTGCCGATGTTGATACCCAGAATGCCTTTGTAGCTGGCGGCCTGAACCCGACTCACCAGGTTATCAACGCCCAGGTTATTGAAGCCCATGCGGTTGATGATCGCTTCAGCCTGCGGCAGACGGAAAATCCGCGGCTTGGGATTGCCCGGCTGAGGACGCGGCGTCACAGTACCGATTTCAACGAAGCCGAAACCCAGTTGGGCAAAGCCGTCGATGGCCGCGCCGTTTTTGTCCAGACCGGCAGCAAGCCCGACCGGATTGGGAAAATCCAGGCCCATGACGTTCACCGGCAGACGCGCCGGGGCCTTGCTTAACAAGCCATTGATGCCCAATCGTCCACCAGCGCCAATCAGATCAAGCGACAGGTCGTGGGAGGTTTCCGGGGAGAGTTTGAACAGTAACTGGCGGGCCAGGTTATACATGGGCGGGCGCGGCTCGTAAGAAGCTGAATTCAGGGCGGCGATTATAGACGTCTGAGCGATTGCGTGCGAGGCATGCCTGCAGGCTTTTGCATGAACTGATTGATTGTGATGCTGTGATTGGCATAGGTATCTACACAGCTTTCAAGTCGTGTACATATCCATTTTTGCGGTAATGGCTGATATTGGTTGCGCTTTTACAGCGCCTCACTTTTGATAGATCCGGAAGCCGGCCCAGACAAAAGTAACCAAAGCGCTCTTGCCCCACCACTTGGTGCCTCGCTGTCGCTCGGCATACCCGTAATCCGACATTGCTGCGTGGGGCCGCCGCCACCGGCCATCCATGGCCTAAGGCGGCTAAACCGGCATCCCTGCCGGTTTGCCCCACGCAGCAATATCGAATTCCGGCCGGCGTGGTTTAACGGGGCGCCTAAGATCAAAATCAAAAGCAGATCAAGAGCAGATCAAGAGCATCGGTTTCACCCCGGACCGGTAGGAGCGAACTTGTTCGCGAGACGTCACCACAGCCAACGCATTCGTTGCCTGACACTCCGCTTCGCAGCCTTCGGCAGCTCCTACAGAATGTCGGCAAACCCAAGAAAACAGGTCGGCTGTCAGGCCGCCGCGCTTTTGATTTTGATCTGAGGCGCCCCGTTAAACCACGCTGGCCGCCCCCTGATCCTGAACCGTGGGCAACCCGGCAAGGATGCCGGGTTAGCCGCATTGGGCCATGGATGGCCCGTTGCGGCGGTCCACGGTTCAGGATCTGCGGGCGGGTACACCGAGCGACAGCGAGGTGCCGAGTGGTGGGGCAAGAGCGTTTTGGTTACTTTTGTCTGGGCCGGCTTCCGGATCTATCAAAAGTGACGCGCTGTAAAAGCGCAACCAGTATCAGCCCTGACCACGGTAACGGATATGTACACAAGAACTGCTACATCCCCTGACAAAATAAGTGTAGATACCCAAGATCAGGTGAGCACGACACTGGCATATCGCTTGCTTGGCTCAGGCTAATAGCAGCGTGCCAATGGCGGCCCGATGCATCGACAATGGCGTCGTTCCGTCTTTGCTTTTCTGGCGAAGGATTGAACGACGCTTTTTTTATGAAAGATTTCTGCCAGCCTGGACCGGACGCGCCCGCTCCACCCGCAGTTGTCATGGCAGAGGACAGATGACACTTATGAACGATCCCACACGAAATCCGTTGGCCTGGGTAGCTGGCAGCGATGCGCCAGAGATGAACAGCCTGGATATCGGCTTCATGCCGCTGTCCGACAGCGCCTCGATAGTCGTCGCTGCGACGCAAGGCTTCGCGCAACCCTATGGTCTGAGCCTGAACCTCAAGCGCCAGCCGTCCTGGGCGAGTTTGCGGGACAAACTGGTCAGCGGCGAATTACACGCGGCCCATTGCCTGTATGGATTGATCTATGCGGTGCAGTTGGGTATTGGCGGAAGCGCGGCTACCGACATGGCCGTACTCATGGGGCTGAACCAGAATGGTCAGAGCATCAACTTGTCGAGCTCGTTGCAAGACGCTGGCGTGATCACTCCTGAGGCACTGGATCAGCAAGTGCACCAAAGCGGGACAAAGCTGACTTTCGCGCAGACCTTCCCTACCGGCAATCACGCCATGTGGCTTTATTACTGGCTGGCGAGCCAGGGCATTCATCCCCTGCAGGACGTGACCAGTGTGGTTGTTCCGCCGCCACGCATGGTCGAGCACCTGCAGGCTGGTCGCATTGATGGTTTCTGCGTGGGTGAACCCTGGGGCGCCAGCGCCGTGGATCAGCAACTGGGCTTCACCTTCGCCACCACTCAGGCAATCTGGCCCAACCACCCGGAAAAGGTGCTGGGCTGCACCCGTGAATTCGTTGAACAGTATCCCAACACCGCACGGGCACTGGTCATGGCTGTTCTGGAAGCCAGTCGCTTCATCGAATCCAGTGACGAGAATCGGCGCAGCACCGCGCAGTTGCTCAGCGGCGCGGATTATCTGGATGCACCTGCCAGTTATATCGAACCCCGCTTGCTCGGTGACTATCGCGACGGGTTGGGCAACCAATGGCACGACCACCATGCTCTGCGCTTTCACGGCAATGGCGAAGTCAATTTGCCTTACCTGTCCGACGGCATGTGGTTCATGACGCAGTTCCGTCGCTGGGGTTTGCTGCGTGAAGATCCGGACTACCTCAATGTCGCCAAAGGCGTACACCAACTGGCGCTCTATCGTCAGGCCGCCGAGGCGCTGGACATACCGGTTCCGACGGCCATGATGCGCAGCAGCCAGTTGATCGATGGCAAGGTCTGGGACGGCTCCGACCCGGCTGGCTACGCCCGCAGCTTCAAGCTTCACGCCATGGCCAATGCGGCCGCCGCCCTGACGCAATGAGGAGCTGACGATTATGTTGCGTATCCTCTTGATCAACGACACGGCAAAAAAAGTCGGCCGCCTGAAAGCCGCGCTGAGCGAAGCGGGCTTTGAAGTGATCGACGAATCCGGACTGATTATTGACTTGCCCGCCCGGGTTGAAGCGCTTCGCCCGGATGTCATCCTGATCGACACTGAATCCCCCGGCCGCGATGTCATGGAGCAGGTCGTGATGGTCAGTCGCGACCAACCTCGCCCTATCGTGATGTTTACCGATGAACATGATCCGGGGGTGATGCGTCAGGCCATCAAGTCCGGCGTCAGTGCGTATATCGTCGAGGGCATTCACGCCCAGCGCCTGCAGCCAATCCTTGATGTGGCCATGGCCCGTTTTGAGAGCGATCAGGCCTTGCGTGCCCAACTTCAGGCACGGGACCAGCAACTGGCCGAACGCAAACGCATCGAGCTGGCCAAGGGTTTGCTGATGAAAATGAAGGAGTGCAAAGAAGAAGAGGCCTACACCCTGATGCGCCGCCAGGCCATGAGCAAACAGCAGAAGCTGATTCAGGTGGCGGAGCAGATTATCGCGATGAGTGAATTGTTGGGGTGAATCGTTGATTTTTTGGATTTGTGGGAGCAGAGGTTGGTCTGGGCGGCATTCCGACTATCAGGCTGGACGCTATTCACTTAGACCGCGTACACCTTATCGCGGCCAAGCCCGGCTCCCACATGGGAATGCATTACAAAATGAGGTGAATCGTACGATTTTCCAGATGGCCCAGCTTTTGCTAGTTAATCAACACAGGTAACCAACGGCGGTTGCCCCACTTTACGACAAAGACGTCGCACACCTCTTTCGCCAAGGCGAATCGGGTTGCGGCGTTTTTGCGTTTTGGCCCCAGTGATCGGGGTCGGTGGTGCTGCCGAGGTCGTGGACGCCCACCTGCAAGTCTTTACAGCTTCAAGCCCCTGTGTTTCGGGTCCGTGTCCGAAACGACAGATCTCCCTTTTTGCAGATGAGGTGTTCAATGAATACAAGCTTCTGGAAGGCCGGCCACAAACCGACCCTGTTCGCCGCCTTTCTGTATTTCGATCTGAGCTTCATGGTCTGGTACCTGCTCGGTCCGATGGCGGTGCAAATTGCGACAGACCTGCAACTGACCACTCAACAACGCGGCCTGATGGTGGCAACGCCGATTCTGGCAGGCGCCCTGCTGCGCTTTGTGATGGGGATTGTGGCGGACCAACTGTCGCCGAAAACCGCCGGGATCATCGGTCAGGTCATCGTTATCCTGGCGCTGTTCACTGCCTGGAATCTGGGCATCCATACCTACGAGCAAGCGCTGTTGCTGGGCGTATTCCTCGGCGTAGCCGGTGCATCGTTCGCCGTCGCGCTGCCGCTGGCTTCCCAGTGGTATCCAGCAGAGCATCAAGGCAAAGCGATGGGCATTGCCGGTGCGGGCAACTCAGGTACCGTGCTAGCCGCGTTGATTGCTCCGGTACTGGCTGCGGCGTTTGGCTGGAGCAACGTGTTCGGTTTTGCGGTCATCCCGCTGGTCCTGACCCTGATCGCGTTTTCGCTGATGGCACGTAATGCGCCGGAGCGGGCGAAACCCAAGTCCATGGGCGACTACCTCAAGGCGCTGGGTGATCGTGACAGCTGGTGGTTCATGTTTTTCTACAGCGTCACCTTTGGCGGCTTCATTGGTCTGGCCAGCGCCCTGCCCGGCTACTTCAACGACCAATACGGGCTGAGCCCGGTCACTGCCGGTTACTACACCGCGGCCTGCGTATTCGGTGGCAGCCTGATGCGCCCACTGGGCGGCGCACTGGCCGACCGTTTTGGCGGTATCCGCACCCTGGCAGGCATGTACGCGGTGGCTGCTATCTGCATCGCGGCCGTTGGTTTCAACCTGCCCAGTTCCTGGGCAGCACTGGCCTTGTTTGTCGCAGCGATGCTCGGTCTGGGTGCCGGTAATGGCGCAGTTTTCCAACTGGTGCCACAACGCTTTCGCAAGGAAATTGGCGTCATGACCGGCTTGATCGGCATGGCTGGTGGTATCGGTGGTTTCCTGCTCGCGGCAGGTCTGGGCTCGATCAAGCAACACACCGGCGACTATCAGATGGGCCTTTGGTTGTTCGCGTTTCTTGGCGTGCTGGCATGGTTCGGCCTGCTTAACGTCAAGCGCCGCTGGAGAACCACCTGGGGTTCGGCAGCCGTCACCGCTGCTCGCGTCTGAGTCACTTGATGAGCTTGCAACTGAGCCTTGCTCAATTCAGTGCCAGTGGGCCGCGGGCGGAGAATCAGGACGCCATACGCCTGGTCACTCCGGCCCCGGCCCTTGCCGCCAGCAAGGGCTATCTGTTTGCCCTGGCGGATGGCGTCAGTCAGTGCGCTGATGGCGCTCTCGCAGCGCAATCAACCTTGCAGGCCCTGGCACTGGATTACTACTCGACGCCTGAAACCTGGGGCGTCGCCCAATCCCTTGACCGCCTGCTGCTGGCGCAAAATCGATGGTTGCAAGCCAACGGCTTGCTGACCACGCTGAGCGCGCTGGTGCTGCGTGGCAGGCGTTTCACCCTGGCTCACGTCGGCGATTGCCGCGTCTATCGCTGGCACAGCGGAGAGCTGCAACGCATCAGTGAAGACCACGTCTGGGAACAGCCCGACATGCAGCACGTGCTCAAACGCGCGCTGGGGCTGGATCAATATGTAGTCATGGATTACCTGGACGGCGAGTTGCGCGAGGGCGAACGCCTGCTGTTGCTCAGCGATGGGGTCTGGGCAACGCTGGGTGATGCCAGCATTCGCTCGATTCTCGCCGAACAGGAGGACCTGGATCGCGCCGTGCAGACGCTGGTCAGCGCCGCCCATCTCGCAGGCAGTCAGGATAACGCCAGCGCTGTATTGATTCGCGTCGATGCGCTGGGTCAGGATGACCTTGGCGACGCACTCATTCAGCTTCAACAATGGCCGCTGCCGCCATTACTGAAACCTGGACAACTTTTCGAAGGCTGGCAGATTCAAGGTCTGCTGGCTGAGTCTCGCCAGTCATTGCTGTATCGGGTCAACGATGCGCAAAACCAGCGCTGGCTGCTGAAAACCCTTCCTGGCAATCGCCATGACGAGCCCGGCGCAGGCCAGGGATTACTACTGGAAGAATGGTTTTTACGCCGGGTTGCGGGGCGGTTCTTTCCTGAAATCCATTCCGCACCTGATCGCCAGCACCTGTATTACGTGATGCGCGAGCATCCAGGGCGCAGCCTGGCACAATCATTCACCGAGCACGGCCCGATGTCCGTGGCGCAATGGCTGAGCCATGCCACGCAGCTGTTGCGTGCCGTGGGTTTGCTGCATCGGCGCAACATCATCCACCGGGACATCAAACCGGAAAACCTGCTGCTCGAAGATGACGGCGAGTTGCGCCTGCTGGACTTTGGTCTCGCCTACTGTCCCGGCCTTTCCACGCTGACGCCGGGCGAGTTGCCGGGCACGCCAAGCTTTATTGCACCTGAAGCGTTCAATAGCGACGAGCCCACCCCCCGCCAGGATCTTTACGCGGTGGGCGTCACCCTCTATTACCTGCTCACCGGGCATTATCCGTACGGCGAGATTGAGGCATTCCAGCATCGGCGCTTCGGCACGCCCACGCCTGCCAGCCGCTATCGACCAGACCTTCCCGACTGGCTGGATCACAACTTGAGCGTGGCACTGCAGGCCGATCCGCAACTGCGCTATGAAACCGCAGAACAGTGGTTGCTGGAGCTGGAACAGGCCGAACACCGGCCCATGGTTAAACGTGCACAGCCGCTGCTGGAGCGTGAACCGCTGAAAGTCTGGCGCACAGTGGCGCTGGTTTCGTTGCTGGTGAATTTAGTGGGGATTGTCTGGTTGATGCGTCATTGACGCCACGCCCTGCAATAGTGCACTGCGCACTTGATTGGACCTGTTGGAGCGAGGCTTGCCCGCGAACGGACACCACGGTCGAAAGATATTCCGCATTACCGTTCTTCGCGGGCAAGCCTCGCTCCAACAAATCGATTTAGACGCGCTATCTGGCACAACCCCTGCATATCTCTCCTCAAGCAACTCACATCGCTACAGCTTTCAAAGACGAAGGCTGAGCTTCCCGAGAGAACGGGACCGGACAAAGGCGTCCTCGCTAGTTATCTAGCGGGACGCCTTTTTTGTTTGTGCAGAATTTGTCGAGCACCCTCTCGCGGGCTTCTCGGAGGCAAGATGAGAAAACTCAAACTGGTAATGATTGGCAACGGCATGGCCGGGGTTCGAACCCTTGAAGAGCTGCTGAAACTCAGTGACGAACTCTACGACATCACCGTATTCGGCGCCGAACCGCACCCCAATTACAACCGCATCATGCTGTCCCCAGTGCTGGCCGGTGAGCAGAAATTCGAAGACATCGTGCTCAACGATCTGGAATGGTACTTGAGCAACAACATTCGACTGCTGCTCAACCGCAGGGTGGTGAAAATCGACCGTGCGAAACGCCAGGTGATCGCCGACGACGGCACCGTCGCGCATTACGATCGCCTGCTGATTGCCACAGGCTCGACCCCCTTCATGCCACCCATGCCTGGCAGCACCCTCGGCGGCGTGATCGGTTACCGCGACATCGCCGACACCCGCATCATGATTCACACTGCCAAAACCCGAAAACATGCAGTAGTCATCGGTGGCGGCCTGCTCGGCCTGGAAGCGGCCAACGGCCTGAAGATGCGCGGCATGGACGTAACTGTGGTCCACATCGGCAAATGGCTGCTGGAACGTCAACTGGATAAAACCGCCGGGCAATTGCTGCAAGCCGCACTGGAAGCTCGTGGCTTGCACTTTCGCCTGAACGAGCAGACCGAAGCGCTGCAGGACAACGGCAAAGGCGCGGTGAAAGCCGTGCAGTTCAAAAATGGTGATGTGATCCCCGCTGATCTGGTGGTCATGGCGGCGGGCATCCGCCCGGCGACCGAACTGGCAGAAATGGCTGGTTTGCCTTGCAATCGAGGGATTCTGGTCAACGACACTTTGCAAACCTACGACCCGCGCATTTATGCCATTGGCGAATGCGCCAGCCATCGCGGTACAGCCTACGGTCTTGTAGCACCGCTGTTCGAACAAGCCAAAGTCTGCGCCAATCATCTCGCGCAACTGGGCTTCGCTCGCTACAAGGGCTCTGTCACTTCGACGAAGTTGAAAGTGACCGGCATTGACCTGTTTTCCGCAGGGGACTTCATGGGCGGTGAAGACGCCGAAACCATTACCCTGCTAGACCCCATCAGCGGGCGCTATAAAAAACTGGTGATTAGAAACGACGTGCTGGTGGGCGCCTGTTTGTACGGCGACACCACTGACGGCGGCTGGTACATGCGTCTGATCCGCAGTGGCCAAACTATCAACACCTTGCGTGACCAACTGATGTTCGGCGAAACCGTCACGCCGCAAACGGACATTGCGCTATGCGCCTGACCAGCATTCCCGTGCCTGCGACGCAAACCACCGCGTCCACCTGCTGCTATTGCGGAGTCGGCTGCGGTGTATTGATCGAACATGACGGGCGCAACATCATCGGCGTTAGCGGTGATCCCGGGCACCCGGCCAACTTTGGCAAGCTGTGCAGCAAGGGTTCGACCTTGCACCTGACGGGCGACCTCAGCGCCAGGGCGCTGTACCCGGAACTGCGCCTGAGCAAAAGTCTTTCGCGAGCGGAAACGGATTGGGATACCGCTCTGGATCACGCCGCCAACGTGTTTGCCGAAACCATTCGCGAACACGGGCCTGACAGCGTTGCGTTCTATATCTCAGGGCAATTGCTGACCGAGGATTATTACGCGTTCAACAAGCTCGCCCGGGCGCTAGTGGGTACTAACAACATCGACAGCAACTCGCGCCTTTGCATGTCCTCCGCGGTGGTCGGCTACAAGCGCAGCCTGGGTGCGGACGCTCCGCCCTGTAACTATGAAGATATCGAGCTCAGCGATTGCGTGATGATCGTCGGCAGCAACATGGCCTACGCGCACCCGATCCTTTTTCGTCGCCTGGAAGAGGCGAAAAGCCAACGCCCGGACATGAAAATCATCGTTATTGATCCACGCCGTACCGATACCTGCGATCTGGCGGACATACATCTGGCGATCACCCCCGGAACTGATGTGGCGCTGTTTCACGGCATCCTGCACTTGTTGCTCCGGGAAGGCCAGGTCGATCAGGATTTCATTGATCAGCACACCGAAGGCTACACCGAACTGAAAAGCCTGGTGCACCACTACACACCGCAAATGGTCGCGCAGACCTGCGGCATCTCGCGTCAGCAACTGCACGACTGCGCGCAATGGATCGGTCAGGCACCGAGTTTTCTGTCGTTGTGGTGCATGGGCTTGAACCAGTCCACTGCGGGCAGTGCCAAGAACAGTGCATTGATAAACCTCCATCTGGCCACCGGACAAATCGGCCGTCCCGGCGCAGGGCCTTTTTCCCTGACCGGCCAGCCCAATGCCATGGGTGGCCGCGAAACCGGCAGCCTTTCGAACCTCCTGCCCGGCCACCGGGAAGCGGCCAATCCCGAACATCGTGCTGAAGTGGCGCGATACTGGGGGATCGATAAACTGCCGGCGACACCGGGCTTATCCGCCATCGAACTGTTCGAGCAGATGCAGAACGGCCAAATCAAAGCCGTGTGGATCGCCTGCACCAACCCGGCTCAATCGCTGCCTGATCAGACTCGAGTTCGCGAAGCTTTGAACACCTGCCCTTTCGTGGTTCTGCAGGAAGCTTTTCGCACAACGGAAACCGCACGTTTTGCCGACCTGCTGCTGCCCGCTGCGAGCTGGGGCGAAAAAGAAGGCACGGTCACCAACTCCGAAAGACGAATTTCTCACGTGCGCAAGGCGATTGCTGCGCCCGGCGAAGCACGTCCGGACTGGGCAATCACAGTTGATTTCGCCCAACGCCTCCAGGCTCGGCTACAGCCTGAAGCAAAGGCGCTTTTTGATTTCCAGCAGCCTCAGGCACTGTTCGACGAATACAAGCTTTTGACTAAAGGCCGCGATCTGGACTTGTCTGGTATCAGCTACGGCCTCATCGACCAGCATGGCCCGCAACAATGGCCATTCCCCGAGGGAGCTGCCAATGGCACGCCACGTCTGTATCTGGATAGCCAATTTCCAACGACAACAGGCAGAGCCCGATTCATCAGCGAACCGTACAGCGCACCAAAAGAGCTGCGCGACAGTCGATTCCCACTGACGCTGAATACCGGCCGCCTGCGTGATCAATGGCATGGCATGAGTCGCACGGGCACCGCAGCGCGCCTGTTCGGCCATGTCAGCGAAGCGGTATTGAGCCTGCACCCGGAAGACCTGCATCGCCATCGACTGCAATCCGGTGACCTGGTCAGTCTTGAGAGCCGACGCGGCAGCGTGATTGTGCCGGTAGCCAGCGATGATGGATTGCAGGCGGGTCATGCCTTCCTGCCGATGCACTGGGGTGATCGTTTTCTCAAAGGCGGCGTGAATCTCCTGACACAGCCAGCCTATGACCCGATCTCTAAACAGCCCGAACTGAAGCATTCTGGTGTACGCGTCGACAAGGTCGAGCTGCCGTGGCGGCTGTTTGTGCTTATCGAAGGGGACGTACAGCTCCGACTGGATGCGTTGCGCTCACTGTGTGACGAATTTCCCTACACCAGCTTGAGTCTTGCTGGACGGGAGCGCCCTGCCCTGACCTTGCGTGCGGCCAGCAGCGAAGCGCCTGCTCAAGAACTGCTTGATCGGATTGACCGGTTGCTGGGTCTGGATCACGGCCCGGTGCTGGCTTATGACGATCCTCGTCGAGGCATCAGCAAACGCATTCGTCTGGATCAAGGTCGGGTCACCGCGGTCCGTCTCGGCGGGGAAACTCTCGCCTGGGACTGGTTGCAAAGCCTTTGGCTGGACGGACAGGAGATCGACGACGAGCTACGCCGCTGGTTGCTTGCGCCGATCAGCAGCGCTCCCGGTTCGGGCACAAGTAAATCAACCCGCAGCAAAACGTTGTGCAACTGCATGAACGTCAGTGAAAACGCCGTGTGCGACGCCATCGGCAAAGGTCTGGATCTGGGTCAACTGAAGGCACAACTGGGCTGCGGCACTATGTGCGGCTCCTGTGTGCCGGAAATAAAACGACTGCTGACGGCCGTCGCGATCAATTAATGAGGTGTACAGCATGAGTGCAAAAGTCTGGCTGGTCGGCGCAGGTCCCGGAGATCCCGAGCTACTAACCCTCAAGGCCGTGCGTGCATTGCGCGAAGCCGACGTTGTACTGATCGACGATCTGGTCAACAGCGCGGTGCTGGAGCATAGCCCCACTGCTCGCGTGATAGCCGTCGGCAAACGAGGTGGCTGTCGCTCGACACCCCAGGCGTTCATCCATCGCCTGATGCTGCGTTATGTGCGCCAAGGCAAGTGCGTGGTGCGCCTTAAAGGTGGAGACCCGTGCATATTCGGCCGCGGCGGCGAAGAAGCTGATTGGCTGCGTGCCCATGGGGTCGAGGTGGAATTGGTCAATGGCATTACCGCTGGCCTGGCAGGTGCGACGCAATGCGGGATATCGCTGACGCTGCGGGGTGTCAGTCGCGGCGTGACACTGGTGACCGCGCACACTCAAGATGACAGCACCTTGAACTGGCAAGCACTGGCTCAAGGAGGGACAACGCTAGTGGTGTATATGGGCGTAGCAAAACTGGCGGAAATCCGTGACAGCCTGATCACTGGCGGCATGGCTTTGAGTATGCCAGTGGCAATGATAGAAAACGCTTCGCTGCCTCAGCAACGGGAATGCCGGAGCTCACTGGCAGACATGCAACAGGACGCCGCATTATTCAAGCTGAAGAGTCCGGCCGTTCTGGTGATTGGCGAAGTGGCAGCAGTAACAGAGATGGATTTGTTGCAACTGACAGAAAACAAAACGGCCTGAGCTTTCCCCTCAAATCGCAGGCAAAGAAAAGCCCGGCCTAAGCCGGGCTCTTCTATTGAAGCGAGTAAAGCAGGCTAATTACTTAGCTTGTGCTTCAACTTCAGCTTCTACGCGACGGTTAACAGCGCGGCCAGCGTCAGTTGCGTTGTCAGCAACTGGACGGGATTCGCCATAACCAACCGAGTTTACGCGGCTAGCGCCAACACCGTACTGGTTAACCAGAACCTGTTTAACGGCGTTTGCACGACGCTCAGACAGTTTTTGGTTGTAAGCGTCAGGACCGACGGAGTCAGTGTGACCTTCAACAGTGGTGGTGGTTTGTGGGTACTGTTGCATGAAGTCAGCGAGGTTCTTGATGTCGCCGTAGCTGTTAGGCTTGACTACGGATTTGTCGAAATCGAACTTCACGTCCAGCTCAACACGAACCACTTCGGCAACTGCTGGGCAGCCATCAGCGTCAACAGTTACGTTGGCTGGGGTGTCCGGGCACTTGTCGACGTTGTCGCACACGCCGTCGTTGTCGCTGTCGGAGCACACTTCAGCTACTGGAGCCGGTGCTGCTTCAACTTTCTTGGAGCCGCCACCGAAGTTTACGCCGATACCGACGCTAGGAGCCCACTCGGTGTCGCCTTGGTCGATGTTGTACTGAGCTTCAACGCCAGCACGGGCATAGAAGTTGTCAGTGAAGTAAAGCTTGGCACCGCCGCCGATGTTGGCGAAGGTAGAACCGTTACGGCCGCTACGAGCGTCTTGACCGATGCTTTGATCAGAGAAACCAGCCGAAACGTACGGACGCAGCATGTCGCCCGGGTTGTTGAAGTGGTACAGAGCGTCAAGGGCGGTGTTCGAGCCTTTGATGTTCTTACCGCTGTCGCTGCGAACGTTGTGAACTTCGTCGTAACCCAGACGTACTTCTACGTCGTCGGTCAGGAAGTAACCAATCGAGCCGCCGAACAGGTTGCCGTCGTTTTTAAAGTTACGGGCGCTGTCGTAGTACTCTTTCTTGGCGAAGCCTTCGATTTCGACTGCGCCTTGGCCTTGTGCCAGAGCGCCGAAAGATGCCGCGGCAACAATAGTACCAATGGCCAAGCCCAAGGTGTTTTTCAGTTTCATCCGTTAAATCCCCATCTGGTGATTGTAAAGCAGTCCCACTATAAGGGGACAACTCATCGGCAAGTCTATCAGAACTTGCCTGGTTGTTAGAGATATTTGCATCGCCTTAAGTTTCGGTAATGCCTGCAAATTTCTCACGTAATTTATCCAAAGCCCGCTTGTAGCGCATTTTCGTTGCGCTCAAGCCCATGTGCATGATGTCTGCAATCTCCTGGAATTCAAGTTCTGCAACAAATCGCAGCACCAGAATCTCCCGATCGATCGGGTTCACATGCACAAGCCAGCGATCGAGTCCGCCCCGTTCTTCAGGTTTGGGCGTCTTTTCTTCCGACGCTTCCTCAAGTGGATCCAGACTCAAAGCGTCCATCAAGCGACGCTTACGCCGTTCCTTCCTGTACTGAGTGATGCACTCGTTGTAGGTGATGCTGTACAGCCATGTTTTGAATTTCGATTTACCCTCAAAATTCTTCAAGCCATACAACACCTTAAGCATCACCTCCTGACAGACATCATCTGCGTCGCGATCGTTCCCTAAATAACGTGCACAGACGTTAAAAAGTGTCCGTTGGTAGCGACGCATCAACTCTTCGTAAGCCCTCGTCACATGAAACAATTCGACGTGGGCGCGCGCGACTAGCTCCTCATCAGAGAGCTCGCTCGGGTCGTAGCGCATCGATAGCGGTTGAGGGTTATTCAAAACAAATCGTGCCGACAGTCAGGTCAATGGCCGCCACTGCCCTTGGAGCGGCAATTTGTGGCGGCATAGAGTAGCAGGTTAGCCGCTTAACGGCTGCTCACTCGCTGCTCCAGAAGGACGCGGTTGGACAATGAAACCAACTCCCCGTCGTCTGTCAGCAGCGTGGTTTTCACCGTACCGATCTCTTCGATCTGCCCTTCGACATCACCAATCCGCACCTCTTGCCCTACCTGATACAGCTCCCGCACATAAATCCCTGCCAGTATTTGGCCAGCAAGCTCACGACTTCCCAACCCCATGGCCAGCGCAATTGCCAGACCAACGGTAATCAAAACGATCACAATCACGTGATTGAGCAGGTCGGTTTTGACCTCCAACTGACTGATCGCCACCGAAATACTGATGATGATGACCAGACCCTGGGTGATTCTACCCAGGCCTGCGGCGTAATCCAGCCCTACTCCCTCGGCAGCGCCTCGCACCAGGCCGTTGACCAGTTGCGCCAGCAGCACACCAACCAGAAGCACCAGCGCAGCACCAAATACCTTCGGCAAATACCCTGTCAACATGTCCAGCGTCGCGGAAACCCGCTCCAGCCCCAGCGACCCAGCCGCTGTCACCAGGAAGGTCAACAACACAAACCAGTAAACAATTTTCCCGATCAGGGTAGAAATGGGCACCTGAACGCCAGCACGGCTGATCAGCTTGGTCAGGCCAGTGCCTGCCATCAAGCGATCCAGACCGACTTTGGCGAGCAGCTTGGACAGCAAGGTTTCGAGCAGCTTGGCGACAACAAAACCGAGCAACACGACGACCAGAGCGCCCAGCAGGTTCGGGATGAAAATTGCAACCTTGGTCCACAATGCAGTCATTGCGGCAACCAGACTCTGAGTCCAGAGATCCAATTCCATGTTCAATCAGCCTTGTCGACAGGATGAGCGGTAGAATTCTTTTTACGTGAAACCGGTGCAACATGGGACGAACCGTTGTTCAAAGCGATCATCATCGCTTCAGTCCAACGGCCCATCAGACTGAACAACACACCCGCGCCTACCTGGCGATTGGCGGTCTTCAGTACGCGACCAAGGCATGCATCATCATCCCGGCTGGAAGATGAAGATTTGAGCATGTCGCGCAATGATTCTTCAAACGGATCGTGCATAGGCACCTCTCGTAACGTCCAGTGAAGACGCATGCCGATTCGGACGAGTCACAAATCAGTCCCTGGACGCACGTCAAAAACTTAACACTAAACCCAGCGCAAGCGCCGGAACAACCACCACTGCCCTAAAGCCAGGGCGATGATCAATGCGCAGGCGACCAGAAAGCCGTAAGGGCTGTCAGAGCCGGGAATCCCGCCTACGTTTATACCCAACAAGCCCGTCAGGAAGCTCATGGGCAGAAAAATCCCGGTGATGATGCCAAAGCGGTACATCGTGTGATTCATGCGTTCTCGCAAACGCCGGTCTTCGGATTCAAGCACCAGCCCCACTCGTTCGCGGGTCAATTCAAGCTCTTCGAGATAACGCGTCAGGCTGTTGTTCAGCTCGTTCCAGTAATCAGCGTCATCATCTACGAACCACGGCAGCTTGCTGCGACTGAGCTGGCCGTAAATTTCCCGCTGCGGAGAGAGAAAACGCCGCAACCCTGCAGCCCGGCGACGAATATGCAGCATTTTGCCATGATCAGGGTTGTACCGTTCGTCGGCATCTATCTTTTCTTCCTCTTCATCCACCGATTCGGTGAGGTCACCCACCAGTGCCTGAACCTTGTCGGTCAGGTATTGGGCGAGATAAAGGATCAGTTCGGACGCGGATTTAGGGCCCTTGCCTTCGTTCAGTTGTTCAATCAGCTCGTCCGTGGCGCGCAATGGTCGCAAGCGCAAGGAAATGACTTGCTGGGCCGCCGCGAAGATCCGGACCGAGACCATGTCTTCCGGCTCAGCCCCCGGATTGAGATTGACCCCACGCAGAAACAGCAGCAGTTTTTCATCCGGCAATGGCAGCAAGCGCGGCCGGGTGTTTTCTTCGAGCAACAAGTCGCAAGCGAACTCGCTCAAACCGCTGGCGGTGCGCAGCCATGTGTGAGTTTGCGGATGACCACGGTCCCAATGCAGCCATACACTTTCGTGCGGCTGCAGTTGCAGGCATTCCAGTTCGGTCCGAGCAATGAAACGTGCCCCGCCTTTACCGTCCAAAACGAGGGCATGAACCAGCCCCCACTGCGCATTTGTTTCGTCGAACATTAATACTTCGCTTATTCGGGCATTTTCAGAGGCGACGGTGAAACGATCACGCCATTATTGTCGGCATACACGTATTCCCCTGGACGAAACGTGACCCCGGCGAAGGTCACAACCACGCTCAGGTCACCAATACCGCGCTTATTCGTTTTCAGTGGGTGACTGGCGAGCGCCTGGACTCCCAGATCAGTTTGCGCCAACACGTCCACGTCGCGGATGCAGCCGTAGATCACCATACCCTGCCAGCCATTGCGTGCGGCTTTCTCGGCAATCATGTCACCGAGTAGTGCGCAACGTAGCGATCCACCGCCGTCGACCACCAGCACCTTGCCCTTCCCGTCCAGCTCGGCCTGCTCCTTGACCAGCGAGTTGTCCTCAAAACATTTGACGGTCACGATTTCACCGCCAAATGAGTCACGTCCACCGAAGTTGCTGAACATCGGCTCAAGCACCTGAACAAGGTCCGGATAAGCGTCGCACAGGTCGGGAGTGAGGTAATGCATGGTGGTACTCCTGTCAGTGAAAGATCAGCGTCTCATGATGTGTCTGCCTATGAACCGTAGCTCATAAGATCAAAACGTATCCAGCGTCGCGACCTTTAACTGACGTGACCTATAACTCAACTGCATTTCGCATCGTATCTCATCGCAATCTGCGCCCAGTGTAATACGCCGACGTCACTCGCCAACCGCCATCGGCGTTTGTGACAGCTCCTGTACAGCCACGCAGCCTTCGTTCAGCCATTCGGTAACCAGCGGCCAGACCTCGCGCTGGGCGGCTTTACTGACCAGCATCTGTACGTGATCGAAGTCTTGCGAGAAGCCCTGTTCACGCCCCAGACAAAGAAATTTGCGCTGTTGCGAGCCAATCTGATCAAAGAGTTTGCGGCAGGCCCAGACCGGGTCCTGGTGGTCGCCAACGGCGGCAACCGCAAGCACCGGAACTTCAACACTCGGCAAACCGGCCCACCAGTCGGTCTCGCGATCACCGAATCGCCCGAACATCCCGTGCCAGCGCATGCTTTCCAGCACCAGCCCGACAGGCTCGTCCTCTGGACCACGTTTGAAACGCGGGCCGGAGATGTGATCAAAAGGCTTCAACAGCAAACGCCCCGCCCACTGCACAGGCGGAATCTTCAGCGGCCAGTAATCGCGACTGACCTGGCTGCCGAACAAGGCAACAGAGGCTGCCCCGGATGGGCCGAGATACTCCCCGCCCAGCGCGGCCGCAAGGGTGGTGCCGCCCAGGGAGTGGCCGATCCAGTGCGGAATCTGCCCGCTCAGCTCACGCACAAATGCCGCAATGGCGGGCACGTCATAGCGGGCGTAATCAGCAACACGATTTGAACGATAGGCCTGGTTACGCGCCGACAGGCCGTGCCCACGCATTTCCGGGATCCATACATCGAAACCGGCTCGCGCAAGATATGCACCCAGGCCAATGCCTTTAGGGGAATACCAGAAGCGTCGGTTGGAAAAGCTGCCGTGCATCAGAATGACCGGCACACCGCGAACATCAGGCTGCGCGACCAGACCCAGCCGGGTCACGGCAATTTCGACGCTGTAATCGGGACTGTTGGCGGGCTTGAGGCGGTAAACGTCTTCGATCAGATCGCCACAACGCTCTGCGCTGATCAAAGCCACAGGAAAAAGAGTGCTGCTGCTTTGCATATTGCTCAAACAATCAAAGGTCGGTGTGAAAACCGTCCGTGGTAAACGTAAAAAAGCCCCGGCTCACGGAGATGAACCGGGGCTTCACTCAATCAAATCAGACCGGGGCCTGAGCCTCAGCCAGGAAGAACCAGGTTTCCAGCACGGAATCCGGGTTCAACGAAACGCTCTCAATGCCCTGATCCATCAACCAGCGGGCAAGGTCCGGATGGTCCGATGGGCCTTGACCGCAGATGCCGATGTACTTGCCAGCCTTGTTACAGGCCTGGATGGCGTTGGACAGCAGCTTCTTCACTGCCGGGTTACGCTCATCAAACAGATGGGCGATGACCCCCGAGTCACGATCCAGCCCCAGTGTCAGCTGGGTCAAATCGTTGGAACCGATGGAGAAGCCGTCGAAGTACTCGAGGAACTCTTCGGCCAGAATCGCATTGGACGGCAGTTCGCACATCATGATCACGCGCAGGCCGTTTTCGCCGCGTTTCAGACCGTTCTCGGCCAGCAGATCAATGACCTGACTGGCTTCACCCAGCGTACGCACGAACGGCACCATGATCTCGACATTGGTCAGGCCCATTTCCTCACGCACACGCTTGAGGGCACGGCATTCCAGCTCGAAACAGTCGCGGAAATTTTCGCTGATGTAGCGGGAAGCGCCACGGAAACCCAGCATCGGGTTTTCTTCTTCCGGCTCGTACATCTTGCCGCCGATCAGGTTGGCGTACTCGTTGGACTTGAAGTCCGAGAGGCGCACGATGACCTTTTTCGGGGTGAATGCAGCGGCCAGGGTGCTGATGCCTTCCACCAGTTTCTCGACGTAGAAACCAACCGGATCATCGTAACCGGCGATGCGTTTGTCGACGCTGTCCTTGATGTCCTGAGGCAGGCTGTCGTAGTTGAGCAGCGCCTTGGGGTGCACGCCGATCATGCGGTTGATGATGAATTCCAGACGTGCCAGCCCCACACCCGCGTTGGGCAGTTGGGCGAAGTCGAATGCACGATCCGGGTTACCGACGTTCATCATGATCTTGAACGGCAGTTCAGGCATGGCATCGACCGAGTTGGTCTTGATGTCGAAGCCCAGCTCGCCTTCGAAGATGTAACCGGTGTCGCCTTCCGCGCAGGAAACCGTGACGCCCTGACCGTCCTGCAACAGTTGCGTGGCATTACCACAACCCACGACCGCCGGAATGCCCAGCTCACGGGCGATGATCGCCGCGTGGCAGGTGCGGCCGCCCCGGTTGGTGACGATGGCGCTGGCGCGCTTCATGACCGGCTCCCAGTCCGGATCGGTCATGTCGGAGACCAGAACGTCGCCGGGCTGGACCTTGTCCATTTCCGAAACGTCCCTGATGATACGAACCTTGCCTGCGCCGATGCGCTGACCAATGGCTCGCCCCTCTACAAGCACCGTGCCGGTTTCCTTGAGCAGGTAGCGCTCCATGACATTAGCCTGGGCGCGGCTTTTCACGGTTTCCGGGCGCGCCTGAACGATGTACAGCTTGCCGTCATCGCCATCTTTGGCCCACTCGATATCCATCGGTGCCTTGTAGTGCTTCTCGATGATCATCGCCTGTTTAGCGAGCTCTGCGACTTCCTCGTCAGTCAGGCAGAAACGCGCGCGATCAGCAGGCTCGACGTCCACGGTTTTCACCGAACGCCCCGCCTTGGCTTCTTCGCCATAGATCATCTTGATGGCCTTGCTGCCCAGATTGCGGCGCAGGATGGCCGGACGACCTGCTGCCAGGGTGCCCTTGTGCACATAGAATTCGTCAGGGTTGACCGCGCCCTGCACCACCGTTTCACCCAGGCCGTAAGCGCCGGTGATAAACACCACGTCGCGGAAGCCGGATTCGGTATCCAGGGTAAACATCACGCCTGCCGTACCGGTTTCGGAGCGCACCATGCGCTGCACGCCCGCAGACAAGGCCACCAGCTTGTGATCGAAGCCCTGGTGAACACGGTAGGAAATGGCCCGGTCGTTGAACAGCGAGGCAAACACTTCCTTGGCCGCACGGATGACGTTTTCAACGCCGCGGATATTAAGGAAGGTTTCCTGCTGCCCGGCAAAGGACGCATCAGGAAGGTCTTCAGCGGTGGCGGAAGAACGCACGGCAACGGCGAGATTCGGGTTGCCTGCCGACAGTTCGGCAAAGGCAGTGCGGATTTCGGCGTTGAGCTTTTCGGGGAACTCGGCTTCCATGATCCACTGACGAATCTGCGCACCGGTTCTGGCCAGCGCGTTGACGTCGTCGACATCCAGAGCGTCCAGAGCTGCGTGGATCTGATCGTTCAGACCACTCAGCTCAAGGAAATCACGGTAGGCCTGGGCCGTAGTGGCGAAGCCACCGGGCACCGAAACGCCAGCACCGGCAAGGTTGCTGATCATTTCGCCGAGGGATGCGTTCTTGCCTCCCACATGCTCCACATCATGGACGCCGAGCTTATCGAGGGAAACTACGTACTCTACCAAGGTGATCTCTCCACTAACTGTGTTGTTGTTGGGAAAAGCTCAGTCTGGGTCGCCCCGCTACCGCGAGGCCCCGAACGCATTCTGGCCTGGCCTCAAGCCGAAACCTGGAAAAAAGTTGTGAATGCCAACCACTCGGGCCCGCAAGCGCGCCTATGATATCCAACAATCGTCACCAGCTTAAGGCCAAAGGCGCAAATGAAACGATCTGCTTTTTTTATCTCCGACGGCACCGGGATTACCGCTGAAACCCTTGGCCAAAGCCTGTTAGCGCAATTTGAGAACATTACGTTCAACAAGTTCACCAGGCCCTATATCGACAGCGTCGAGAAAGCGCGGGCGATGGTACAACAAATCAACAATGCCGCCGACAAGGACGATGTCCGCCCGATCATCTTCGACACCATCGTCAATCAGGACATCCGCGAGATCCTGGCGACGTCCAATGGCTTCATGATCGACATCTTTTCGACCTTCCTGGCACCGCTGGAACAAGAGCTTAGTTCACACTCCTCCTACTCGGTGGGCAAATCGCACTCCATCGGCCACAACTCCAATTACATGGAGCGGATTGAGGCAGTGAACTTCGCGCTGGACAACGACGACGGCGCCCGCACGCATTATTATGACAAGGCCGACATCATTCTGGTGGGCGTGTCGCGCTGCGGCAAAACCCCAACCTGCTTGTACATGGCCATGCAATTCGGCATTCGCGCCGCCAACTACCCGCTCACCGAAGACGATATGGAACGCCTGCAGCTGCCAAATGCGCTGAAGGAGCACCGTAGCAAATTATTCGGCCTGACCATTGATCCAGATCGCCTGACCGCGATTCGCCACGAACGCAAACCCAATAGCCGCTATTCCAGCTATGCCCAGTGTGAGTTCGAGGTGCGTGAAGTGGAAAGCCTGTTCCGCCGGGAAAACATCCCGAACATCAACTCCACCCATTTCTCGGTGGAAGAAATCTCCGCCAAGGTACTGGTGGAGAAAGGGGTTGAAC
>NZ_JACONW010000229.1 GCF_014357575.1 Pseudomonas folii | reverse complement strand
CCTACATGTCCGTATTAGCTGGGCGATAGCGCGGTGCCACGGACACCGTCGCAACGCCTGCATCTACTTCTATCCTCGCCTTTTTCCGCAACAAGCTGGCATAGCAGGTTTGTTGCACGCCACTATCGCCCAATGCGCAGTCCAGAGCCTTCAACGCTTACAGAGTGCAAGAAAATGAATACCCATTTCTTCAAAGTCGTCCAGACCGTTGCTTCTCATGGCTCGTTTTCGGAAGCCGCTGCGATTCTGGGTTGCAGTCAATCGAACATCAGTTATGCCATCAAGGAAGTGGAGGACTATTTCAACAAGCGGCTGTTCATTCGCAGTCGCGCAGGTTGCACTCTGACGCCGGAGGGGCAGGTCATCAGCCGTACGCTGGACAGTCTGCTGGCGACCCTTGAGCATCTAAAAAAAGTGAGCTCAGCGGCAGTGTCACGGTTCATTACTGTAACCACATGGACGAGACGTCTCTGGCGGCGTGCGTCGAGGCGATGACCCGGCTGCACCCCGGGGTGCATTTGAATGTGGTGCATGGCAGTGAGCAGCATCCAACCCTGGATGTGTTGCGACGGGAGCTGGCGGATATTCTGATCCTGCCCACGACGACGCTTGATGAGCATCATGTTGAGCATGTGCATTGGTCGGACGCTTATGTGTTGGTTGCTGCCCGAAGCCGTCTGCTGACGCCGCGGCCGTTTCACGAGCTATGTGAGGGCGTGAGGTATGTGTCGTGGCGCCATGCGGGTGTGGAGCGGTTGCATGGTCAGTTGGCTGCCGCTCAGGTGCGCCTCAGTCACCGCGGGGAGTTGAGTTGTGTGGCGACGTTGCTGGATCTGGTCGAGAAGGGGCAGTGTATGACGATTCTGCCCAGCCGCCTGGTTCCGGACGATGGTCGTTTGTTCGAATGTGTCCGGTTGCCGGTGCAGGTGGAGCGCAGTATCAGCGTGATTGCCCGACCAGGGTCGTTGTTGTCCAATGCGGCAAATGAAGTGATCGAGGTGCTGAAGCGGCTGCGGGTGGGGGATTAGGATCCACTGAGCCGTAGCCCCATTATCGATGTGCTATTGCCCTGTAAGAATTCATTCGCGAAGAGGCCAGTGCATACGCGCCTATGACTTGTTGCGTACATATCCGTTTCTGCGGTCACTGCTGATATTGGTTGCGCTTTTACAGCGCCTCACTTTTGGGAAGCGCAAAAGTAAGCAAAACGCTCATGCCCCACCACTTGGTGCCTCGCTGTCGCTCGGCATACCCGTAATCCGACATTGCTGCGTGGGGCCGCCGCCACCGGCCATCCATGGCCTGAGGCGGCTAAACCGGCATCCCTGCCGCCCCCTCCTTTAACAAGAGCCCCCACGCAGCAATGTCGAATTCCGGCCGGCGTGGTTTAACGGGGCGCCTAAGATCAAAATCAAGAGCAGATCAAGAGCAGATCAAGAGCAGGCCATAGGGTTTGTTGAACGGTTTGGTGTCTGTCCTCACCAAACCTCAGAAAGCACAAAGGGGAGCCTGGGCTCCCCTTCAAGGTTTTTTCGATGCTCTTTTTTGTTGTTGGGCGGCCTGTTGTTGTTTTTGGTGGCCGTACCCTTGTCGCTGTTTTTAAGCGATCCCATTGGGGATCAAGAGCAAACGTATTTTTTTGAGCGCTGATGCGGCTTTTATCTTGTTGATCCAACCAGGTCTGGAGCTACCTCAGGGTAGTTTTGTTGTTCTCTGTCCGGTTGCGAGGGTCTTTTGCAAGGTCCTCAGAAAAGCTATCCACTCCAAAAAAATCTGTTAGCTGCGCCTCTGTCCGTGTTGTTCTTGTTATGTCAGAGCCGATACGTCTTGTTTTTATTGGGTTACTGCACGTTTTTATTTTTGTTGTACCGAAGATATAGCAGGAGGCGTGCCAGTTTATTTAAATCCTTTTAAAACAGGGGCTTGATGGAAATCGTCAGTCTGAGACTCGATCAATCATGCCGCTAGCTGTTTCCGTGTTACCCGCTTTTTCCTGCTTGATGCGGGCAGGGTAACACTCTGCGGCAACATGTCGCACTTCAGGCCGACAGACGTGCCTTGGCTACCTTCGAGCCATTGACCTTGCCAAGGACATCGCAGATGCCTTGGCCAGCGTTGATCAGCCGATCCAGATCAACTCCGGTTTCGATCCCCAGCCCGTCAAGCAGGTAAAGCACATCCTCGCTGGCGACGTTGCCGCTGGCGCCTTTTGCGTAGGGGCAGCCACCCAGCCCGGCTACGGAGCTGTCGAAGACGTGGATGCCTTCCAGCAGGCTGGCGTAGATATTGGCCAAGGCCTGGCCATAGGTGTCGTGGAAATGCCCGGCGAGTTTGCCCCGGGCGATGCGCCCTGCAACGACATTGAATAATTCACGGGTTTTATCGGGAGTTCCAACACCAATGGTATCGCCAAGGGATATTTCGTAGCAGCCCATGCCCAGCAGTTCGTTGGCGACGGCTGCGACTTGTGCTGGCGCGATTCGGCCTTCATACGGACAGCCCAATACGCAGGAGACATAACCGCGCACCTGCATACCGTGCAAGCGTGCGGCCTCCAGGATTGGAGCGAAGCGTTCCAGGCTCTCACTGATTGAACAGTTGATGTTGCGTTGCGAGAAGGTTTCGGACGCAGAGGCGAAAACGGCAACTTCTCTGACTCCAGCGGCGAGGGCATCTTCAAAGCCGCGAAAGTTGGGAGTCAGTGCGGCGTAAGTCACCTTTTCATTGCGCTGGATACCGGCGAAGACCTCTGCTGAGCCTGCCATCTGCGGCACCCACTTGGGTGACACAAAGCTCCCGACTTCGATGTAGCTCAGGCCGGTTGCCGACAGCTCATCCACCAGTCTGGTTTTGTCCGCAACGCTGACAGGCCGCGATTCGTTCTGCAATCCGTCGCGAGGACCCACTTCTACCATGCGGACTTTTTCAGGTAGTGGCATGACTGGCTCCTTCTCGATTCATTCGAGGATAATTCTGCAGTTATTTGATTTTTATAGTTTTACTGAGCGCCAACTTGCAGCGCTCTTCAGCGGTGTCCAGCTCCAGCTGCATGTGCTGGATATCCAGGAGTTGTTGTTCCAGCTGAATACGGCGTTCGCCGATTTTGCCGAGCATGGTCTCCAGTTGTTTGTGGTTGCCGCCGACAGGGTCGTAAAGCTCGATCAATTCGCGGCATTCGGCCAGGGAAAAACCGATGCGCTTGCCACGCAGAATGAGCTTGAGCGTGACCTTGTCTCTGGCCGAGTAGATACGCTCCAACCCACGTCTTTCAGGGGCAAGCATGCCTTGTTCTTCATAGAAACGGATCGCCCGGGTGGTGATATCCAGCTCACGGGCGAGATCAGAGATGCTGTAGGTCTGGCTGGTCATTTACGCACTCGGCGGGGAAACAGAGGCTTAACCTAAGGTTCCCTTTACGTGTACGTCAAGCAGGAAATACTGCAGGGCCTACACAGATCAAGGACTTGGAATGCATTTCTGTGGGAACGGTGCTTGGTCTGGGCGGCATTCCGACGATAAACGATAACGCGGTGCGCCTTGCAACCGCGTCTCATGTATCGTCGGAATGCCGCCAGACCAAGCACTGCCCCCACAGGAGACCGGCTATAAAATTAAAATATATATAAATAACAAATGATTACGTTTTTATATTCAAGCCATTTCCAGCTTGTTCTCCTGCACTGTCACCTGCTGACACAGCTCAATAATCTGCTCGCGCATCCAGCGATTCGCGGGATCCTGATCGGTGCTTTCATGCCAGTACAGGTGAGTTTCTACCGCTGGAACGTCACTCACGGGTAGCGGGAAATAACGCAGTTCATGGCGTTTGGCGAAGCGTTCCGGCACGGTCATGACCATATCGGTCTGTTGCAGGACCTGTGATGCCATCAAGTAATGCTGTGAGCGCAGGGCAACTTTGCGCTGGATGCCCATTTTCCCCAACGCCAGGTCCACGTAACCCAGCCCACTGCGACGGCTGGAAATGTGAATGTGCGATGCCGACAGGTAGTCATCCAGCTTGAAGGTTTCCTTGCCCGCCAGGGGATGGCCCTGGCGCATGGCGCAGACGTATTTGTCAGCCATCAACTTGACGTGGCGCACCTGCGGGTCAGTGTTGAGCGGGGCATCCACGGCGAAATCCAGGCGTCCGGCAGCCAGCTCCTTGGTCATCTCCCGACGTTTCGACAGAAAGCTCTCGATGGTCACTTGCGGTGCCTGGCGACGCAGACGCTGAAACAGGGCGGGCAGGATCACCGCTTCAGTCAGGTCAGTCATGCTGATCCGGTAGTTTTTTACGGCCTGTAACGGTGTGAAAATCCGGCTTTCCTGCACAGATACTCTCAACAGCGACAGCGCGTTGCGCACCGGACCGATGATGTTCTGGGCCATCGGCGTGGGCACCATACCCTGGGCAGTGCGAACGAACAACGGATCGTTGAAGGTTTCCCGAAGGCGGGCCAGCGCATTGGATACTGCGGGCTGGGTGATGCCGACGATTTGTCCGGCGCGGGTCAGGTTGGCTTCCGTGTAGATCGCGTCAAAGACAATGAAAAGGTTGAGATCGACCTTGCTCAGGTTCATTCCGTGCGCCTCTTGTGTTGTTCTTGTTGTGTCGCTTCCGTGGCGGAGCGTGGCCCGATCATATATCGGTTATGAATGTTTATACACGCCGAGAATAGGTTAGATAAATGTTAGGGGTAGGCCTAGCATCGTCACATGCCCTTACAACCCCAGTCACAAGGTAGTTGCCCATGGATTTTGCTTACTCCCCGAAGGTTCAGGAATTGCGCGAGCGCGTCACAGCGTTCATGGATGACCATGTTTATCCCGCTGAGCCGATATTCGAGCGGCAAGTGGCCGAGGGGGATCGCTGGCAGCCTACGGCAATCATGGAGGAGCTCAAGACCAGAGCCAAAGCCGAGGGCTTGTGGAGCCTGTTCTTGCCTGAGTCTGAACTGGGGGCGGGTCTGACCAATCTGGAATATGCGCCGTTGGCGGAGATCATGGGGCGTTCGTTGTTGGGGCCGGAGCCTTTCAATTGCTCGGCGCCTGATACCGGCAACATGGAGGTCCTGGTGCGCTATGCCAGTGAATCTCAGAAAAAACAGTGGCTCGAACCCTTGCTGCGCGGGGAGATTCGCTCGGCGTTCGCCATGACCGAGCCTGATGTGGCCTCGTCGGATGCCACCAATATGGCCGCCCGTGCCGAGCGCCAGGGTGATGAGTGGGTCATCAACGGACGCAAATGGTGGACGTCGGGTGCCTGCGATCCGCGCTGCAAGATTCTGATCTTCATGGGCCTGAGCAATCCCGACGGGCCGCGCCATCAACAGCATTCGATGATCCTGGTGCCGACCGACACGCCCGGCGTTAAAATTGTCCGTCCGTTACCCGTATTCGGTTACGACGACGCTCCACATGGGCACGCTGAAGTCGTCTTCGAGAATGTTCGGGTGCCCTATGAGAATGTATTGCTGGGCGAGGGGCGCGGCTTTGAGATTGCCCAGGGGCGGCTAGGACCGGGGCGCATTCACCATTGCATGCGCTCGATAGGTATGGCTGAACGCGCCCTGGAATTGATGTGCAGACGAGCGATCAGCCGCGAGGCTTTCGGGCGGCCATTGGCGCGGTTGGGCGGCAACGTCGACAAGATTGCCGACTCGCGAATGGAGATCGACATGGCACGCCTGCTCACATTGAAGGCGGCCTACATGATGGACACGGTGGGTAACAAAGTCGCGAAAAGTGAAATTGCCCAGATCAAGGTAGTCGCCCCGAATGTGGCCTTGAAGGTCATAGACCGGGCCATCCAGATTCATGGCGGTGCAGGGGTGTCCAACGACTTTCCGCTGGCTTATATGTACGCCATGCAGCGCACGCTGCGCCTGGCCGACGGCCCGGATGAAGTCCACCGGGCGGCGATTGGCAAGTTCGAGATTGGCAAGTACGTGCCAAAGGAAATGCTGCGGGGCTGAGCTATCTATGAGTTAGAACGCGGTCTAACTGTGG
>NZ_JACONW010000228.1 GCF_014357575.1 Pseudomonas folii | reverse complement strand
GTTTCATTTCGAGATTGTTGTAGAGGGGTAAACGAGGAGTTTGTTAAAGCGGAGGATTTTCTTCTGCAGGCTTGGTCTTGTTCACACCCGGTACATGCAGGTTGCTTTCGGCGACCTGGCTGCCTTCCAGCTGGGGCTGAGTGGCCCAGGTCAGGATGTCGTAGTAACGGCGGATGTTGGCCACGAAATGCACGGGTTCTCCGCCTCGGGCATAACCGTATCGGGTCTTGCTGTACCACTTTTTCTGCGAAAGACGGGGCAACATTTTTTTAACGTCGAGCCATTTATTTGGATTCAGGCCCTCGTTTTCTGCCAGTTTCCGCGCATCTTCCAAATGTCCGCTACCAATGTTGTAGGAAGCGAGAGCGAACCACGTACGATCCGGCTCCACAATCGTGTCGTCCAGCTGATCCTTCACGTAGGCAAAATACTTTGCACCACCCTGAATACTCTGTCTGGCATCCAGGCGGTTGGAGACCCCCATGGCCTGGGCGGTGTTCTGGGTCAGCATCATCAGGCCGCGCACGCCGGTCTTGGAGGTAACGCCGGGCTGCCACAGTGATTCCTGATAGCCGATGGCTGCCAGCAGACGCCAGTCCACTTGTTCTTTCTTCGCAGACGCCTGGAAGTGCTTCTCGTATTTAGGCAGGCGCTCCTGCAAATGCTGGGCGAAGGTATAAGCGCCCACATAGCCCAGGACGTCAACGTGCCCGTAATAGCGGTCTTTCAAACGCTGCAAGGTGCCGTTCTTGTTGACCTTGTCGAGGTAGGCGTTGATTTCGTTGAGCAGGCTGTTGTCTTCACCGAGTGCGACGGCCCAGCGCTGTCCTTTGCCTTCGCCCAGATCGAACGCGACGCGGACGTTGGGAAAATAAACCTGATTCATCGCCAGTTCGTTGGAATCCACCAGCGTGATGTCAGTTTGGCCGTCATCGACCATTCGCAGCAGGTCAACTACCTCGACGGCGTCGGATTCTTCGTACTCAATCGCAGGATTTTGCGCTTTCAGTGCGGCCATCTGTTCAGCGTGGCTGCTGCCTTTAAGGACAGTAATGCGTTTACCCACCAGATCTGAAGGGTCAGTAGGACGCGACTGGCCGTTGCGATAAATAACCTGCGGGGTGACATCAAGGTAGGAATGAGAAAAGCGCGCCTGTTTTTTACGCTGCTCGGTATCGATCAATCCAGCGGCTGCCAGCACCGGGCCGCCCGGTTTCTGGATCTGATCGAACAACTCATCGAGGTTGTCGGCGGTTTCGATCTTCAGCTCTACG
This sequence comes from Pseudomonas folii, assembly GCF_014357575.1. Lineage (GTDB taxonomy): Bacteria > Pseudomonadota > Gammaproteobacteria > Pseudomonadales > Pseudomonadaceae > Aquipseudomonas > Aquipseudomonas folii. Next base: position 4,741 of record NZ_JACONW010000228.1, on the reverse strand, counting down.
CCGAGATCTTCGGCGAAACGCTTGACCAATTCATACTCGAAACCCGTCTCCCCGTTGCGATCCTGGAAGTAGGTCGCGGGGCTGTTGCGAGTGACCACGCGCAGCACGCCGTCCTCCTTTACTCGCTCCAGTGTGTTGGGTTTATCCACACAGGCGCCGAGCATCAGGAAGAGTCCGGTTGCGATGAGCCATCTGGCACAACGAGGGCGGAAGTCTGATTGGGAAAACATCGGAGCAGTATACGCAAAGCGCACCCGTCGCCATATCTCGACAGCGAAGCTCGGGTCTGCTAGAGCACAGCCTTTCTTATGAGCAACCTGAGGGCTACGTTAACAGCAACATGACCCGCGACTTGGCCCGCCGATATGCGGACACCGTCAATCTGGCCGTTTTGGGTGCTCAAACAGTCGCTTTAGGCTAGAATGCACGGCCTCAAAGCACACCCCCTTCCCGAGGCTGTCCCGAAGATGTTGATCCTGCGCGGTGCTCCTGCCCTTTCTGCCTTTCGCCACAGCAAATTACTGGAACAACTGAAACAGAAAGTTTCAGCTGTCAGTGGCTTGTATGCCGAATTTGCCCACTTTGCCGAAGTCACTGGCGATCTGACTGGCGAGGAACAGGACGTTCTCGTTCGCATCTTGAAATACGGCCCGAGCGTGCCGGTTCAAGAGCCGAGCGGCCGGTTGTTCCTGGTGATGCCACGTTTCGGCACTATTTCGCCGTGGTCCAGCAAGGCCAGCGATATTGCCCGTAACTGCGGCCTTGCGAAGGTCCAGCGTATCGAACGCGGTATTACCTTCTATGTAGAAGGCCAGTTCAGCGAAGCTGAAGCCCAGATCATCGCCGGTTGCCTGCATGACCGCATGACGCAGATGGTGCTGGGTTCCGTACAGGAAGCCGAAGGCCTGTTCACTCACGCCGAGCCCAAGCCGCTGACGGCGATTGATGTGCTGGGCGGCGGTCGTGCCGCGCTGGAAAAAGCCAACGTCGAGCTCGGCCTGGCGCTGGCTGAAGATGAAATCGATTATCTGGTCACCAGCTTCAACGGTCTGGGGCGCAATCCTCATGACATCGAGCTGATGATGTTTGCCCAGGCTAACTCCGAGCACTGCCGTCACAAGATCTTCAACGCCAGTTGGGATATCGACGGCGAGAGCCAGGAAAAAAGCCTGTTCGGCATGATCAAGAACACCTACCAGATGCACAGCGAAGGCGTCCTGTCTGCTTATAAGGACAACGCTTCGGTGATCGTCGGCAGCGTGGCGGGTCGTTTCTTCCCGGACCCTGAAACCCGCCAGTACGGCGCGGTGCAGGAGCCTGTGCACATTCTGATGAAGGTCGAGACCCACAACCACCCGACTGCGATTGCCCCGTTCCCGGGCGCCTCGACTGGTTCCGGCGGCGAGATTCGCGACGAAGGCGCAACGGGTCGTGGTGCCAAGCCTAAAGCTGGCCTGACCGGTTTCACCGTTTCCAACCTGCAGATTCCAGGCTTCGAACAACCGTGGGAAGTGAACTACGGCAAGCCTGAGCGCATCGTGACCGCGCTGGACATCATGCTTGAAGGTCCATTGGGCGGCGCCGCGTTCAACAACGAATTCGGCCGTCCGGCCCTGACCGGTTATTTCCGTACTTTCGAACAGTCCATCAGCACGCCGCACGGCGATGAAGTTCGGGGTTACCACAAGCCAATCATGCTGGCTGGCGGTATGGGTAACATCCGTGCCGAACACGTGCAGAAAGGCGAAATCACCGTTGGCTCCAAGCTGATCGTGCTCGGCGGCCCGGCAATGTTGATCGGTCTGGGCGGCGGTGCTGCATCTTCCATGGCCACCGGTACCAGCTCTGCGGATCTGGATTTTGCTTCGGTTCAGCGTGAAAACCCTGAAATGGAGCGTCGTTGCCAGGAAGTCATCGACCGTTGCTGGCAACTGGGTGACAAGAACCCGATCAGCTTCATCCATGACGTCGGCGCGGGCGGTTTGTCCAACGCTTTCCCGGAACTGGTCAATGACGGCGGCCGCGGTGGTCGCTTCGAATTGCGTAACGTACCGAACGACGAGCCGGGCATGGCCCCGCTGGAAATCTGGAGCAACGAATCCCAGGAGCGTTATGTCCTGGCGGTTGGCGCCGAAGACTTCGAGCGCTTCAAGGCGATCTGCGAACGTGAGCGCTGCCCGTTTGCCGTAGTGGGCGAGGCGACTGCCGAACCACAACTGACCGTGACCGACAGCCACTTTGGCAACAATCCGGTTGATATGCCGCTGGAAGTACTGCTGGGCAAGGCCCCGCGCATGCACCGCAGTGCTGACCGCGAAAACGAGCTGGGCGATGATTTCGACCCAAGCGTGCTGGATATCGAAGAAAGCGTACAGCGCGTTCTGCACCACCCGGCTGTTGCCAGCAAAAGCTTCCTGATCACTATTGGTGACCGCAGCATTACCGGTCTGGTCGCTCGCGATCAGATGGTAGGCCCATGGCAGGTGCCAGTCGCTGACGTCGCCGTGACCGCGACCAGCTTCGACGTCAATACCGGTGAAGCGATGGCGATGGGCGAGCGTACTCCGCTGGCACTGCTGGACGCTCCTGCGTCGGGCCGTATGGCCATCGGCGAGACGCTGACCAACATCGCTGCTTCGCGCATCGAAAAGCTTTCCGACATCAAGATGTCTGCCAACTGGATGTCCGCTGCCGGTCATCCCGGCGAAGATGCTCGTCTGTACGACACCGTAAAAGCGGTCGGCATGGAGCTGTGTCCGGCGCTGGGCATTACCATTCCAGTGGGCAAGGACTCGATGTCCATGAAAACCCGCTGGAGCGATGAGGGCGTCGAGAAGAGCGTGACGTCGCCGCTGTCGCTGATCGTGACCGGTTTTGCACCGGTGACCGACATCCGCAAGACCATGACCCCGGAACTGCGCATGGACAAGGGCGTTACCGACCTGATCCTGATCGACCTGGGTCGTGGCCAGAACCGCATGGGTGCTTCGATCCTGGCTCAGGTTTACGGCAAGCTCGGTCGCGTAGCGCCGGATGTCGATGACTCCGAAGACCTCAAGGCGTTCTTCGCCGTCATTCAAGGTCTCAACGCCGACGGCCACCTGTTGGCTTACCACGACCGTTCCGATGGCGGCCTGTTGGTCACCACGCTGGAAATGGCGTTCGCGGGTCATTGTGGTCTGGATCTGCACATGGATGGTCTGGCTGAGACGCCGGCTGAACTGGCAGCCATCCTGTTCAACGAAGAGCTGGGTGCCGTCATCCAGGTTCGTCAGGACGCCACGCCAGACGTACTGGCTCAGTTCAGCGCGGCCGGTCTGGAAGACTGCGTCGCGGTAATCGGTCAGCCGGTCAACAACGACGAAGTGTCCATCAGCTTCAATGGCGAGCCAGTGTTCGGCGGCCAGCGTCGTCTGCTGCAGCGTCAATGGGCTGAAACCAGTTACCAGATCCAGCGCCTGCGTGATAACGCCGAGTGTGCCGATCAAGAGTTCGACGCGCTGTTGGAAGAGGATAATCCAGGCCTGACCGTCAAGTTGGGCTTCGACGTCAACGAAGACATTGCTGCGCCTTACATCAAGACTGGCGTGCGTCCGCAAGTGGCTGTGCTGCGTGAGCAGGGCGTCAACGGTCAGGTCGAAATGGCAGCTGCCTTCGACCGCGCCGGTTTCAACGCGATTGACGTACACATGAGCGATATCCTGGCGGGCCGTGTCGATCTGAACGACTTCAAAGGCATGGTTGCTTGCGGCGGCTTCTCCTACGGCGACGTACTGGGTGCTGGCGAAGGCTGGGCCAAGTCGGCACTGTTCAACAGCCGTGCGCGTGATGCGTTCCAGGGCTTCTTCGAGCGTCAGGACAGCTTCACCCTCGGCGTGTGCAACGGTTGTCAGATGTTGTCCAACCTGCACGAGCTGATTCCGGGCAGCGAGTTGTGGCCACACTTCGTGCGCAACCGCTCCGAGCAGTTCGAAGCGCGGGTAGCCATGGTGCAGATTCAGGAGTCGCCGTCGATCTTCCTGCAGGGCATGGCCGGTTCGCGTATGCCGATCGCCATTGCTCACGGTGAAGGTCACGCCGAGTTCGCCAGCGATGAAGCACTGGTCGCTGCCGATGTTTCCGGTACTGTTGCGCTGCGCTACGTCGACACCCACGGCAAGATCACCGAAGCCTACCCGGCCAACCCGAACGGTTCGCCGCGCGGCATCGGTGGTCTCACGACTCGCGACGGTCGCGTCACCATCATGATGCCGCACCCAGAGCGTGTATTCCGTGCCGTGCAAAACTCGTGGCGTCCGGAAGACTGGAACGAAGACGGTGCGTGGATGCGCATGTTCCGCAACGCCCGTGCCTGGGTGAACTAAGAAACAATGTACAAGCTCGCGTTCTTTGTACCGCCGAGTCATGTGGAACAGGTCAAAAGTGCCGTATTCGCCGCTGGTGCAGGGCGAATCGGGGCTTACGATCAGTGCTCATGGCAGGTGCTCGGCCATGGCCAGTTCCGCCCGCTGGAGGGTAGCCAGCCATTTATCGGGCAGGGCGGCGTGGTCGAGCAGGTACAGGAATGGAAAGTCGAGCTTGTCGTTGCGGATGAGTTAATTCAGCAAGTAGTGGCGGCTCTCAAGCAGAGCCACCCCTATGAAACGCCGGCCTATGAGGTTTGGCGGCTGGAAGATCTGTAATTCCCCTGTAGGAGCTGCCGAAGGCTGCGATGGCGGTGTGTCAGATTAACTGCAATCGG
>NZ_JACONW010000227.1 GCF_014357575.1 Pseudomonas folii | reverse complement strand
CGCGAGGCCGCGATAGCGGTGTATCAGACAGACCGCCATCGCTGCCTCGCGGTGCTCGTGAGCTCCTACAGAAAAAGCATTTCAATTCAAAGGATCGCACCGCCGTTGCTGGCTCCAAACTGTTAGACTCCGCGCTTTTTCGAGGAGCCCACCATGGACCCGCGCAGTGAAGTGTTACTCCGTCAGGCCGAGTTGTTTCAGGGCTCCCTGCTGCTGGCGGGCCTGCCTGCTGACGATTTGCTGGGCCGCCTGCCGCAGGCCCATGGCTGGTGCTGGCATGCTGGCGATCAGGCTGCGCTGGACGCGCGCTTCGAAGGGCGCAGCCATTTCGGAGTAACAGCTCCTGAGCAGCCATTCGAAGCTGCTGTGGTGTTTTTACCCAAGGCGCGGGAGTTGACCAACTACTTGCTCAATGCCGTTGCCTCGCGCCTCGCGGGACGTGAACTGTTTCTGGTAGGCGAAAAACGCAGCGGCATCGAAGCCGCCGCCAAGCAACTGAGCCCGTTTGGTCGCGCCCGCAAGCTGGACAGCGCCCGCCATTGTCAGCTCTGGCAAGTCACCGTTGAAGACGCCCCTGACGCGGTAACGCTGGAAAGCCTCGCCCAGCAGTACGAAGTCGAAATGGAAGATGGCCCACTCAAGGTTGTCAGCCTGCCGGGCGTCTTCAGCCAGGGCCGACTCGATCGCGGCTCAGCGCTGCTCCTGCAACACATCGACAAGCTGCCGAGCGGCAATTTGCTCGACTTTGGCTGTGGCGCTGGCGTGTTGGGGGCTGCGGTAAAACGTCGCTATCCGCATAACAACGTGATCATGCTCGATGTGGATGCTTTTGCCACCGCCAGTACGCGTCTGACCCTTGCGGCAAACGGGCTTGAAGCCGAGGTACTGACGGGTGATGGTATCGATGCAGCGCCAATGGGATTGAGCACGATTTTGAGCAATCCGCCGTTCCATGTCGGGGTACATACCGACTATAAGGCGACAGAGAACCTGCTGAGAAAAGCCCGGCAACATCTGAAATCAGGCGGCGAACTCCGGCTGGTTGCCAATAGTTTCCTAAAGTATCAACCCATCATCGAAGAGCATTTTGGCGTGTGTGCGATCAAGGCTGAAGGCAACGGCTTCCGAATCTATCGCGCCAAGCGGGCTTGAAAATAAGCACTTGCCCAAAGCGAAAGCTGAAGGCAGAATCCGCTCCGTCCTAGGGGAGTAGTCTCCCACGAGCGCCACGCTCGTCCGGTACGCATCAACATACTTGGTCCTCAGACCATGGTGCGTACGACCCCGAATCCGCTCAGACGGATCGGTGGTTTGACAAGACCTATGACACGAACACCTTACCCGGGGCGGGGAGGCTGTACGTGTCATAGCCGTGTCGACCCGCCCCTAGGAAAACCTGATGCTGGAATCCTTGTTGGTCCCTACCGCTGTAGTCGCGCTTGCCGAAATCGGTGACAAGACCCAACTCCTTGCCCTCATTCTGGCTGCTCGCTTTCGCAAGCCATGGCCAATCATCGCGGGCATCGTCGCCGCAACCCTGGCTAACCACGCCGCCGCTGGCGCTGTTGGCGCATGGTTTGGCAGCTTCTTCTCCGACGCCACCCTGCACTGGATCCTCGCCGCGAGCTTCGCCGCGACGGCGCTGTGGACCCTGGTTCCGGACAAGATGGATGAAGACGAAGCCAACACTGCACGCAAGTTCGGCCCGTTCATGACCACGCTGATCGCGTTCTTCATCGCTGAAATCGGCGACAAGACGCAGATCGCCACGGTCATGCTCGCCGCGCAATATTCGTATCTGTGGCTGGTGATTCTGGGGACAACGCTGGGTATGTTGCTGGCCAACGTGCCGGTGGTATTGGCAGGCAATTTCGCCGCCGAAAAACTGCCCCTGACCCTGATCCGCCGCCTGGCGGCAGGCGCCTTCTTCGTGCTCGCGCTGGTTGCGGTTTACAAGGCGATGCAGGTGAGTGGCTGGGTTTAACGGCATTGCCCTGTAGGAGCGCGCTTGCCCGCGAGGAGCCTGGCTTGATTCACCGCGTCGCCACTCTCGCGAACAAGTTCGCTCCTACCCACACCGCGCTACACGGTAGGAGCGAACTTGTTCGCGAGGCTTTGAATGGGAATACATTTATCTTCAGGAGCGCACGAGCAACATGGACCTGCGCTGTATCAGGATTTTTTGGCCGCGTTATACAACGGCATCACCTTGGGAATCGCGGCTTGCAACGACGCGATGCGGCTTTCCGAAGCCGGGTGAGTGCTCATGAATTCAGGTTGTGAACCGCCTGAGTTCTGGGTCATTTTCTGCCAAAGGGTGATAGCGGCATTCGGGTTGTAACCGGCACGGGCTGCCAGCTCCAGGCCCAGCAGATCGGCCTCGTTTTCATTACTGCGACTGTTAGGCAATGTCAGGCTGTAATTCACCACGGTATCGGCCAGTGCCATGCTGTCCTGCCCAAGACCCAGAATTGCACCTGCCCCTTGCTTGGCCATCGCAACACCATAGGCCTTGGACATCGACTCTCGTCCATGCTCGCGCAGGGCGTGGGCGATTTCGTGACCCATCACCGCCGCGATCTCGTCGTCAGCCAGCTTCAATTTGTCGATCAGACCCGTGTAAAAAATGATCTTGCCGCCTGGTCCGCAGTTGGCATTCAGCTCATCACTTTTGATCAGGTTCACTTCCCACTGCCACTGCGCAGAATCCGGACGCAACTTAGGTGCCTGACCGATCAGGCGATCGGCAATCGCATGCACGCGCTTGGCATTGTCGCTGGTCGTGTCCAGCACGCCTTTGGTCGACGCCTCGCCAACCGTTTCCTTATAGGACTGGGCATACATCTGATTGACCTCATCGGTCGAGAGCATGCTGAACATGTATTGCTTGCGCTCTACTCCGACCGAATCGCCACTGGTGGTATTCACGGCCTGACAACCGCCAAGCAGCAAGGCAACGCTCAAGGCACATAGAGCAAATTTCTGACGCATGATGGATCTCCCTTTGAACATGGCGCTCATCCTAGGCGGTGAACGGCGGATGCGCCAGATGCTGGCTGACAGCCAAGTTTGTCAGCCTGGTTACACGTTGGTTCCTGTATGCGTACAAGGTGATAGGCGACGTGGGACCGGCTTTAGCCGGGAAGGCAGTAGTTCTGACGACACACTTTTAGTGACTATAACGGCCTCTTCCCGGCTAAAGCCGGTCCCACGAGGTTGCGCGATCACAACGGCGTCAGACACTCCGGCGCGTTGAGCTTAGGGTCATTGACCAGATTCGCCAGCGGGCGCTCGCGCAGTGCGGTTTGGGGAGCAGCAAGCAGGGCTTGCAAGGTTGGCAGGGGGGTGTCGGCCGCCAGCCAGTCCTTTTGCCCTTGCGCGTCGAGGATCAATGGACGCCGCTGACTGGCGGCCAGTTGCGTGACCACTGCGACACTCAGGTACGTATGGCCCTGCACCGGATAAGCTTCCCAGATCGCTGCAAAAAACAGCGCGGAGCCTTCCCCCGGCGTCAGCCAGAATGGCCGCTTGCGCGTCGTGCCGCGCCATTCATAAAAACCATTGGCGGGCAGCAGGCAGCGGCGCAAGCGAAAAGCTTCGCGAAACATCGGTTGCTCGACCAGGGTTTCAGCTCGGGCATGAGCCGGTGTCCGGGACAAGTCCGTCAGCCAGGGGGGCGTAAGCCCCCAGCGTGCCCGGGCCAGCTCCAGATCGCCTTCAGTTCCAGCGATAGCGCGCAACATGAGCACCGAATCCGCGGGTGATATATTCCATTGCGCCTGTTGGTCAGCCGGAAAACCGGGCAAGGCCGCAAAAGCGGGCGTCCAACGAAACAGCGCATAGCGTCCACACATGGGGCAAAAAAACTCACTTGGATGCGCCGGGTATTGAAGAAAAGGCCGTTACGCCGCTCAACACACCAGCACGTCAGGGAAATTGTCCGGCTCATCACCGGCCTCGCCTCCAGAAAAAGGCAGCGCCGCATTGTACTCAGTGATCAACTGTCGCGCCCGCTCGACCTGATCGTTGTCCACCAACAGGCCCAATAGCCCGAGGGCCGGCAACTCGCCAAGGGCGCCCAGCAAGTGCCCACCGGTCAGATGCGCTTCAATCCCCTCACTGGCGAGCATGCCTTGTAACAGCTCGCCTTCCATGAGGTTTTCCGGCTCGTAGACTTTCTGCATCATTCGTTCTCGCTGCGAACATCCAGATTCCAGTCTTCACCATCGGTTTGCAGGTCGAATACGATGGGCCGACAGCATACCGGGCAATCCTCAATGTACTGCTGATCACCGCCGGACAGATCCAGCACGGCCTCAACAGGCTCCCCGCAGTAAGGACAGTCGTAACTCTGAATTTCCTGCATCGCGGTCTCCGGGATCAGTTGTGCGTATAATCGCGCTCTTTGAAGGCTCCGATAGAGTCTGGACGCAATTTTCAGACCCGGCCTCCCCTATTTTTGTCACCCTTAACAAGAGAGCATGATGGGCGAATTTGATGCCATCCGACCTTACAACGACGCTGAAGTCTCAGCGGTACTTGAGCGTTTGCTCAGCGACAAAGAATTTCTATCGATCCTGACCCGCTTCCGCTTCCCGAAACTGGCAGGCGCTTTGGGCTGGGCATTACAACCGATCATTGCCCGCAAGCTGCGCCGTCAGTTCGTCGGTATCAATTCGGTCGCCACCTTGCAGGACAAGGTCGAATACTACGTCGACCACACCATTGAGCGCGCTACCGACGGTGTGACCTACACCGGTGTCGAGCAGTTCAAATCCGGCAGCGCCTATCTGTTTCTGGCCAACCACCGCGACATCGTGATGGACCCGGCCTTCGTCAATTACGCCGTTTACCACGCTGGCCTGCCGACACCGCGCATCGCGATTGGCGACAACTTGCTGCAAAAACCGTTTGTCAGCGACCTGATGCGCCTGAACAAAAGCTTCATCGTGCATCGCTCTATCGCCGGGCGTCGGGAAAAGATGGCGGCTTATCAGTTGTTATCGGCTTACATCAACCACTCGATTCGCAATGACTGCCAGTCGATCTGGATTGCCCAGGCCGAAGGCCGTGCCAAGGACGGTGATGATCGTACCGAGTCGGCGATCCTCAAGATGTTCCATATGAGCCGCAAGGACGAGCCATTCGCCGAAGTGATCCAGTCACTGAACCTGACGCCGGTGTCCATCAGCTATGAATATGACCCCTGCGATCACGCCAAGGCCAGGGAGCTCTATATTCGCGCCACTACCGGCACTTACACCAAAGTGCCAGGCGAAGACGATGTCAGCATTGCCTTGGGTATCACCGGCTATAAAGGCCGCGTCCATGTGAACTTTGCGCCGCCCATCACCGAGCTGTTCGAAGACACCAAGGCGCTGGCCACGGAGATGGACCGGCAGATTCTCGGTGGCTATCGCCTGTTCCCGGTGCATTACCTGGCGTACGCACAATGGGCCGATGCGGACACGACGCTCGATGTGCCGAAGGCCAACGATGTGTTTGCCGCACCGGAACTGACCAAGGCTCAGGAAGAATGGCAACGCCGTCTCGACGAATGCCCGGCAGAGCACCGCCCTTACCTGATCCAGCAATACGCGACGCCGGTGCGCAATCAGTATCGGGTCAAGGCGGGCATACCGCTCTGATGCTGTTGACGATAAAAAAAGGCGCTGATATTCAGCGCCTTTTTTTATGCCTGAAACTTGTCAGACAATTTTCATCACCGTCATGTGAACGTAACCTGATCCGGGCACTGTATGGCTCCTTCGAGGAAGAACTTCGACCCAATGGAGCTTCACATGCTGCACGCCAAAAACCAGGACCGCCTTTATCTGATCGCCCCAAGTGACGAACAGGAAGCCTTGATCGACGCTTGGTCCTTCAATGTTCAGGACCGTCACTGGCTGGTCTACTGCGCCCTTGGTGGTCACCAACACCATGACCTGCCAGACATGGATCTGCAGACGGGTTTCAGCTTTCTGGATTTTTATCAGCAGGCGGCGTGAGCCTGATCGGGATCATTGATAGGACGATTGGCGCGATGTCGTGGGGGC
>NZ_JACONW010000226.1 GCF_014357575.1 Pseudomonas folii | reverse complement strand
AGTAAATTTCAACTCAGGGCTTGCATGCGTCACTTGATGGACGGCATGCCACGCTTGCTCACACTCGCCATCACCATCGACATCACCTGCTCATGCAGGCGCTGCACCCAGTTGCGGTAAGTTCGATCTGCCCCTTCGGCAATCCCTGCGGTGCGCATCTGCTCGCGCACCGGCACCAGTTCACAGTAGCGTTGCGTGGCCAGTCTGGCTAAAGCCGCCTGACCGGGTGTGCGCTGCAACTGCGCAACCGCGCGATCTATCGCGGTGGCAATTTCGTCCAGGCCAGTGCCGCCAGCGAGAACCCGCGAGCCCGGTGTACTGCGCGGTGGTGCCCCACCCCATTCGATCAATGCGCCCAACTGGCTGCCAAGGCCGCCACCCAGACCTCGCTCACGTGTTTGCTCGCCCCAATGCACCATCAGCTTTTCAATTTCCTTGATCACTTTGTTCCCTCTCCATTCAACTCGATGCCCGCCACGGCAGGCAGCGTGAAAAACCCAGGGCGCGACGAGGCAACCTGACCGAAGTCAGGCAAACCGTCGTGAACCAGTGGGATGAACAAGAAGATTAGCAACCGCTAATATTTACATCAATAGCAAAATGTAATTTACTGTCTGCTAACGCAAAGCGATGATTAGGCCATGGATATCTACGAACAACGCCTTATAGCCCTTCGCCATGCGATGGCTGGCCTCACTCAGAAAGACTTTGCCAACCAGTTCGGTCTGGACGCGTCTTACTTGTCGCAACTGTTGAACGGCCATCGAAAGCTGGGCGAGAAGGCAGCTGCCACCCTTGAGGGCAAGATTGATCTGCCCGCAGGCACGCTGGTTACGCCGGAAATCTCAGACGCCAATGAACTGCTGGATGGAGCTGCACCGAAAACAGCGCCTCCCGTCGATACCAAAAAAGTCATGGAATCCTTGGGGTTCATTACCATCCCGCACCTCAATGTCGCCGCGTCAATGGGCTACGGTCTGGTTCCGGAAAACCAGGTCGAAGTCATCCGAGAGATGACAGTCCACCTGGACTGGCTGAAAACCCAAGGCGTGCCGTACTCCAGCCTCGAAAACCTGGCAATCATCACCGGTGATGGCGACAGCATGGAAGGCACCTTTCGCGATGGAGACTCGTTGCTGGTAGACCGGGGAATTACCGAAGTCCGCACCGATGCGGTTTACGTATTTACCCTTGATGGTGATCTATTCATCAAGCGCCTGCAGCGACTGACCGGTGGGGCGCTGCGGATGATCTCGGACAACCCTGTTTACCCCCCAATCATGATCGACGGCGCTGATCTGGAAAAAATCCATATTCAGGCGCGGGTATTACTCGTGTGGAATGCCAGGAAGCTTTGAGCCTCTGACAACGTCAATGAATCCGCCCGCCTCTGCGGGCTTTTTAACGCCCCAACCGAAAAAGAGTACACGCGTACTCTTTTTTTCTTGCCGTTTAGCCCTTCGATACTTACTGTATGTATATACATAATACCAAGGAGGATCACATGTCCAACACGCTACCCAAAGCCCTCGTTCCCCCTACATCGCTTGAATTGCTTGGCGCACGCCTTCAGAAGATCATCACCTCTCCCGCCGCTCGTAAGGAGCACGCCGCGCTGGTTTACAAGGCACCGGATGAGTCCCAGCAAGACTGGGATCAGATCATCGATGCCATCACCGAGACCGACGGTGTGTATGCAAACGTTCAGGACGATGGGTCAGTGCGCGTGTTCTGGGATGTCCCGGCTCAAGACTGAGCGACCATTCACAGGAAAGGAAATATTTAGCAAACGCTATTGTATAAATATTTAGCTATTGCTAATTTAATCTCGTACCCATTCATTACCGAGTACGAGTCATGAAAAATCCAAAGCAACATCCTCGCTGCCAGGTGTACTTGCATCCGGCAGCGGCTGCGAGTCCTGATGCGATTCGGGCTATCCAGCAGCAAGTTGGTCTGCTCCTGATCATCACACCGCGAAAACGACGTGAGCAGTGCAAAGCAGCCAGTGCAAATGAGTTCAACCCATGGGGAGGTGACGCGGCATGAGCCAGACACTCAATCAACTGAGGTCCCAATTCGCCACGCCGTGCCCTACCCTGAGTGCCGTTCGAGAGCGATATTTCTCTCACATATCCAGTGATCGCTATCTGATGCGCAAGATCAGTAGTGGCGCAATTGCCCTCAAAGTCACTCGTCTGGGCGGCTCCAGCAAAGGACAGCCCGTGGTGTACCTGCACAACCTTGCGGACTATCTGGATGCTCAAGACCAATTGCAGGCTGCATGACCCTTGCGAGTGCCGCTGTCCGGGAGCGGCACTGATTTCATTCCTGCAAAGCAAAGACTGGACACCCACATCTGCGTTTCCAGCAAAAGTCATGCAGGCGATAAGCTATCACGACATGTCTAAATCAAGGCTTTGAGCCAATGCTGCTGATATTTAAGACTTTTTTCTGCTGATCACTGGATATTTCAAAATAATCAGCTAGGACGCCTAAAGCTGAAACGTTAAACGTCGATAGGTTACTAACGTTTCCTCTCTCGACAGGCTATTCGCATGAATCTGAGAAATCTCAATATTGCCCCCCGATCGCTGCTCTGTTTTGGCTTTTTTGCCTTACTGATCACCGCTCTGGGCCTGTTCTCATTACAGCAGTCAGTTGGCCTGAAAGAATCACGAGAGGCATTACAGGACAACGTCTTGCCGACCATTCAAACCATTGAGCAGATCAAGACAGATCTGGTAACCATTCGTTTGGGTAATAGCGGCCTGCGGGCAGCATCGGACGCGGAAGGGGCCAGGCGACAGGTTGACCGCATCAGCCAGGCGCGTAGTGGCCTGGAAGCAGACGTGCGCAAACTGAAACCTCTGTTGATAACGGAAGCCGGCCAGAAAGCGTTCAGCAGTATGGAACGCAACCTGATGGCGTACCTTGCCGTGCATACGCGCTTTCTGGACGCGGTCGCCCAAAAGCGTGAAGACCTCATCAACGCAATGACCAACTCCACCGGTGAGATGACTCAAGCCGCCGAACAGTTGAGCAAGGATATCGCTGAGGTCGCGCGCCTGGCAGATATCAAGATGGCCGAATCCGATGCCATTGCCGACCAGACGTATTCCCAATCGCGCAACGTCACCATCATCGCCATTATCGTGGCGCTGATTGCGACACTGGCCCTGGCCGCACTGTTCACTCGCAGCCTGGTTGCGCCCATTGCCAAGGCGTTGGCCGTTGCCCAGCAGATTGCTGCCAACGACCTCAGCAAGCCAATCGATGTCGACGGCAAGGATGAACCGGGACGCCTGCTGCAAGCGCTGTCGGTCATGCAACAGAATCTGCGTCGCACACTGGGTGAACTGAGCGATTCGTCATCGCAACTGGCATCGACTTCAGAAGAAATGACCGCCGTCACCGAAGATTCATTGCGCGGCGTGCAGCGTCAGAACGATGAAATCAACCAGGCGGCTACGGCCATCAACCAGATGAGCGCGGCCGTTGAAGAAGTGGCCCGCAATGCATCGCTGGCCTCGACCGCAGCACGTGATTCGAGTCAGTCCGCAGAAAATGGCAGCAAGCGTGTTGGCGAAACCGTGAGCGTGATCAATGAACTGCATCAGGCAGTCGGCGTCACCGCGGTGGAAATCGACGGGCTGGCCGTACAAGTGCAAGGCATCAGCGGCGTGCTGGATGTGATTCGTGGCATCGCCGACCAGACCAACCTGCTTGCCCTCAACGCGGCTATCGAAGCCGCACGAGCAGGCGAAGCCGGTCGCGGCTTTGCGGTGGTGGCAGACGAAGTTCGGGCGCTGGCCCATCGTACTCAGCAATCCACTGCCGAAATCGAAAAAATGATCGCCTCGATTCAGGACGGTGCCGGTAAAGCGGTCAGCGCCATGGGCCACAGCAGCGAGCGCGCCCGCGCCAGCCTTGATGTCGCCGAAGCAGCTGGTTTGGCGCTGAGTGAAATCACCGCCGCCATTGTGCAGATCAACGAACGCAACATGAGCATTGCCTCGGCCACCGAAGAGCAAGCGCAAGTCGCCCGCGAAGTTGACCGTAACCTGACCAGCATCCGCGACCTGTCCCTGCAGACCTCGGCAGGTGCCAACCAGACCTCGGCAGCCAGCAGCGAGCTGTCGCAGTTGGCAGTGGGCCTGAATCAGTTGGCGTTGCGCTTCAAGATGTGAGGGTGATTGAGCTGTCGCCGTTTTTTCGACACGGCGCAGTTATGCAACAAATGCCTGAGCCTGCGCCGTGCAGGGTAGGAGCGAACTTGTTCGCGAGGTGGCGTGCCTGAAGAACCGCGTCAAACCCTCTCGCCAACAAGTTGCCTCCTACCTTCGAACGCGGCAAGTCTGAACTTCCGCGGCCGGGGTAGGAGCGAACTTGTTCGCGAGGCGGCTTGTCTGGAAAACCGTGTTAGCCCCTCTCGCCAACAAGTTGCCTCCTACCTTCGAACGCGGCAAGTCTGAACCTCCGCGGCCGGGGTAGGAGCGAACTTGTTCGCGAGGTGGCGTGCCTGAAGAACCGCGTCAAACCCTCTCGCCAACAAGTTGCCTCCTACCTTCGAACGCGGCAAGTCTGAACCTCCGCGGCCGGGGTAGGAGCGAACTTGTTCGCGAGGGCGGCGTGTCTGGAAAACCGCATTAGCCCCTCTCGCCAACAAGTTGCCTCCTACCTTCGAACGCGGCAAGGCTGAATCTGTGCGGTGCAAGGGTAGGAGCGAACTTGTTCGCGAGGGCTGCGGGCCTGGAGAACCGCATTAGCCCCTCTCGCCAACAAGTTGCCTCCTACCCGGCAAATCCAGCCGTCGCTTGAATGGGCTGCAATCACAGTGCGCGGCGGAAGATATCTTCTATTTGCGCCTGATCAGCGGGACGCGGGTTGGTCAGTCCACAAGCGTCTTTCAACGCGTTGGCGGCCAGGATCGGGAAGTCCTCTTCCTTCACGCCCAAGGCAGTCAGCCCCGGTGGAATGTCGATGGAGCCTGCCAACGTGCGAATCGCAGCAACCGCCGCACGAGCGCCCTCCTCCGGCGCCAGGCCGCGAATATCGGCCCCCATGGCATGCGCCACATCCGTCAGACGAGCCGGGCAGACCACGGCATTGAAACTCTGCACATGAGGCAGCAATACCGCATTGCACACGCCATGCGGCAAGTCATAAAAACCACCGAGCTGGTGAGCCATGGCATGCACGTAGCCCAGGGACGCATTGTTGAACGCCATGCCCGCCAGAAACTGGGCATACGCCATGTTTTCCCTTGCTTCCATGTCTGAGCCATCGTCCACTGCACGGCGCAGATAACCGGCGATCAGTGACATAGCCTTCAGAGCACAGGCATCGGTAATCGGCGTGGCGGCGGTCGACACATAAGCCTCAATGGCATGGGTCAGTGCGTCCATACCGGTAGCAGCGGTCAGTGACTTGGGCATCTTCGCCATCATTGCCGGGTCATTGACTGACAACAGCGGTGTAACGTTGCGATCAACGATGGCCATTTTTACGTGGCGCACTTCATCAGTGATGATGCAAAAGCGGGTCATCTCACTTGCCGTACCTGCCGTTGTGTTGATGGCAATCAACGGCAACTGGGGGTTCTTCGAACGGTCCACGCCTTCGTAGTCACTGATATGCCCACCGTTGGTGGCGCACAAGGCAATGCCTTTGGCGCAGTCGTGAGGCGAGCCGCCACCCAGCGATATCACAAAGTCGCATTGCCGCTCACGCAGCATGGCCAGGCCGCTTTCGACGTTACTGACGGTCGGATTGGGTTTCGCGCCATCGAACACCACTGAGTCAATGCCCTGCTCTACCAGAAGACCAGCGATCTGCGTCGCCAGCCCTGCCTTGGCAAGGCCAGCATCGGTAACGATCAGCGCTTTGAGAAAACCGTATTTACGAATGGCCTGCATGGCTTCGTCGAGACAGCCAAGGCCCATGATGTTCACGGCGGGAATGAAAAAGGTGCTGCTCATGATGGAACCTCGGCGTGATCGCCTGCGCGTGGGAATGCTTACAGCATGCGCGCGCCGAGGATGGGGGAATTGATCTGGCTCAATGAATGGAGATGCGAGCGCAAT
>NZ_JACONW010000225.1 GCF_014357575.1 Pseudomonas folii | reverse complement strand
CACGTCAGTTAACTGGTCCTGAAGACAGGCCAAAATGTCCAGATTTGGCGGCAGTTCATCAATCAAACATGAACAGCGTGTCATTGCTGTACTGCGCTTCGAACCGGCTGGGTGGCATCGGTCGGCCGAAGAGGTAGCCTTGCACTTCATCACAGCCGTGCTCGCGCAGGAATTCAAGCTGTTCGTGGGTTTCGACGCCTTCGGCAATGACCGCCAGGTTGAGGCTGTGGGCCATGGCGATGATCGCGCGGGCGATCTGTGCGTCCTGCTCGCCCGAAGGCAGACCGTCAACGAAGGTCCGGTCGATCTTGAGGATGTCGATGGGGAACTGTTTGAGGTAATTTAGCGACGAATAGCCGGTGCCGAAGTCGTCTACCGCAATGCTCAGGCCCAGGCGCTTGAGGCCGTCGAGAATCTGCATCGCAACGCCTACTTCGCGCATCAGGATACTTTCGGTCAGCTCCAGTTCGAGGCAGGCAGGGGGCAGGCCTGTTTCTTGAAGAATATTGGCAATCCGGTTACCCAGATGGCCATCAGCAAATTGCCGGGCAGAAATGTTGACCGAAACTTTGGGCACGCGCACCTTGGCCCGGTGCCAGGCTTTGAGCTGTTTGCAGGCCTCGGTGAGCACCCAGTCGCCCACTTCCACCACCAGACCGAGCTCTTCAAGTACGGGGATGAACTCGTTTGGCGAGACCATCCCGCGACGTGGATGGTGCCAGCGCAGCAAAGCCTCGGCCCCTGTGAGACGTTTGCCGTCGCCGCTGAACTGTGGCTGGTAGAACAGGGTAAATTCCTGCTGTTCCAGTGCATGACGCAAATCGCTTTCCAGCTCCAGACGTTCCAGCGCTGAGGCGTTCATGTCGGCCTGATAGAACTGGAAATTGTTTTTGCCGTTCTCCTTGGCGTGATACATCGCGGTGTCGGCGTTCTTCATCAACTGGCTCAGTTCGTTACCGTCCTGAGGGCTCAACGCGATGCCGATACTGGCGGTCACGAAGAACTCCCGCCCCTCAAGGACGAACGGCGTGACGAGGCTGGTCAGGATCTGCTCGGCAACGTGAATGGCGCGGTTCAGGGCGAGCTCCCGGGTCGGGCTCGGTTGCAGCAGCAAGGTGAATTCGTCTCCGCCCATGCGGGCAACCGTGTCGTCATCGGCGACGCACGCCAGCAGGCGCGTGGCCATTTCCTTGAGCATGCGGTCACCGGCCGCGTGTCCCAGGGAGTCGTTGATCGGCTTGAAGCGGTCAAGATCGAGGAACATCAACACGACCCAGGCGTTTTGCCGCTCGGCATGTTGCAACGCCGAGTGCAGGCGATCCTGAAACAGCGAGCGGTTTGGCAAGTGGGTCAGGGCGTCGTAGTAGGCCAGGCGATGGATGCGTTGCTCGCTGGCTTTGCGCTCGCTGATATCGGTGAAGAAACAGACATAACTGGCCAGATCGCCTTCGTCATCCAGTACAGCCGTGATGCCGACCCAGGCCGGGTAGTGTTCATCATTGCGGCGTTTGAGCCAGACTTCGCCTTCCCAGCTGCTGTGCTGATTCAGTTGTTTGACGATGTAGCGCAAGTGCGCTTCCTGCTGGTTATCGACGGTCAGCAGGGTTGGTAACTGGTCGAGCACTTGTGCAGCTGTGTAACCGCTGACCCGGCTGAATGCCTCGTTGGTTTGTACGATGTAGCCCGCCGGATCGGTAATCAGGATGGCTGAAGTCGAGTGCTCGAATACGGTGGCGGCCATACGCAGGTCTTTTTCGGCCCGGCGCTGCTGGCTGATATCACGTCCCACGCCAAGGATGCCTTCGAACGCACCCTGATCGTCCCAGACCAGTACCAGACGCAGTTCAATAGGGATTTTTCGCCCGTCGGCGCGCAGGCAGTCGAACAGGAACAGTTGAGTCGGTATTTCGTGGCGCAGGGCGGCCAGTGCTTCCGGCTTTTTCAGCACTTTGCGGATGCGATCCATCAACGCGTACACGCCTGCCAGTTGCTGCGGATTGGCGACGGTGGATTTCCAGCCGTGCTTGAGAATCCATTCAGCGCTGTAACCGAGCACGCCTTGAACTGAAGGACTGACGTAATTGGGCGTCAGTTTGCTGTTGGTGGAGAAAATTACATCGCTGATGCTTTCGGCCAGCATGCGGTAGCGCTGTTCGCTGTCACGCAGGGATTCACTGGCTTCCAGCTGTTCGGTGATGTCTTTGGCAACGCCGATAATGTGCGTGACCTGATCATCAAGATCCCGGGACAGCGCCTGTTCACGGATATCGTAACGCCGCCATTTACTGTCACGGGCACGGAAGCGTAACTGGCATTGCAGAAGTTCGCTGTGTCCACGGTGACGCTGGCGCAGGCGCATGTCCTGATAACGCTCGGCGTCGTCGGGGTGCAGCAGCATCTCCCAGAAAAACTCGCCCATGCGCAGCAGTTCAGTCTTGCTGTACCCGAGTGTCTGACCGAGGTTGTGGTTGCTGTAGATCATTCGTTGGCTGAGGACATCCTGCACATACAGATGGTCCGGGACAGTGCGCACCACATTCGACCAGAACCCTTCGCGTTCCTGCTGCGACAGCTCGACCCGCTTGCGGCTGGTGATGTCGCCGATGCTCAGGATGACGGCGTTAAAGTCTTCACGGTCTTCAGGCAGACGTACCACCAGCCACAGGTGTTGATCTTCGCCGCGGTCCCGAGTCAGGCGGATCTCGATTTCCAGCTGGTTTTTTCGGGCCAGTACCGCGTGGATCAATTGCTCGCCAATACCGTGCTGACCGCGCTGGCCGCCTTCTATGACGTGCTGCCACGCCTTTTCGCTGGATTGGACGTTGAGCAGGCTCAAGGCGACCTGATTGACTTCGGTAATGCGCAGTTTGCGCAATAGCGCGTTGAGTTGCCCAGGCTGGGCCTTGAGCAGCTCGTTCAGTTGCTGACTGTTATCGATCTGCAGCGTCTCGAGATAGCCTGGCAGGGCCGACATATCCAGCACGCAGATGGCGACGCCAGCGCCTTCGAAAATATCCTGATAGCGGCGTCTGCTTTCGTGCAACTGACGCTGGCGTCGCCGCAGGCTGAACAGCGCGAATAACGGCAGGATCGAACAGAGCAGGCCGATCAAACATTTGCCGATCAATGGCCCGAGCAATTGCTCCCGCGCCTTGCTGACGTCGAACTGGCCGCGTAATTGCCAGTTACTGTTGGTCAGAGGCTGAAGCAGCACGCTCTCGATTTCGCCAATGCTGCTCACCACCGGTTCATTCTCGATGGTTTTGTCACGGAATAGCAGGCGATCAGTGGAGCGGTTCTCCAGCCGCCAGAGTGGCTGGAAACCCTGGCGTGTCTGACGTGTAAGAGGTTTGAGAACGTCCGGGCTCAAACGCAAAGCCCAATAGCCCTGGTTGGTTTCACCGGGATAACGGATCAGCAGATAGATCTGCGAGCCATCTTCACTGTTGTCGTAGTAAAAAGGCCGGCCCATGGCCTGTTGGACCATCTGCTTGATAAACAAGGTGTCGGTGGAAGCGTCCAGGCTGTCAGTGGTTACCTTGCCGCTTGCGTCCAGCCACGCGATGCTGCGCAGCGAGGGCAGCGAATGACGCAAATTGTTCAGCAGCTGTATTTCCTGCTCCGGGCCCTGAGGCGCCTGCTGGCTGCTGAGACTCAGCAAATTGAGCGCCACTTGAGCGCTCAGCTCCATGTTCAGGCTCAGGCGGTCCGCCAACTGCGCGCTGTAGTCGAGACTGCGCTGGCGCTGGCGATCCTGGTTCTGTTGGTACTGATCAATCAACTGCCAAAAAATCAGCGCAAGCATCATCAACACCAGCGCTGCCAGCATGCCTTTCAATGACCCGCGCAAAGGCACCGCTGTTGTGCTCCTGGTTGTGCTCGATTGAGACGGGTGAGTTGATGTTGGCAACATTGATCCTGACTACTGGACTGGAACAGGCTGTTTGAAAACGATTGCACCGGGCTGCGCTGCCGGCAATGCGGGGCGCACTATATGCCTACGCCCAAAGGGCGGCTAGCATGCCTTGAGTTGTGGCTAAGTGCCAGCCCCGCTGGCTCAGATGGTTTGCCCTCAAGCCCGCATTCGGGTAGCTTTGCCCAACGCGCAGCCTCTGCCGATTCCTGCATGAGTGACTCCACTGCTTGCAAACTTTGATCTGGTTCCACGGCGCTCTCATCCTGCGATGTAGATAATTCAAGGCGTGGAACCGTCCAACGGCAAGTGCCGTCGACAAATAAAACGCTTTTTTGCGTCGTAGCGCCAAGCTCGCGTCTCTATTCAACAGTCATAAAACCAGGTTTTCATCCCATGGCCCAATACGTATTCACCATGCATCGGCTGAGCAAAGTTGTGCCGCCGAAGCGGGAAATTCTCAAAAATATCTCCCTGTCGTTCTTCCCGGGCGCCAAGATCGGCGTCCTCGGTCTGAACGGTTCGGGTAAGTCCACACTTCTGAAAATCATGGCGGGTGTTGATACCGAGTTCGACGGTGAAGCGCGTCCGATGCCTGAACTGAACATCGGCTATCTGCCGCAAGAGCCGCAGCTGGACCCGACCAAGACCGTGCGTGAAGTGGTCGAGGAAGCGGTCAGTGTGATCAAGAACGCTCAGGCGCGCCTTGATGAAGTCTATGCAGAATATGCAGACCCGGATGCGGACTTCGACAAGCTGGCTGCCGAGCAGGCCAAGCTGGAAGCCATCCTGCAAGCCTCCGATGGCCACAACCTGGATCGCCAGCTGGAAGTCGCCGCCGATGCGCTGCGTTTGCCAGCATGGGATGCGAAAGTTGAAGTGCTATCCGGTGGCGAGAAACGTCGTGTGGCCCTGTGCCGTCTGCTGCTGTCCGCTCCGGACATGCTGCTGCTCGACGAACCGACTAACCACCTGGACGCCGATTCTGTCGCCTGGCTTGAACATTTCCTGCACGATTTCCCGGGTACCGTGGTTGCGATCACGCACGACCGTTACTTCCTGGATAACGTCGCTGGTTGGATTCTGGAACTCGACCGCGGCGCAGGCATTCCTTACGAGGGCAACTATTCGGGCTGGCTGGAAGCCAAATCCGATCGTCTGGCCCAGGAATCCAAGCAGCAGTCGGCCCATGAAAAGGCCATGAAAGAAGAACTGGAATGGGTTCGTAAAGGTGCCAAGGCGCGCCAGTCCAAATCCAAGGCTCGTCTGCAACGCTTTGAAGAAATGCAATCGCAGGAATTCCAGAAGCGCAGCGAAACCAACGAGATCTACATCCCGGCCGGTCCACGCCTGGGCGACAAGGTCATCGAATTCAAGAACGTCAGCAAGGGTTACGGCGATCGTGTGTTGATCGACAACCTGTCGTTCGCCATGCCCAAGGGCGCGATCGTGGGTGTGATCGGTGGTAACGGTGCCGGTAAGTCGACCCTGTTCCGCATGTTGATGGGCAAGGAAACGCCGGACTCGGGCACCATCGAGATCGGTGAAACCGTGCAACTGGCTTGCGTTGATCAGAGCCGTGACGACCTGGATGGCAGCAAGACTGTGTTCCAGCAGATTTCCGACGGTTCCGACCAGATCCGCATCGGCAACTACGAAATCCCGTCACGCACTTACGTTGGCCGTTTCAACTTCAAGGGTGGCGATCAGCAGAAGTTCGTCAAGGACCTGTCCGGCGGTGAGCGTGGTCGCTTGCACCTGGCGCTGACCTTGAAGGAAGGCGGCAACGTCTTGCTCCTCGACGAACCGTCCAACGACCTCGACGTGGAAACCCTGCGTTCGCTGGAAGAAGCGCTGCTGGACTTCCCTGGCGCCGCCATTGTGATCTCTCACGATCGGTGGTTCCTGGACCGGGTTGCGACCCACATCCTCGCTTACGAAGATGATTCGCAGGCCGTATTCTTCGAAGGCAACTACACCGAGTACGAAGCCGACCGCAAAAAGCGTCTGGGCGAAGCAGCAGCCCAGCCGCACCGCGTGCGCCACAAGAAACTGGCCTGATTTATTCAGGCGGTACAAAAAACGGAGCCTTCGGGCTCCGTTTTTTTTGGC
>NZ_JACONW010000224.1 GCF_014357575.1 Pseudomonas folii | reverse complement strand
AACTCGATCTCATGTGGGAGCGTTGCTTGCCCGCGATAGATACGCCGCAGAGACAACGGCCAAAGCTCAATCAAAACGGCGCAGGACACTCAAACCGCAACCGCTCGCCACTCTGCGGATGGGTAAAGCTCAACATGCTCGCATGCAGACACAAGCGCGGATACGCGGCCAGTGCTTCCGGATGTGCATACAGACCATCGCCCAGTAGCGGATGCCCGATCGACAGCATGTGTACCCGCAACTGATGCGAGCGCCCAGTAATCGGCGTCAGTTCGACACGGCTGTAATGGCCGCAACGCTCCAGTACCTTCCAGAACGTCTGCGCATGCTTGCCAGCTTCGTGATCCACCACATGCCGAGGCTTGGTGGGTGGGTCGTAACGCAAGGGGAGGTCGATGCTGCCGCTGTCCAGCGTTGGTTCACCCCAGCACAGCGCGGTGTAGGCTTTTTCTGTCTCCCGATCATGAAACTGCCGGGACAGTTCGCGATGGGTGTCCGGATCGCGGGCCAGCAGAATAATCCCGGAGGTTTCCCAGTCCAGGCGATGAACGATGCGAGCTTCGGGGTAACCGTTTTCCTGCAGGCGGGTGATCAGGCAATCCTTGTTGTCCTCGGCACGGCCAGGAACGGAAAGCAGCAGGGTCGGCTTATCAATCACCAGAACGCCAGCGTCCTGATGAATGATGCGGATGTTGGACAACGGCATTTGGCAGCCTCTAAACGCCAACGGCGACGCAAGCCCCACTCCTGAAAAGGGAGGCCTGCATCGCCGCAGACAACCGCCGGATCAGCGATCTGGCAGGGTGATGTTGAGTTCCAGAATCGAGCAGCTGCCCTGGTTTTCCAGAGCAACCTGCACGTCGTTGGACTCGATGTTGACGTACTTGCGGATCACTTCGACCAGCTCCTTTTGCAGGGCTGGCAAGTAGTCCGGAGTCGTACGTTGGCCGCGTTCATGCGCCACGATGATCTGTAGACGCTCTTTCGCAACCGACGCGGTACTGACTTTTTTGCTGGCACGAAAGAAGTCGAAAATGTTCATCAGTTACCCCCGAACAGGCGTTCGAAAAATCCTTTCTTCTGAATGTCCAGGAAACGGTGCTCGCGCTCTTTGCCCAACAGACGATCAACGGCATCGCTGTAAGCCTGACCAGCATCGCTCTGATCGTCGAGGATGACCGGCACGCCCTGGTTGGAAGCTTTAAGTACTGCCTGGGACTCCGGGATCACGCCCAGCAGAGTCACCGCGAGGATTTCCTTGACGTCATCGACGCCCAGCATCTCGCCCTTGCTGACACGCTCCGGGTTGTAGCGGGTCAGCAGCAGGTGTTCCTTGATCGGGTCTTCGCCGCGCTCGGCACGACGGGACTTGCTGGCCAGCAGGCCCAGCATGCGGTCCGAGTCACGTACCGACGATACTTCCGGGTTGGTCACGACGATGGCTTCGTCAGCGAAGTACATCGCCAGGTGAGCACCGGTTTCGATACCCGCCGGGGAGTCGCAGACGATGTACTCGAAGGATTCCTTGAGTTCCATCAGGACTTTTTCCACGCCTTCTTTGGTCAGCGCGTCTTTGTCACGGGTCTGGCTGGCCGCCAGTACGAACAGGCCTTCGATCTTTTTATCCTTGATCAGCGCTTGTTGCAGGTTGGCTTCGCCGTTTACCACGTTGACGAAGTCATACACCACACGACGCTCGCAGCCCATGATCAGGTCGAGGTTACGCAAGCCGACGTCAAAGTCGACGATGACAGTTTTGTGGCCGCGCAGTGCGAGACCGGTACCGATGGCGGCGCTGGTGGTGGTCTTGCCCACACCACCCTTGCCGGATGTAACCACGAGAATCTTGGCCAAGGTGTATCACCCCTAGAGGAAAAGGACATTGAGTCCTGAAGAGCGTCCCTTGAAGCGGCGACCGTCGAACAATGATGGAAATTGAAAGCTGTCAGGCGTCCTACCTTGAGAGCGATTTGCCAGGAACGATGAAAGCCCCTGGATTTCCTACTGCCTTTGCTACGTTTTCGCGACGAATCAGGGATGCTTTGAAAATGGCGCAGTATCCGTTAAAGCCGGATGATGTTCAACACGTCACCTGACAGGCTGACCTGTACCGACGTACCCCACAGTGGATCCCTGCGTAAATCTTCCGAAACCTTGTACTGCCCGGCGATGGATATCAGCTCGGCGCCCATTTGCTGACAGAAGATTCGCGCCTTGGTGTCGCCTTTTATTCCTGCCAGCGCTCGGCCGCGCAGTGGACCGTAAACATGGATGTTGCCATCGGCGAGAAGTTCCGCACCGGGACTGACCGGGGCAATCACCACCAGATCACCGCCGGGGGCATAGATCTGCTGACCACCGCGTACGGGCGTGGTGATCACGCGGGTCGGTTTGACGGTTGGCTCGGGCGGTGTTTCGGCTTTTTTCTTCGCCGCTTCACCTTCCAGCGGATCCAGTGCACGCTCGCGGGCACCTGAAGGCGGCAATACCGGCAAATCGATTGCGATGGCTGCGGCGATGTCTTCGATACGGTTGGCGCGGATCGCCAGGGTGCGCAGGCCGTGCTGACGGCACACACGCATCAGGCCGGGCAGGTCCACGGCGCCGCTGTCGGCGGGAAGTTTGTCGAGGGCCAGCACCAGCGGGGTATTACTGAAAAAATTCGGTGCCTGGGCCACTTTCGCTGCCAATTGGCGGTCGAGGGCCTCAAGGTTGTTACGGGCCAGCTCCAGCACAGTGATGGCGAGCATGCTGCCCTTGAGTTGGAAGACAGGTTCCTGTTCTTGCGATTCGTTTTGGCTCATGGTCGGCATACAACGGCTTGTCGCTAAAAGTGCCGAGACTTATAACGATAACGCCCGCTAGCCGCAAGCGGGGTCGAACCGTTGTAGAATGCGCGGCCATGGTTTTGATGGACGCTTTAATGGATCGCCCGCGTTTTCGAGCTTATTTTCTTCACCCCCGTTTCTGGCCGCTATGGCTGGGGCTCGGGCTGTTGTGGCTGGTTGTTCAACTGCCATTCCGCGCGCTATTGATCATCGGGCGGCTGCTGGGCGCGGTGATGTATCGGTTTGCCACTGATCGCAAATACATTGCGTCGCGCAATCTGGAGCTGTGCTTCCCGCATCTGTCCAGCGCTGAGCGCAAGCGTCTGCTCAAGGAAAATTTCGCATCCACAGGCATCGCCTTTTTTGAAATGGCCATGAGCTGGTGGTGGTCCAGAGAGCGTCTGGCCAAACTGGCGCACATTGAAGGCCTTGAACACTTGCAGGCTGCGCAGCAGCAAGGGCAGGGCGTGATTCTCATGGCGCTGCATTTCACTACGCTGGAAGTGGGTGCTGCGCTGTTGGGCCAGCAACACACCATCGATGGCATGTACCGCGAGCACAAAAATGCGCTGTTCGATTTCGTTCAGCGTCGCGGCCGTGAGCGCCACAATCTGGATTCCCTCGCGGTAGAGCGTGAAGACGTGCGCGGGATGCTCAAGCTGCTGCGTGCCGGTCGCGCGATCTGGTACGCACCTGATCAGGACTACGGCGCCAAGCAAAGCGTGTTCGTGCCGTTGTTTGGCATTCAGGCCGCCACCGTGACGGCCACCAGCAAATTTGCCAAACTGGGGCGTGCTCAAGTCGTACCGTTTACTCAGCAGCGATTGGCTGACGGAAGTGGCTATCGACTGGTTATTCATCCGCCTTTACAGGACTTTCCTGGCGAAAGTGATGAAGTCGATTGCCTGCGCATCAATCAATGGGTAGAAAGTGCCATTACGGAGTGTCCTGAGCAGTATCTCTGGGCGCACCGTCGATTCAAAAGCCGACCTCCGGGCGAGCCAAAAATCTATAAGAAGCGTACGTGATCAACTGAGGCGCAGCTAAATGCTCGAACCCGTCATCGCAATGGATGCTGTGAATGATGTAGAACCCGTTACCGGGTTGATTCTGTCTGGTGGTGGGGCGAGGGCTGCTTATCAGGTTGGGGTGTTGGCGGGGATTGCCGATTTGCTGCCTCCGGGCGCGCCCAATCCGTTTCCGGTCATTGTCGGGACGTCCGCAGGCGCGATCAACGCGGTCAAACTGGCCAGCGGAGCATTGCACTTCCGTACGGCAGTGCATCAATTGACCGAGTTCTGGCAGGGATTTCGCAGCCATCAGGTGCTGCGTAGCGACTGGCCAGGGGTGATGAGTCAGGCCGGGCGTTTCTTCGGCAACAGCCTGCTGGGGATTGGCTCCCGAGTGCCAGTTGCCTTGCTCAACAGCTCGCCGTTGCGAGATCTGCTCACTGAGCGGCTTGACCTGTCAGGCATTGATGCGGCAATTGCAGCCAAACACCTGCGGGCGGTAGCAGTAACTGCGTTTGGTTATGAGTCTGGCCACGCCATGACGTTCTATCAGGGCAAGGGCACCATCGACCCGTGGCTGCGCCATCGTCGACTCGGAGTGCCGACGCAACTGACCATTGATCATTTGCTCGCCAGCTCGGCGATCCCGTTGCTGTTTGCGCCGGTAAAGATTGATCAGGAATATTTTGGCGACGGTGCGGTGCGACAGTCAGCACCGATCAGTCCCGCGCTGCATCTGGGAGCCAATCGAGTCCTGGTAGTGGGTGTTAGTGGTAATCCGCGGGGTGCTGATGCCAACCGGCAGGTGCAGCGGGTCACGAACGGCAATCAGCCAACCCTCGCGCAGATCAGCGGACACATGCTCAACAGCACCTTCATCGATAATCTCGAAAGCGACATCGAAGTGCTGGAACGGATGAATCTGGTCAGTGACATGCTGCCCTGCGAGCATCGTGTGCGTGAGAAAGGCCTGGCCCCGGTGGAGGTCTTGATCATTGCTCCGAGCCAGCCCATCGACCAGATCGCTGCCCGCCATCGTCATGAACTGCCGAGAGCTTTACGCACGTTTTTGCGCGGGCCGGGGGCGACCAAAACCAGTGGTGCCAGTGTGCTCAGCTATCTGCTGTTTGAGGCGGGTTATTGCCGGGAATTGATTGAGCTGGGGCGGTATGACGCCATGGCGCAGGGCGAACAGTTGAAGCGTTTTTTGCGGATTGAGTGAGCCGTGAAGGCTGACTATCTGACGTTGACAGGCAGTTCGGTACCGGCACTTCATTGCACTGGCTGCCGGCGATTTCAACGTGCCGTGACGACATTGGAAATCTGTGTAAAGAAGGGCTCCAGCCTTTCTCGTGGAGCGTCATGTTCAACCACCAAGGCTGCTACCTCGCGACACTCCGCCACTTGATAATGCGCAACGCTAGAGAGCTTTTCATTCGTCGCTGCGACAACCAGTTGGCCGCTCGCCGCGATGACCGCGCGTTTAAAATCGGCGTCATCTAATTCGAATGCCGTCACGCCGTTATCAGGGTCGATGGCGCAGGCTCCGATAAAGCAACAGTCAAAGTTGAACTGCTGTAATTGCTGGACTGATCTTAATCCGGTCACACCCCCTGTCTTCGGATTCAGACGCCCTCCCAATAGAATGACTTCGGCGCGGGGCAGTTTCATCAATTGCACTGCAATCAATGGTGAGTTAGTCGCCACGGTCAGTTGCAACTTGGGATCTATGGCGCAGGCGATCGCCATATTCGTGGAGCCCGCGTCAATGAATACATGTTGTCCTGAGGTCAAAAACGAGGCGGCGGTCTTACCAAGTCTTTCCTTGCGTGACGAGTCCTGAAGTACCCGGACGTCCATCGGATCCTCCGACTCACGCATCAGGATCGCCCCACCGTAGACGCGCTTACAAAGCCCAGCCGCCGCCAAGGCACTCAGGTCGCGTCTTATGGAGTGCTCGGATACACCGAACTCACTTGCCAGATCAGTCGCAATCACACGTCCGTGCCTTACCAGGCGCTCTTGAATTAATTGCTGGCGTTCTCCAGGGAACGCTTCAAGTGTGGAGACCATGCTTTAAAACCCTTCAGGATCAATCATAAACGAGCAGAACCAAGCGCGAATATCCTGTTCTTTTATCCTGAAGTCAAACGTATTACTGGAACGCTTACTCTCTGACGGCACAGATGTAGCGACTGCACTGGCTTCTTCCCGGCTGAAGCCGGTCCTGCGGATCGCATAAATCCTGTGGGAGCGAGG
>NZ_JACONW010000223.1 GCF_014357575.1 Pseudomonas folii | reverse complement strand
ACTACTGCCAGCTATAACCGACTATCAAGCGGCCGTACTCAGTCGAGTCCGGCCGGCTTGAGATCCGAAGCCAGACGCTCAAGGTACCTGGCGAAGGCACGCTCAATCGGTACGTAATCCGGTGCGCGTAGCCATTGGATCTGCATCCCGTCCATCATCGAAGCAATCTCGAGACTGACCTGCTTCACATCCGTGTCCGAATGAATTTCGCCCGCCTCGATCAGCAGATTGAGATGAGCTTGAATGTGGCCGTGCACAATCTCAAAGCGCTCGCTGAACCACCGATTGGCCGGGTGAGTCACGGACAGACTTTCTGTATTGATGATCATCAAAGCCTGACTGACGGCGGCGTCCTCGGTGCTGAACCTCATGATGAACTTCAGAAACGCTAAAAACCCGTCCAGTGACGCCACCTCATCAGCTTCCTGCAAGCGACTGGCGACGTATTGATCCCGATGCTGCAGCACGGCGTGCAACAGGGCGAGCTTATTGGGAAAGTGATGAAGCAACCCAACTTGCGATATGCCCGCGACCTTGGCAACGTTAGTCAGCGTTGCGCCCGCAAATCCATCCCTGGCAAAAATAACCATGGCGGCTTGAATGATTTCGAGTTTGCGCACATCCCCCTTGGGGATATGGCGACGCTTGGGAGGCGCGGCGTGGTCAGGTAGGGAAGTATTTTTTGGCATTTGAATAGCACTGTCCGTTGCGCAAATATGAAACGTGTCAGCGTCAGTTTACGGTATTACCCAGGACTGGCTTTAGCCGGGAGGACGTTGGTACATTCGCAAATTCATCTTCGCCAGAAATACTGCCCTCCCGGCTAAAGCCGGTCCTACGGGGTTTTGATCAACAATTGCATGTAGATCATGTCGGCGGCGGAACATACCATGAGCCTTTGAAGCTGACAAATAACCCACCGTTCGCGATACATGACCACAAAGGACTGCCATCCATGGATACACCCAAGGTTCGAATCACAGGCCAACACATGCTGTCGGATAACTGGTATCTGCTGAAGAATATCGAGTTCGAAATACAGCGCCGGGACGGCAGTTGGCAGGCACTGACCCGGGAAGTGTACGACAGGGGCAACGGCGCCACGATCGGCCTTTACAACCTGGCAAAACGGACTGTCATTCTTACCCGGCAATTTCGCATCCCGGCCTTCGTCAACGGGCATGACGGTTACTTGATCGAAGCGGCTGCAGGCCTGCTGGATAACGCGAGTCCTGAAGAGCGAATCCGCCTGGAAGCCGAAGAGGAAACCGGCTATAGGGTCAAATCGGTGCGCAAGATCTATGACGCGTTCATGAGCCCGGGCTCAGTGACTGAACGCCTGCATTTCTTTGTCGGCGAATACCAGCCGGAAGATCGCATCAATGACGGTGGTGGACTGGCCGAAGAAGGTGAGGACATCGAAGTGCTGGAGCTGCCGTTCGATCGGGCGCTGGAGATGGTCGACGACGGCCGGATCATGGACGGTAAAACCATCATCCTCCTGCAGTACATCAAACAACTCATGCCCCCCTCTTCCGGCCTGATGATTCTGGTGGCAGGCCCCTACCGCTCGGGCACCGGTGATGATCCCGCTTTGCTGGCAGCCAATGTGCAGGCCATGCAAGCAGCCGCTGCAGAACTACTGAGTGCCGGGCACTTCCCGGTGGTGGCCGAATGGGTGGCGTTACCTTTGGTGCAAATGGCAGGCTCCAGAAGCATCGGTGACGAAGTGTTCCAGAAGCATTTTCATGAATACGCGAAAAAGCTCCTGCAACGCTGTGACGGCGTATTGCGCATCGGTGGATCGTCAGAAGGCTCGGATCTGATGGTTGAAATAGCCCAGCAGCGAGGATTGGCGGTGTATCGCAGCCTTGATGAGGTTCCAGGTGTTCAATAGCCGGGTTTGCTGAAGACGCTGAAACTTGACGTGGGACCGGCTTTAGCCGGGAAGGCGCTACTTCTGCCGACAAATATGCTGAGGCTGTACTGGCCTCTTCCCGGCTAAAGCCGGTCCCACGTCAGCGCCCGGACATACCTGGTGTATCAGACACACCGCCATCGCAGATAGAGTGCACGTCTCGGTGTCTGTAGGAGTTGTCGGAGGTTACGACGGCGACGATCGCGATGTGTCAGGCAGGCCGCCATCGCTGGCCTCGTAACCTCGGTGAGCTCCTACAGGATTGAATTTGAAATGCCCTTTAAACCATCACCTCCTGCCGATACTCAAGCGGCGTACAGCCAAACTCGCGACGAAACACGGTGTGCAGGTACTGCGCGGATTTGAAACCGCAACTGCGTGCCGTGTCTGCAATGGTCGAATCGGTGTTCTTCAGCCCGCTGGCCGCTGCATCGAGTTTGAAGCGCAGGATTTCGTCATGCACGCTGCAGCCCCGAGCCTGGCGAAAGTGCGATTCCAGCGATGAGCGCGACACACCTACATAAGCCGCGACTTGTGCGGTCTTGATGCCTTGGCAAGCGTATTGGCGGATGAACAGCAGCGCCTGCATCACGTAGGGATCACCCCACGGTTGATGCAGGCTCGATACCTGGACGTTGATCGAGTCCGGCGGAATCAGAATGTGCGTGCCCTTGGCTGGCATGCCGTGCAGCATCTGATGCAGCAACTGCGCTGCGGTGCGCCCCATGGTTTCGGTGCCTTGGCTAACAGAGCTCAGCGGCACGCGGGTGAGGCTGCGAGTGAGAGGATCGTTATCGATACCGATCAGCGCCACCTGCTCCGGAACGGGAATCCCGGCGGTCAGGCAAGCCTGAAGTAATTGACGCGCGCGGGCGTCACTGACGGCAATAATTCCGATGGGTTTGGGCAAGCTTTGCAGCCAGGCGATCTGCTGTTCGACAGCGCTGTTCCAGAGCGGCGCACTGGTGCCCATGCCGCGATAGATCTCCCCCTGCAGCCCATCGCGCTGCATCAGTATGCGAAAGGCTTTCTCCCGCTCCTGAGCCCAGCGATTGGCTTGCGCTTCGGGCAGGCTGAAGCAGGCAAAACGAGTCAGCCCCGCTTCAATAAGGTGCTCGTACGCCAGCGTCATCAATGCCTGATTATCGGTGGCGACGTAAGGGATGCCTCGCGGATAGTCCCCCTCGTTTTGATAAGAGCCACCGACCGCCACCACCGGCAACCTGATCCCGGCCAGCGCCTCGCCGATCATCGGGTCATCGAAGTCGGCAATGATCCCGTCGCCCTGCCAGCGCTCGATACCTCTCAAGCGGCAGAGAAAATCTTCTTCCAGAAACAAATCCCAGGAGGCCCGGGTACTGCTCAGGTAGTTGCCGATACCGCTGATGATGCCGCGGTCGTAGATCTTGCCGCCGTTGAACAACAGTGCAACGCGGTGAACAGGCGGTACGGTTTTCATTGTTATTGTCCTGGGCCAGCCAGCGGTTATCGAAACAGACTAGGCGCGCAGACGCAGAATCTCAATACGCAAAATCGCACTCCGGGTTGACGTTTTTCATAATCGGCAGCAACAGGGCCGTTGCTAGTATCGAGGCACCGAAAAGAACGATCGATTAGAGCAACCGATAAAAACAACAAGGACATTGCGAATGCCATATTTCCCCGATATAGACCGAATTCGCTACGAAGGCCCTGACAGCGATTCCCCCCTCGCCTTTCGCCACTATGATGCGAACAAAATCATCCTGGGCAAACCGATGCGCGAGCACCTGCGCATGGCGGCCTGCTATTGGCACACCTTCGTCTGGCCGGGCTCCGATGTGTTCGGCGCAGGCACCTTCAAACGCCCATGGCAGCGCCCCGGCGACCCGCTGGAAGTGGCGATGGGCAAGGCCGAGGCAGCGTTCGAATTCTTCACCAAGCTGGGCATCGACTATTACTGCTTTCACGACACCGATGTCGCCCCGGAAGGCAGCTCGCTCAAGGAATACCGCAATAATTTTGCGCAGATGGTCGATCATCTGGAGCGCCATCAGCAGCAAAGCGGCATCAAGCTGCTGTGGGGAACCGCCAACTGCTTCAGCAACCCGCGCTTTGCCGCTGGCGCTGCGAGCAACCCTGATCCGGAAGTCTTCGCCTGCGCCGCTGCGCAGGTGTTCAGCGCCATGAACGCAACCCAGCGACTCGACGGCGCCAACTACGTGTTGTGGGGTGGTCGCGAGGGTTATGAAACCCTGCTCAACACCGACTTGAAACGCGAACGCGAACAGTTGGGGCGCTTTATGCGCATGGTGGTTGAGCACAAGCACAAGATCAATTTCAAAGGCGATCTGTTGATCGAGCCCAAGCCGCAGGAACCCACCAAGCATCAATACGATTACGACTGCGCCACCGTGTTTGGCTTTCTGCAGCAGTTCGGCCTGGAAAACGAGATCAAGGTCAACATTGAGGCCAACCACGCGACCCTGGCCGGTCATAGCTTCCATCACGAAATCACGACGGCCGCCTCTTTAGGGATTTTCGGCAGTATCGACGCCAACCGCGGTGACCCGCAAAACGGCTGGGACACTGACCAGTTCCCCAACAGCGTCGAGGAAATGACCCTCGCCACTTACGAAATCCTCAAAGCAGGCGGGTTCAAGAACGGCGGCTTCAACTTTGATTCCAAGGTCCGCCGGCAAAGCCTCGACGAAATCGATCTGTTCCACGGTCATGTTGCGGCGATGGATGTCCTCGCTCTGTCCCTCGAACGCGCTGCGGCCATGCTGCAGAACGACCGGCTCCAGCAATTCAAGGACCAACGCTACGCGGGCTGGCAGCAGCCATTGGGCCAGGGAGTGCTGGCGGGCGAGTTCACCCTTCAGTCTCTGGCCGAACATGCGTTTACCCAGGAACTGAATCCGCAAGCCGTGAGCGGAAGGCAGGAAATGCTCGAAAACGTCGTCAATCAGTTCATCTATCGCTGACTGCAATCAAGGGCCACAGGCGCAGCAACCCGGTTACATTCGCGCGACAAATCTGTGCTCGTGGCGCCTTGCGAGTCTCTACAGTTCTACCAGCACGATATCTATCGTCAGGCAGTGGCTTCAAAAAAAGTGTCTTCGAACAACAATAAAAGGACGCACCATCATGAACAGTTTTAAACGCACGCTGTTGGTTGGCGCTTTGGCGCTGCTGTCGATTCCGGCCATGGCCGACCCTGCCCATCCGAAAATCGGTTTCTCCATTGATGACCTGCGCCTGGAGCGCTGGTCTCGCGACCGCGATTACTTTGTCGCCGCAGCGGAAAAAATGGACGCCAAGGTCTTTGTACAATCCGCCGACGCCAATGAGCAAAAGCAGATTTCACAGATCGAGAACCTCATTTCTCGTGGGGTAGATGTCATTGTGATCGTGCCTTTCAACGCCACCGTGCTGACCAACGCGGTTGCCGAAGCGAAGAAAGCCGGGATCAAGGTTGTGTCCTATGACCGGTTGATTCTTAACGCTGACATTGATGCATACATCTCTTTCGATAATGAAAAGGTCGGTGAGATGCAGGCCAGTGGCGTGTTGAAAGCAGCGCCCAAGGGTAATTACTTTTTGCTCGGCGGCGCGCCGACCGACAACAATGCAAAGGTGCTGCGCGAAGGCCAGATGAAGGTGCTACAGCCGGCAATCGACAAGGGTGATATCAAAATCGTCGGTCAGCAGTGGGTGAAAGAGTGGAACCCGACTGAAGCCCTGAGCATTGTCGAAAACGCCCTGACCCGTAACGACAACAAGATCGACGGCATCGTTGCCTCCAACGACGCCACCGCAGGCGGTGCCATCCAGGCACTGGCCGCGCAGAAGCTGGCGGGCAAGGTGCCGATCTCGGGTCAGGACGCCGACCTGGCAGCGGTCAAACGTGTGATCGATGGCACGCAGACCATGACCGTCTACAAGCCGCTGAAACTCATTGCCTCCGAGGCCGCCAAGCTCTCGGTGCAACTGGCGCGCAACGAGAAACCCACCTACAGCTCGCAGTACGACAACGGCAGCAAGAAAGTCGACACGATCCTGCTCACGCCGACCCCGTTGACCAAGGACAACATCGATCTGCTGGAAAAGGACGGGTTTTACACCAAGGCGCAGATTGACGGGAAGTGATCCGGGCGCGCAGAACTAAGTCCTTTGGACGCTAAACGTTAGACCTGTAGGAGCGCACGAGCACCGCGAG
>NZ_JACONW010000222.1 GCF_014357575.1 Pseudomonas folii | reverse complement strand
TACAGATTTATCCGAGATATCGCCTCCCTACAGACAACAACAGCGACACCCCCTTGACCGAACAAGCGGATGAGAAGCATTATCATCCGCTGCTTTTCTCGGTCGAGTACTCCCCCGGTGAGTCAATCGCGTTTAAACGAAGTATTCGTCTCTCACAGACCTATTCTGCTGCGCACCCTGCAGCGAATTGTCAGCAATCACAGCACCGCAGAAGACCTGCTTCAGGAAACCTATCTGCGTGTGACCGGCGCATTGAGCACTCGCGCCATCGAGCATCTGGAACCGTTCATTTTTCAGACCGCCCGCAACCTGGCACTGGACCACTTGCGCGCCCGGCGCGTGCGGGAACGCTTGCTGGCCGAGGACGCGACGACGGCCGACATGGAAAACGTCAGTGCGTCGACGACGTCGCTGGAAGACGCCATCCACGCCAGACGGATGGTCGAAGTGCTCAGCAAAAGCATCGCGACCCTGACACCCCGCCAACAGCAGATTTTCAGCCTCAGCCGCCTCCGGGGTCTCAGTTACGTGGAAATTGCCGAGCAACTCGGCGTGTCCGCGAGCACCGTGCAGAAGGAGCTGAAATTGATCATGGCGATCTGTGTGGCTGTTGCAACAAGGCTTGACCACCCTTGAACGTTGCAGCAGTCTGCGGCAAATACGGCTTCGGCCGACACGAACAAGAACGACCGAGGACTTCCCGTGAAGGACCCTGAATTCCATCGCGCACGCGCTATCGCCGAAGAAGTGTTGAGCGACAGCGTGATGGATCAAGCCTTGACCTGGCTGATCGAGCTTGATGACAGTGACGAGCAACAGCAAGCCCGCTTTCGGGATTGGCTGGCGGCCGCCCCTGCCCATCGAGAGGCATTTGCCAAGGTTCAGGCAATCTGGCACTCACAACCGGTTGCTCTGGCGGCAGTCGAGTTGAACGCCAGCCAGCCATCACGCTGGCGCCGTCTGCGTTCCCGCTGGATATCTGTGGCGACTGCCGCCATGCTGCTGATCGGCGTATTCAGCTTCAGTAATCTGGGCCTTCGCATGCAGGCTGATCACTTGACGGTGGT
Organism: Pseudomonas folii; assembly: GCF_014357575.1. Lineage (GTDB taxonomy): Bacteria > Pseudomonadota > Gammaproteobacteria > Pseudomonadales > Pseudomonadaceae > Aquipseudomonas > Aquipseudomonas folii. The sequence goes on along the minus strand of NZ_JACONW010000222.1, from coordinate 5,073 downwards.
CGGTGAACGTCAGCGCGTGCAGCTTGATGACGGCTCCAAAGTGTTGCTCAACACCAACTCAGCATTTTCCAGTGATGTAACTGACAAGAGCCGGGTCGCCAAATTGTTGCAAGGCGAAGCCTTCTTCGAAGTACCGGTCAGCCAGGGTCAGCCACTTGAGGTACAGGCGGGCGCGGTGAGCATGCGCACCAATGACAGCGCCTTTGCCGTGCGCTACCTGGATGGCATTGCGCAAATTCAGGTGCAACGCGGGGCTCTTGACGTCCGAGCACCGCAGGGCGACGACGCTGTGAAGCTCGCAGGAGGTGACAGCATTCGGGTGGGCCCTGAAGGTTTCAGCCATCGCCAGAAGCTTGATCCGGGAAAGGATCTGGCCTGGATTCAAGGCCGTCTGGTGTTCGACAACTGCCCGATGGGTGAAGTCCTCGCCGAATTGCGACGCTATTACCCCGGCTGGATCGTCAACACCAACAGCAAACTGGATAGCGTTGCGGTAACCGGAAATTACCGCCTGGACAATCCAATGGATGTGGTCCGATCGCTGGCACATATCACCTCTTCCCAGCTGCATGAACTGCCTGCACTGGTCATTCTCAACTGAGCCGATTTATTTTTACTCGATAGTCATCCGTCGCGCGTCTCGTCTTAGCCAATGCAACTGATTCGTATTAACGACAGTTACAACAAACTAAAAAGACTGCACAACGGAGCCCTATCGACAATGCGTAATCCCGTCACGCCCCATGTCTCCCGCACCGCCGGGCTGCACAAATCCGCCCTCTCGCTGTTGACCCTGGCGGTTTTGTCCGCCGCTGGCTGGTCCGGCGCTTTGCACGCAGCCAGTGCCAGCGACGCCGATGCAACAGCGGCATCGACCCGGACTGCCGGTCTTTACGCATTCGACATATCCCAGCAACCACTGGCTTCTGCGCTTAACGAGTTCAGCCGCATCACTGGCTGGCAGGTCGGGGTTTCTTCTGACCTGGCCAACAACGTCACCTCCCCCGGCGCACGCGGTTCGCTTTCACCCGCCAATGCGCTGGAAAGCTTGTTGGCCGGTTCACACCTGAGCTACCGCGTGATGGGAAACAACACGGTCGTGCTGGAAAAACGCAGCGACGGAGTTGTTGCTCTGGGCCAGATCACGGTCAGCGCGACGCGTCAGGCCCAGGATATTGCGTCGGTTCCCAGCTCGGTTTCGGTCCATGAGCGAGGAGAACTGGATCGACAGAATGTGAACACCATTCGCGACCTTGTACGTTATGAACCGGGGGTTTCCGTGGGCGGTGCCGGTCAGCGTTCGGGCACGACCGGCTATAACATCCGCGGCATCGACGGCAACCGGATCCTGACTCAGGTCGACGGTGTCGAAGTGCCTGACAACTATTTCTCCGGGCCGTACGCCAACACTCATCGCAATTACGTCGACCCGGAAATCGTCAAACGTGTCGAAATTCTGCGCGGCCCGGCGTCGGCGCTTTACGGCAGCAGCGCCATCGGCGGCGCGGTCAGCTATTACACCCTCGATGCCGACGACATCATCAAGGAAGGCAAGGACGTCGGCGCTCGCCTGAAAACCGGCTACAGCTCGGCCGATGACAGCTGGCTCACCTCTGGAACACTCGCTGCACGCCAGGGCGACTTTGATGGCCTCCTGCACCTGAGCCAGCGCAACGGCCACGAGGCCGAGTCCTATGGCAGCAACGGCGGTACCGGACTGGAGCGTACACAAGCCAACCCCGAAGATGCACGCACCACCAACATTCTGGCCAAGCTGGGCTGGAACTATGGCGAAGGCTCACGTCTGGGTCTGACCTACGAAAAGTACAAGGATGACCGTGACACTGACCAACAGAGCGCTGTCGGCGGGCTGTTCACTGGCGGCGTAGGCACTGGCCTGAACTTTTACCGTGGGCGCACCGGGAACGACACCATCAGCCGTGAACGGTTTGGTCTGGAAAACAGCTTCGAGCTCAACAGCCTGTTGGCGGATAACGTCAAATGGAGTCTGAACTATCAGATTGCCAAGACCGATCAGACAACACTCGAGCGCTACTTCCCGATCACCCGGGATGTGTGGCGCTCGCGAGAAACCACTTACAAAGAACGTCAGTGGATTCTCGATGCTCAACTGGACAAGGCGTTCAGTATTGGCGATACCGAGCACCTTCTGACCTACGGCACCACCCTCAAGCAGCAGAAAGTCACTGGCCTGCGTACTGGTGGTGAAGTCTGTGCGTCGACTGCGGGCTTTGGTACTTGCAGGGCAGTCGGGCAGGCACTGCCTCAAAACACACTGGCCCCGTCCAGTGACTTCCCGGACCCCACCATCAATACCTACAGCCTGTTTGCGCAGGACGAAATCCGCTGGAACGACTGGACCTTCCTGCCAGGCGTTCGCTACGACTACACCCGTCTGGATCCGCACATCACTCAGGAGTTTCTCAACACGGTGGGTGAGGATCGGGACAGCGTCAGTGACGAAAGCCAGAAATGGCATCGCGTGTCGCCCAAGCTGGGCGTGACCTATGCCTTCAATGATCAGTACACGTGGTACGGCCAATATGCGGAAGGCTTCCGCACGCCAAGCGCCAAAGCGCTTTACGGACGTTTCGAAAACCTGCAAAGCGGTTACACCGTCGAACCCAACCCTGATCTGGAACCGGAAAAGAGCAAGAGCTATGAAACCGGCCTGCGGGGCCGCTTTGAGGCAGGCACCTTCGACGTTGCGGTGTTTTACAACAAATACCGCGACTTCATCGACGAAGACCAGATTCAGCCCGGCACTGCAACCGGAGCGACTTTCCGGGCGAACAACATCGCTCACGCGACCATCAAGGGCGTTGAACTCAAAGGCCGCCTGAATCTGGATAAGTTTGGCGCCCCCAAAGGTCTCTATACCCAAAGCGCTATTACCTACCTGTATGGCCGTAACAACGACAGTGGCGAGCCGCTCAATAGCGTCAACCCACTGACAGGCGTGTTCGGTCTGGGCTACGACCAGGATAACTATGGCGGGCTGCTCAGCTGGACGCTGGTCAAACGCAAGGATCGTGTGAGTGACCTTGAATTCAACGAGCCAGATGGTTCATCGAGCCCGTTCAAGACTCCGGGTTTCGGCGTTCTTGATCTCAGCGGGTATTACAAGGTCACCAACGATGTAACCGTGAATGCGGGCCTGTACAACCTCACCGACAAAAAATACTGGCTATGGGACGACGTGCGCGGCTATGACAGCGCTGGAGAAGCGGCCGTCACCGCTCCGGCCAACCTTGACCGCCTGACTCAGCCCGGCCGCAACTTCAGCGTCAACGTGGTCTGGGATATCTGATTAAGCAACGCCCCCCACGGACTGTACGTCGTGGGACCGGCTTCAGCCGGAAAGAGGCCCTTACAGTCACAGAAAATGATTCGTCGGGTATACCGCTTTCCCGGCTAAAGCCGGTCCCACGATTTTTACGCTTCAAGGGTGGGTCATTCGTCTATTTAACATCCTCTCCATTTTTACCAGGGAAGAACCCAATGACCTCCGAGCACAATCGCCCTGCCCTGCGTTCCCAGCGCCTGAATCAGATTACCCACGCGCCGCACGAGCAACTCGACAAGGCAGTAAAAGCCAATGCGCCTTTTGAAACGCTGGAAAGCTACAAGCGCTTCGTCGTCGCTCAGTATCTTTTTCAGGCAGAGCTGCAGCGGCTGTACAACGACCCCGAGCTGAAGAAAATCGTCCCTGACCTGCCTGCACGGTGCCGTGCAGAACAGGCCAAAGCCGATCTTGCCGACCTGAACACTGACACTCCCCCCGCCATCGCCGGTGCGGTACACAACCCGAGCAAGGCCCAGGCCATGGGCTGGCTCTTCGTGTCGGAGGGCTCCAAACTGGGCGCGGCCTTTTTGATCAAGCGCGCCGCTGCGCTGAACCTGAGTGAAAGCTTCGGGGCCCGGCATCTGGGCGAGCCGGCAGGTGGTCGGGCCGAAGGCTGGAAAAGCTTTATCAGAACTCTGGACGGGCTGGAATTCACCGAGCAGGAAGAGGCTCAGGTGGATCAAGGCGCCATCGCCGCGTTCGAACGCTTCAATGTGCTGCTGCAACACGCCTACGCCTATGCGCCAAAGGTCGAGTCGGTTCAAGCATGAAAAAGCGCCCGGTGCTGTTAAGCTGGCCGGGCTTTCTGAACCTGCCTGTAGTGACCATGACCTCCAAACCACCCGGTACCAGACTCTCTCGCCTTCTGTTCGGCATCCTCGCCTACGTCAGTCTGGGCATAGGGATTGTCGCCATTTTTATTCCGGGCCTGCCGACGACCGAGTTCATTCTTCTCGCGGCATGGGCGGCGACCAAAAGCTCGCCGCGCCTGAGCGCGTGGCTGGAGAATCACAAGCTGTTTGGCCCGATCCTGAGTAACTGGCGCAATGGTCGCCGGGTGACCCGTAACGCCAAGATCAGCGCGACCATCAGCATGCTGCTCTGTGCAGGGTTGATGCTTTATCTGATGCATGGTTGGCCGGTGTATGCCGCTGTTGGCGGCATGCTGTTAGGCAACCTGTGGATATGGTCGCGGCCAGAGCCAGTCAGCAGCAAGTCCTGAGCACTGATTCACGTCACGCCTCTGTCACTCGACATGATCTATGGTTGAATCTTCACAGTCGCTGAACGGCAACGGACTTTACCGGGTCTACCGTGCTACTCATCGACCAACCAAGGGGCAATGACATGTTCGAACCGGGCCATCTGCATATCACTCGTGCGCCGCTGCAAGCATCGGATTTCGGCTACGACATCCATATCCGTTACGACGTCAGCGAAAACCCCGAGGAAGGCAAGTGCATGCATTTCACGATGCAGGGCGAAGTCGCAGGCAATACGTTCGAGGATGAATTCGAACTGCCAAGGGATCTGGCTTGCAACTTTGCTCATCACGCCAATCAGATCGCAGTCAAACACGGCATGCCGCACACGGCCCTGGTGCCGCTGGCGATGCATGAAGAATATGATCGTATGTTCAAGGACGTTCACGACAAGCTGGGCATTGAACCGGGTGAGCCGGTGAAGCCTGAGCATTTGGTTTGAAG
>NZ_JACONW010000221.1 GCF_014357575.1 Pseudomonas folii | reverse complement strand
AACCGCAATCTTCTGTGGGACCACGGCTTGCCCGCGATAAGAGCGCCAAGGTCTAACTTGGCATTACATCTTAACCACTCAACCACGCACGGGCGTCAACACCGGTTTACCCGCAAAAAACGCCTGCAGGTTATCCGCCACCCTCTGCACTGTCGCTTCGGATGCCTCCGGCGACAAGCCGCCTACATGCGGCGTCAGTACCACGTTGTCGAGCGCCTTCAGGGCCTCGGGAACCCGCGGTTCATCGTCAAACACATCCAGCGCCGCACCGGCAATTCGCCGCTGCTGCAGGGCATCAACCAATGCAGCAGTATCAATCACACTGGCTCGGGCGATGTTGACCACGAAGCCCTGCGGACCCAGAGCATCAAGGGCCTGACTGTCGATCAGGTGCTGAGTGCCGCCGCCACCCGGCGTGGCGATAATCAGAAAGTCCGAGACACGGGCCAGTTCGAGCGGCGTTGCGCAATAGTCGAAATCCACATCGGTGCGCTGCCTGCGATTGTGATAATTCACGAGCATGCCAAAACCCGCTGCACGTCGGGCGATGGCCAGGCCGACCGCGCCAAGCCCGAGAATGCCGAGGCGCTTGCCCTCGAACGAAGGGCGCGTGACCTTGCGCCACTCGCCGCGACGCACCGACGCGTCCGCCTGAGGGATATCCCGCACGATGGACAACAACAGCGACATCGCATGATCGGCCACCGTCGGTGCATTGACCCCCGCGCCGTTAGTGACCGTGATACCCCGTGCTTCAGCTGCAGCCAGGTCAACGTGCTCATAGCCTGCGCCCAGTACGCAGATGATTTGCAAATGCGGCAGCGCGGCAATTTCATCTGCGTAAAGCCCCAGCGGTCCTCGGGTCAGCACTACAGTGATTTCCTCACTGCGTGTGGCAATGGCTTCAGCTCGCGTTGCGGGGGTCGGCGCCAGAATCAGTCGATAACCGTTGTTTTCGAGGATGGGTAGGTACTCGTTGACGCTCTCGACCAGCACCAGAACTGTGGTTGTCATGCAGGGCTCCGGAAACGATGGAAAAAACGGACAGTAACCTGAGTCAGGATCTCACTCCAGCACTGTCAACGGCATGCCGACTTCGATGATGCCCGGTCCGTCATTGACCATGTTCTGCCCGAACCAGACATCCCCTTCCCGCTCTCGATAGGTCTTCAGGGTGGTCAATGGTTCGCGATCCCCGTTGCGCTCGCCGGTGGCGGGATCGATGGTGGTGAGGATGCAACGCGTGCATCCCTTGAGCAGGCGAAACTCGATGTCGCCAATCCGAATACGCTTCCAGCCATCTTCAGCAAACGCCTCAGCCCCCTCCACCACCAGGTTTGGCCGGAAGCGCAACATTTCCTGCGGACGGCCGATCTTCGCCGAAAGATCGTCGAGAGATGCCTGACCGATCAGCAACAGCGGGAAGCCGTCGGCGAACCCGACCCGCTTTTCGTCCACACCAAGACCGCCGGGCAACATGCGCGCGCGGTCAGCCGGGACATGCACCATGCGGGTCGGTTTGCCAATGAAATCGCTGACCCAGCGAGCGGCCTCGTCACCGGCATCCGGGACGCGCAACGTATCGCGCCACACCGTAACGCCGCGCAAAGACTGTTCGATATTTTGCGGGACAGGAATATCCAGTGCCGCAAAGCCTAGTGCCTGGAGGGTCACGCCACCGTCGGCGCTCAACAGCGCTGACAGTTGCGACATGTGAGGCAAGGCGCGCTGGGTCAGAAAACGCCCGCTGGCTTCGTCCACCAGCATCCAGCGTCGATCCCCGGTCATTCCCAACTCGTCAAAGGACGCCTGCTGAAGGACTTCAGCCTTGCAGGATTTAAGGGGGAAACGGTAGAGCGCGCTGAGATGCAACATGGCCTGTTCCTTGTACGGCTGAAATCGCCGGAATCATGAAGGCCACAAGCTTATACGAACTTGTCCGTTGCGAGACATGGCAATGCAAGCCAGTGCGCAGATCAATGCTGCGCCTGGCTCGCTCGTCGGGTTGGGTCGTCGTTGAACTGCGATCAGGCCTGAGCCTCGTTCAGCCCTGAGCCTTGTTCAACCCTGAACCATGATCAAACGTTCACGAACCACGTCGACCAGTTTGTCGGGCTGGAACTTGGAGAGGAAGTTGTCGCAGCCAACTTTCTTCACCATGGATTCGTTGAAGCTGCCGGAAAGAGAGGTATGCAACACCACATACAATTCGCGCAAACGTGGATCGTTACGGATTTCAGTGGTCAGGCGGTAACCATCCATTTCCGGCATTTCCGCGTCGGTAAACACCATCAACAGTTTCTCGGTCATGACTTCACCGCTGTCGGCCCAGGCTTTGAGCATATTCAATGCTTTGAGACCGTCGCTGGCCACGTGCAGCTTCAGGCCCAACTGAGACAGGGTGTCACGCAATTGGCTGAGTGCGACCTTGGAGTCATCCACCAACAGGATTTCACGGCCTACCGCAGCGGCAAGCACAGGGTCCTCAAGTTTTTCGCTGGATACCTTGGCGTTGTACGGCACGATTTCGGCGAGAACTTTTTCCACGTCGATGACTTCAACCAGTTGATCGTCGACTTTACTGATTGCTGTCAGGTAATGCTGACGGCCAGCGCTGGCAGGCGGTGGCATGATTGCATCCCAGTTCATGTTGACGATGCGATCAACACCTCCCACCAGGAAGGCCTGAACCGAGCGATTGTATTCGGTCACGATAATGGTGCTGTTCGGCCCCGGTACCAGCGGCTTCATCCCGATGGCCTGGGACAGGTCGATCACCGGCAGAGTCTGGCCGCGCAGGTTGACCACACCGCACACAAACGAGTGACGTTGTGGCATCAACGTCAGTTTAGGCAGTTGCAGAACTTCCTGAACCTTGAAAACGTTGATCGCAAACAGCTGCCGACCCGCCAGGCGAAACATGAGGATTTCAAGGCGGTTCTCGCCCACCAGTTGTGTGCGTTGATCTACTGAGTCGAGAATGCCAGCCATTTCTTGCTCCTGAAGCGTGGGTCACAGTGAGTCTGCGAAGTTGTTATCGGCTGAAAACAGCGGGACTTAAAGGCGATGAAAGGTTAAATACACATTTGATATCACTTTAACATCATGATTTACTGATCTGCGAATGACAGACGTTTATTCCGACCAGTAACAGCCCTTTATCGCTTCTTCCGCAGGCGACGGGCCTTCCGCACCCTAGGGGTAACCCCTAGACCCCCTCGGGGCGGACCTGATTTGCGCGTCTCGACTTAGCCATTAATGTGACACCATTCTCATATTTTGAATGGAGTTGAGTTCTTGGTTGCGTCGCGGCCCACCTCAAAAAGCCTTCCGTCTCTATTCGCCGCAGGCGGCGAATGCATTGCCGCGCCCGCTCAAACCGCCTCTCTCGCCAGCGTGACCCATTCAATCGAAACATTCGCCACACCCCTTTCCATTTCGAAACAATCAGAAGCGGCCTACAGACCTTCACTTCACATCCACATTAACGTTCCGCAGTGCGCGCCGGGTACTACACTGGAGCGATCCATGATCTATGGAGATACCCATGCTGAACGCTAAAGAGTGGCAACAGACCCACCCCGACTTCTTTGATGAATCCCAATTGCTGCTTGGCACCTGCCAGGAATGCCTCGCGCACCTGGAAATGATCAGCAATGATCAGGATGCCGTCGAGTGCCTGCTCCGCACTCTGTTCAAACTCTCCGAAACCGCTGATAACGCGCTGATCCCGAGCACTGCCGATTTCGCTCGTCAGTTACGCGGCATGCTGAGTGTCGCCTACCCGACTATCCGCCTGACCGACGATGCCCTTCAGACGCTTGAAAACTGCCTGACTCTTCTGGCCTGGCAACTCGAGTTGATCGATCCTCATACCGGGCAATTGCTGCTGGATGACACCGAGCAAAAAGAACTGCTGGGGCAGCTTGCCTATACCTGCGGCCTGGAAGCCTGCGAACCGGTTCAGGAACAACTCCGGTCATGACCTGAGACGCGGGCCTGTGACTGGCCCCGACGCGCCGATGGATAACGAGTAACAGCACGCCTATCCCATAAAAAGCCTCGTCGCTGCACTGTAAAAACACAGCATGCCTGGACTGTTCGTGGCCATTCCGCGCGCGTCAGTGCAATAAGGCCTGCCAGCCTTGTCAACTACCCGGTGTAAAGTCAGGCAGCTCGTTCAAAGTTTGAACATTGAGGTAAGATCACGACCCGAAGCATTATTGACGCAATCGTGGCGGCACAGGATGTGCGATAAGACCTGCAAGACGAGACAAAAATAATGAATCAAGGCAGTCAACATTCAGTGACGTGCCCAACATTGACCTGGCATCCTCAATGGCAGGTTGTTCCGCAGTGACCACCCGATGGCTCCATCGCTATGCACGCCCGTACCAGTATTTCCAGATATCGGTTGCCGAATAACAGAAACATTCTCTGGCTGAATGCCATTCTGTGCATCGGTGCAGCAATCGGTAATTGCGCGCTGTATCTGACGTCCGACGATTTCCCTGTCGCCCTGCTGCTGCTTAATCTCGTGACCTTCGCCAGCGTCTGGCAGGCCCGGTTGCGCTATGGCCGTTCGATTCGTTTCCAGCCGCAGGAACTGGCCGATCACATGTTGCAGGTTCAGGAGAACGAACGGCATCGCCTGAGCCGCGAACTGCATGACGACATTGGCCAGATGCTCACTGCTGCAAAGCTGCAATCGGAATGGCTGCGCCGCCGTCTGCCTGCCGAACTACTCGAACACAGCGCGCAACTCAACAACACCCTTGACGAAACCCTGGCCAAGGTCCGCGATGTATCGGCGATCCTGCACCCTCGCCAGCTCACCAGCCTGGGCCTGGAAGCCAGTATTCGCGGGCATCTGCTGCGCACGCTGGCGGACAGTCAGGTGCGCTGGAGCCTGGAGTGCAAGCAGCAACTGTCCGGCATTCCGGAAGAGATGACGGTTGCTGCGTTTCGCATAACCCAGGAAGCGGTGACCAATATGTTGCGCCACGCCCAGGCGAACAATCTGCTGGTTCGCCTGCGACGCCTGCCGCAAGGTCTGGAACTGCATATCAGCGACGACGGCGTCGGTTTTTCACCCGCAGCGGACCCGGCCCGTGAGGGGCAGCGAGGCATGGCCGGCATGGCTGAGCGGGTGGCTCTTCTCAACGGTACATGGACGATACGCAGCGAACCCGGCGACGGCACGCGTATCGATGTGCTGTTGCCCTGGATACCGCGCGCTCATGAACGAGCAAACATAGACAAGAAGGCTAGATGACCTGCACATTGCTGTTGATTGACGATCACTCATTGATCAGAGCTGGCGTTCGCGCGCTGGTAGCCGACATTCCGGGCTATTCGGTGATTGGCGAGGCTTGCGACGGCGCGCAACTGAGCGCACTGGCTACCGAGTTGAACCCCGACATCATCCTGCTGGATATCTCCATGAAGGATGTCGACGGCCTCGACGCCCTGAAAGAATTGCGGAGTACCTTGCCGGACAGCAAGGTGCTGATCCTGTCCATGCACAGCGACCCGACGCGGATCATGCGCGCGCTGGAAGCGGGTGCCCACGGATACTTGCTCAAGGACGCCGCAGCGACTGAACTGGAGCAGGCGTTACTGGCGTTGAGCAGTGGTGAACGTTACCTGAGCCCGGCGATTGCCCACACGGTGATCAATCAGGCGTTGATCAGTGTTCAGGCGCGCAAGTACGAAACGCCGCAAAACCATAATCTGACGGCTCGGCAGCTGGAGATTCTGCGCTTGATCGTGCGTGGCAAGTCGACTCGGGAAATTGCCGGTGGGCTGGGGCTGAGTATCAAGACCGTGGAAACCCACCGGGCTCAGGTCATGAAGCGTCTGCAGATTCATGACGTGGCCGGGCTGGTTCTGTTTTGTGTGCGGGAAGGGATTATCAGTCTGGATGATTGATGGTTGCTTACAGTTTTTTCGTGTAGTGAGTTTTGTGTACATATCCGTTACCGCGTTCATGGCTTCTATTGGTTGCGCTTTTACAGCGCCTCACTTTTGAAAAACGCAAAAGTAAGCAAAACGTACATGCCCCACCACTCGGCACCTCGCTGTCGCTCGGTGTACCCGCCCGCAGACCCTGAACCGTGGGCCGCCGCAACGGGCAATCCATGGCCCAATGCGGCTAACCCGGCATCCTGCCACTCTTCAACTCAAGAGCGCCC
>NZ_JACONW010000220.1 GCF_014357575.1 Pseudomonas folii | reverse complement strand
TCCTAGCCTCGCGGTGCTCGTCAGCTCCCGGTGCTCGTCAGCTCCTACAGAAAAGCATTCCAAGTCAGGTAGTTGCACTTTTTGACAGGCGCCGCCCCGTCGTCGCATCAGCCCACAACATCGCGGCCAGGCTCTGCTCCGACAGGATCACTGATGACGTGGGACCGGCTTCAGCCGGGAAGAGACCGGGGCAGGCGATGAATCTTCATCGGCAGGAATACCTCCTTCCCGGTTAAAGCCGGTCCCTCGTCGTCAAATTAGCTTGCGGGCGAACGTAGAATCTCCCACAGGGGCGGTGCAGATTTTCGAACGGGTCTGAAGCTTACAAATACTCCCCCGCTGCCTCCGGCTGATACTCCACCGCCAGCAGGGTCAGCTTGAGGGTCTTGCCGCCCGGGGCTGGCCAGTCGATGTGCTGGCCGACCTGCAGGCCCAGCAAGGCTGAGCCAATCGGTGCGAGGATTGAGACTGTGTCCTCGGCACCGGCATCTTTCGGGTAGACGAGTTTAAGGTGGTAATCCTTGCCACTGACTTCTTCGCGGCAATGCACCTTTGAATTCATGGTCACGACACCGGCGGGCACTTCTTCGTGGCCAACCACTTGTTCGGCGCGGTCCAGTTCGGCTTGCAGGGCTTCGAGGCCGGGAGTGGTTTCCTCAAGGCTCTCGATCAACTGTTCAAGACGCTGCACGTCCAGCCGGGTCAGGATGATGGTAGGTTGTGTCGACATGTTGGCAGACTCCTTTTTCTGCGCTGCATAAAACAAAACCCCGCCTGGAGTGGCGGGGTTTTGAAGGGCTTCATCGATGAAGCATGTCTGGACACTAACACAGCAGGGGTATTACACAACCCGGCAAGACCGTTATGCGTCTGGAGACTGACTGGCGTCAGCCACTTCTCGGCGCTGGTCTGCATTGGCGCGAATCTGTCGGCGGCGATTGTCGTCCGCCGAGCGCCATTCACGGATGTCTTCCACATGGCGGAAACAACCGAGACACACTTTCTGCTCGTCCAGCCGGCACAGGCTGATGCAAGGCGAAGGCACTGCCGGGCTGACGTTACTGTACAGCGGCTTGGGCGGTCGGACTGAAGTAGCGGTCACGCTCAAATCTCGTCGAAGTCGAGTTCGACGCCAGCCTGCTCCAGCGTGAAGCGCTTAAGCATTTCGCTCAACAGCTCATCGCTGGTATCGCAGCTCCAGCGCTGCTCTTCCTCGTCGTAGTCGAAGTGAAAGCCGCCGGAACGCGCTGCCAGCCATAGCTGACGCAGGGGCTCCTGGCGGCTGAAGATCAGTTGAGTGCCATTTTCGAACTTGACGGTCAGCACACCGGCCGAGTTTTCAATGTCCAGATCCAGACCACTCTCGTCGAAAACATCTTCCAGATTTTGCTGGGTGGCATCGACCAGGTCGTGAAAGCGGGCTTCGGTCAAACTCATCAGGGGGAACCTCAAAAAGTGTCTGCTGTTGGCGCAGCGACGCAAGATACGGTCGCTTCGAGGCAAATGCAAAGCTTACCCGCCCAACGAACAACACAGCGCCAATAATTCGCTCTCTCAGTGCTAAATCAGTCGCGTAGCGTCAAAGCCCCGCCGGACGGGAACCCGGCTACGTAGGCAAGCCGCTGGGTGGCCGGTATACTCGGGCGCAATTAATGCTTTTACAAAGGATTTCGCCATGAAGCGCCTGATCTCTTCGCTTGCTGCGCTTGTCGCGGTCGCTTGTCTTGTCACTGCCTGCGGCCAGAAGGGCCCGTTGTACCTGCCGGATGACCAGAAGTCTCCCGACGACCAGGCCAAGTCGCAATCGCACAAGCATCTTTAAGGGAATTACATGGACGCCTTCAACTACCGCGATGGTGAGCTGTTCGCGGAAGGTGTAGCGTTGTCTGCCATTGCCGAGCGTTTCGGCACGCCGACCTACGTCTACTCCCGCGCTCACATCGAAGCGCAATACAACGCCTACGCTGATGCCCTGAACGGCATGCCGCATCTGGTCTGCTTCGCTGTCAAAGCCAACTCCAACCTGGGCGTGCTCAACGTTCTGGCGCGTCTGGGTTCGGGCTTCGACATCGTGTCCCGTGGCGAGCTGGAGCGAGTGCTCGCTGCAGGCGGCCGTCCCGACAAGATCGTGTTCTCCGGCGTCGGCAAGACCCGTGACGACATGCGCCGCGCGCTGGAAGTGGGCGTGCACTGCTTCAACGTCGAATCCACCGACGAGCTTGAGCGCCTGCAGATTGTCGCGGCCGAAATGGGCGTTCGTGCGCCGATCTCGCTGCGCGTCAATCCGGATGTTGACGCGGGCACGCATCCGTACATTTCCACGGGCCTCAAGGAAAACAAGTTCGGCATCGCCATTGCCGATGCTGAAGACGTCTACATCCGCGCCGCACAGTTGCCTAACCTGGAAGTCGTCGGTGTCGATTGCCACATCGGCTCGCAACTGACCACGCTCGAGCCGTTCATTGACGCGCTCGATCGTCTGCTGGCCCTGGTGGATCGTCTTGGTGATTGTGGCATCCTGCTGAGCCACATCGATCTGGGTGGCGGTCTTGGCGTGCGGTATCGCGACGAGGAGCCACCGCTGGCTTCTGATTACATCAAGGCAGTGCGTGAGCGTCTGGAAGGTCGTGACCTGTCACTGGTTTTCGAGCCCGGCCGCTTCATCGTTGCCAATGCAGGCGTGCTGCTGACTCAGGTCGAATACCTCAAGCATACCGAGCACAAGGATTTCGCCATCGTCGATGCGGCGATGAACGACCTGATTCGCCCGGCGCTGTATCAGGCCTGGATGGACGTCACAGCCGTTCGCCCGCGTGACAGCGCGCCTCGTGCCTACGACATCGTCGGCCCGATCTGCGAAACCGGCGACTTCCTCGCCAAGGGCCGCGAACTGGCCCTGGCTGAAGGTGATCTGCTGGCCGTGCACTCGGCCGGTGCCTATGGTTTTGTCATGAGCTCGAACTACAACACCCGCGGTCGCACCGCTGAAGTGTTGGTCGACGGCTCGCAGGCTTTCGAAGTACGCCGCCGCGAGACCGTGGCCGAGCTGTTTGCTGGCGAAAGCCTGCTGCCGGAGTAACCCATGCTGCTGCGTTTTACCAAGATGCACGGCCTGGGCAACGACTTCATGGTTTTGGACCTGGTCAGCCAGCACGCGCATATTTTGCCCAAGCACGCCAAACAATGGGGTGATCGGCACACTGGCGTCGGTTTCGATCAGCTATTGCTGGTTGAAACCCCGACCAACCCGGATGTCGATTTCCGCTATCGGATTTTCAACTCCGATGGCTCCGAGGTTGAGCAGTGCGGCAATGGCGCGCGTTGTTTTGCCCGCTTCGTGCTGGACAAGCGCCTGACCGCCAAACGCCTGATCAAAGTCGAAACCAAGAGCGGCATCATCGAGCTGGAAATCCGCAACGACGGTCAGATCAGCGTCGATATGGGGCCGCCACGGCTGGTACCGGCGGACATTCCGTTTCAGGCTACCGAGCAGGCATTGAGCTACAGCGTTGATGTTGACGGGCAGACGGTCGAGCTGGCCGCTGTCTCCATGGGCAACCCCCATGCGGTGTTGCGTGTAAACGACATCAACAATGCGCCCGTGCATGCATTGGGTCCGAAAATTGAACACCATCCGCGCTTTCCGGCGCGGGTCAACGTAGGCTTTCTCTACGTCGTCGATCGTCAGCGTGCGCAATTGCGCGTCTGGGAGCGCGGAGCCGGGGAAACCCAGGCCTGTGGCACCGGTGCGTGTGCGGCAGCCGTTGCGGCTATCAGCCAGGGCTGGATGGATTCGCCATTGCTGATCGATCTGCCGGGCGGACGTCTGTCTATCGAGTGGGCCGGGCCGGGCCATCCGGTCCTGATGACCGGTCCCGCTGTCCGGGTATATGAAGGCCAGGTTCGTCTATGAGTGAGCAAAAGCGATGACTGACAAGCCTCAGACTTCAACCGGCAAGCCTGGCGAATCGCCGGTCGATGCCGCAGTGCCGAAACTTGAAGCAGAGGCGATCATCGCTTACCTGCTCGACCGCCCGGATTTCTTTGCCGAGCACGACGAGTTGCTGGTGTCGATGCGTATTCCGCATCAGCGCGGCGACACCGTTTCGCTGGTTGAGCGTCAACTCAAGCTGCTGCGCGAGCGCAACATCGAGATGCGCCATCGTCTGTCGCAACTGATGGACGTCGCCCGGGACAATGACCGGCTGTTCGAAAAGACCCGCCGCCTCAACTTGGCGCTGATGGACGCCAGCAGTCTCGAAGAAATTGTGATTGCTGTTGAAGACAGCCTGCGGCAGGACTTTCAGGTGCCCTTTGTCAGCCTGATTCTGTTCAGTGACAGCGCGATGCCGGTTGGTCGTTGGGTCAGCAGCGTCGATGCGCAAAAAGCTATCGGTGGTCTGATCGGCGACAAGACCGTGTGCGGCGCGCTGCGTGAGCACGAACTGACCTTCCTGTTTGGTGCCGAGCAAGGCAAGGAAGTCGGCTCTACCGCCGTTGTGACCCTTAATCATCTTGGCCTGCATGGCGTGCTGGCCATCGGCAGCCGCGATCCGCAGCATTACAAAAGCTCGGTGGGCACGCTGTTTCTCAACTACATCGCCGATGTACTGAGCCGTCTGCTGCCGCGCTTCACCCACTCCCTACGCTCGGTTCGCTAGTGATGGAACGGCAACTGGACGCTTACTGCACACATTTGCGCAGTGAGCGCCAAGTGTCGCCACACACGCTCGAGGCTTATCGCCGCGACCTCAACAAAGTGCTGGCGTACTGCGAGAAGCAACAGCTGAGCAGTTGGGCTGCGCTGGATATTCAACATCTGCGCAGCCTGATCGCCCGTCAGCATCAGCAGGGGCAGTCCTCGCGCAGTCTGTCGCGTCTGCTCTCGGCGGTACGCGGGCTCTATCACTACCTCAATCGCGAAGGCATCTGCGAGCACGACCCGGCCAACGGCCTGTCGCCGCCCAAAGGTGAACGACGTCTGCCGAAAACCCTTGATACCGACCGTGCCCTGCAGTTGCTGGACGGCGGCGTTGAAGACGACTTCCTCGCCCATCGCGATCAGGCGATTCTGGAGCTGTTCTATTCCTCGGGCCTGCGTCTGTCCGAGCTGACCGGCTTGAACATGGAGCAACTCGACCTGAGCGAAGGCCTGGTGCAAGTGCTCGGTAAAGGCAGCAAGACCCGTGTTCTGCCAGTGGGCAGGAAAGCCCGTGAAGCGCTGCAGGCGTGGATTGCATTGCGCGCCCTGGCCAACCCTGAAGATGACGCCGTGTTCATTAGCCAGCAAGGTCGACGTCTTGGGCCGCGCGCTATTCAGAAGCGGGTCAAAGCGGTCGGTGAACGTGAGTTGGGGCAAAACCTGCACCCGCACATGCTGCGCCACTCGTTTGCGAGCCATCTGCTTGAGTCGTCCCAGGATCTACGCGCAGTGCAGGAGTTGCTCGGCCACGCTGACATCAAGACCACGCAGATTTATACCCATCTGGATTTCCAGCATTTGGCGTCGGTCTACGACAGCGCCCACCCGCGGGCCAAACGCAAAGGTTCTGACCATGATTAAGCTGATCACCTTCGATCTCGACGATACTCTGTGGCACACCGCTCCGGCCATCGTCAGCGCGGAGGCCACCCTGCGCGAGTGGCTTGCTGCAAATGCGCCCAAGCTTGGCCCGGTGCCTGTCGAGCATCTGGGGGAAATTCGCGCGCGCCTGGTGGAAGCTGACCCTGGCTTCAAATACCGCATCAGCGAGCTGCGGCGGCGCGTGCTGTTCCATGCTCTGGAAGACGCCGGTTATCCCTCGGTTGAGGCTCAGGCGCTGGCTGATCAGGCTTTTGAAGTGTTCCTGCATGGCCGTCATCAGGTCGAGATCTTCCCGGAAGTCCATCCGACCCTTGAGATTCTGGCCGCGACCTTTACGTTGGGTGTGATCACAAACGGCAATGCTGACGTGCGTCGCCTGGGGTTGGCCGATTATTTCGCCTTCGCGCTGTGTGCTGAAGACTTGGGCATCGGCAAGCCAGACCCTGCTCCATTCGTGGAAGCGCTCAAGCGCGCCAACGTTGATGCTGGCGCCGCAGTGCACATCGGCGATCACCCCGGCGATGACATTGCAGGCGCCCAGCAAGCCGGTATGCGAGCGATCTGGTACAACCCGGCGGGTAAACCGTGGGAAGCAGAAAAGCTGCCTGATGCAGAGATCAGCAGCCTGACGCAGCTGCCGGATGTATTGCGTAGCTGGATGTAGCTGGTGTTGCGGTTGGTGATGATTGTGAGAGATTCAATGTGGGTGACGACGTGGGAC
>NZ_JACONW010000022.1 GCF_014357575.1 Pseudomonas folii | reverse complement strand
GCGTCGCTGACAGAGAAAACACTTGGCGGCCGTTCAGCGCACGACATGCCGTCCCTCCTCCCCTTTTCGCAATAAAGCGCTTCTGCGTCGCGCATTTGTGCCCGCTTCATTTCCCGACATGCCAGTAAATTAAAGGCACGGTCCCGCAGAGCGACCGACAGCAAATCTCCAGCTCGCTCAAGAAATCTGCCAACCATCGGGGAGAACTTCATATGACAGCATCGAGTATCCGCAGCTTCAAACTGGCGAGTTTGGCAATCCTTACCGGCTGCGCCAATATGGCGTTCGCTGAAGACATCACATTTGTGTCCCAGGGCGGCGCTTATCAGGAAGCGCAAAGCAAGGCGATCCTCGAGCCTGCCGCGAAGAAACTCGGCCTGACGCTGAAACAGGACAGTTCGCCCAAAGCCTATCCCATCATCAAAACCCAGGTCGAAAGCGGCAAAGTCACCTGGGATGTGGTGGACCTGCCGACCGGCGACTGCGTACGCGGCGAGCAGGAAGGCTTGTTCGAAAAGCTCGACCTGGCGCTGATCCCCAACGCGGCGCAATTACCCGCGGATCTTAAGGATGATTACAGCGTTGGCTACATCAGCTACTCGACGGTGCTGGCTTATCGCACCGACGCTTTCAAAGGCGACAAGGCACCCAAAACCTGGGCGGATTTCTGGGACACGAAGAAATTCCCGGGGCAGCGTTCATTGCGGAACCTGCCGCGCCCGACCCTGGAAATAGCCCTCTTGGCCGACGGCGTCGCCCCCGACAAGCTCTACCCGCTGGATGTAGAACGCGCCTTCAAGAAACTCGAAGAAATCAAACCGCACATTTCCACCTGGTGGACGTCAGGCGGTCAGTCGGCACAGCTGATCAGCGACGGCGAAGTAGACATGATTCAAGCGTGGAACGGCCGCATTACCGCGGTGCAGGCTGACGGCGCGCCTGTGGCGTTCGATTACAACCAGGGCGTACTGGAAACCAACTCCCTCTGCGTCCTCAAGGGCACACCGCACAAAGCGGCGGCAATGAAGTTCGTCAACGAAGCCATCGATGCGAAACTGCAGGCGGCATTGCCAATGATCATCGATTACGGCCCGCTCAACCCCGAAGCATTCAAGACCGGCACGATTCCCGCTGAGCGGGCTGCCAAACTTCCATCCGCGCCGGAAAACATCTCCCGTCAGGCTCTGCTGTCGGCCAAATGGTGGGCGTCTGCAGACGGCATCAAGGCAGAGGAACGCTGGTTGTCGTTCGTGCAGAAGAAGTGATAGCTGCGCGCATTTCCCGGTAGGAGCGAACTTGTTCGCGAGGCGGCAGGACTGATACACCGCATCAAGCCCTCTCGCCAACAAGTTGCCTCCTACCTGACATCGCCGCCAAATGGGCATCCGCATCAAGGCCGAAGAATGCTGGTTGTCGTTCGTGCAGAAGAAGTGATAGCTGCGCGCATCTCCCGGTAGGAGCGAACTTGTTCGCGAGGCGGCAGGACTGATACACCGCATCAAGCCCTCTCGCCAACAAGTTGCCTCCTACCTGACATCGCCGCCAAATGGGTATCGACATCAAGGCAGAGGAACGCTGGTTGTCGTTCGTGCAGAAGAAGTAACAACTGAACGCCTATCCCGGTAGGAGCGAACTTGTTCGCGAGGCGGCAGGACTGATACACCGCATCAAGCACTCTCGCCAACAAGTTGCCTCCTACCTGACACGGCGGAGGGAATGAATACCGTGCCAGAAGCCCCAACGCAGGACATGCCGTCTACCCGCCCCATTACGCAATAAAGCACTTTGGCGCAGGGCATTTCAGCGGCTTCATTTGCCGACATCTGGGTACAGTGGAAATCGCACGGTCCCGCAGAGCGACCGAAACAGGAAACACCCTCGCTTTCAGCATCTGCCCCCACCTTTCGGGAGTCGTTCACATGCCAACACTCAAGCACGGCGCCTTCCAGCGCTTCAGCCAGACCAAGTGACGGGAGACAGACATGTCCAATGCTTATCTCGCCAAGTCCCTGCCTGAATCCGACAACCACAAGCATCAGCCGCCGCTGACCAATAGCGATGCCCTTGCCCGCGAAGAGCGCAAGGAAAATACCTCGATGATGCTGCTGCTTACCCCGGCGCTGGTCATGGTGGTGGTGCTGCTGATCCTGCCAATGTGCTGGCTGGCGTTTCAGTCGGTGCAGACCGAAGACGGCTTCTCCCTGGCCAACTATGTCCGCATTTTCGAAGAGCGAATCTACTGGGATACCTTTGTCCTGACCTTCAAGATCAGCCTCATCGTCACCGTGCTGTCGATTTTCCTCGGTTTCCCCATCGCCTATGCCGCTTCCCGCCTGCATGGCTTCTGGGCGAACCTGATTCTGATCTGCGTAATTATTCCGTTCTGGACCAGCGTGCTGGTGCGCTCCTACGCCTGGCTGGTTCTGCTGCAACGCCGGGGGCTGGTCAACCAGACGCTGATCGACATGGGCATCATCGATCAACCGCTCAACCTGATGCACAACACCACTGGCACGGTAATCGGCACCCTGCACGTGATGCTGCCGTTCATGGTTCTACCGCTGTATTCGGTGATGAAGAAAATCCCGCAGGACCTGATGCAAGCCTCGGAAAGCCTTGGGGCCAAGCCCTTTTACACCTTCCGCCGAGTGTTCTTGCCGATGGCGGCACCCGGCATCATGGCAGGGTCGATTCTGGTCTTTGTCATCTGCCTGGGCTTCTTCATCACCCCTGAACTGCTCGGTGGTGGCCGCACGATCCTGGTATCGATGCTGGTCCAGCGCAACGTTGAGCTTTATCACGCCTGGGGCGCCGCGAGTGCGGTCGGTCTGGTGCTGTTGTTGGTGGTATTCCTGATTTTCTGGGGTATCAACAAGTTCATCCCTATCGAACGCATTCTGGGAGCGCGCTAAATGAAACTGGTTGCCTATCTGCGTCAGGTCCGCGTCTCCCACTTGCTCTTCACCGTGTTGGTAGCAGCCATCCTGCTCTACCTGATTCTGCCAGTGCTGATTGTGGTGCCGATGTCGTTTTCCGAGGCGCGCTTCCTGCAATTCCCGCCCAAGGAGTGGTCACTGCGCTGGTACGCGGCGTTCTTCCAGAGCGCTGAATGGATGTCGGCGGCACGGGTCAGTCTGATTACCGCAGCGGTCACTACGGTGGTCAGCCTGCCCATCGGTATGGCTGCGGCCTACGCCATCAATAGCTCCAGCCTGAAGGTCGTGCGCACCCTGCAAATCATTCTGCTGCTGCCGATGATGGTGCCGATCATCCTCATCGCCGCCGGGGTGTTTTTTGTGTACGCCAGGGTGGGTCTGATCAGCACCATGACCGGGCTCATTCTGGCGCACATCATGCTGGCACTGCCCTACGTGATCATCGCCCTGCTGGCAGGTTTGCGTAACTTCGACATGTCTCAGGAAATGGTCGCTCGCAGCCTGGGCATGAACCGATTCCGGGCGTTCATGGCCGTGACATTGCCGCAAATCAAACCAAGCCTGGTCTCGGCCACGCTGTTCGCCTTCATCACTTCGCTGGATGAAACCGTGGTCGCGCTGTTCATCTCCGGTGGCGACAACCAGACCCTGACCAAACGGATGTTCACAGCCCTGCGCGATGAAATCGACCCGACGATTGCGGCCATCAGCTCGATTCTGATTCTGGCTTCACTGTTGTTGGTAGTGATCGCGGGGCGCAATAAACCGAGCTAACAACACCATCTTGTAGGAGCTGCCGAAGGCTGCGAAGACAATTTGTCTGACACACCGCCTCGCAGCCTTCGGCAGCTCCTACAAGGGTAATGATGAATAGCAACATCTGCCGCCAGCATCGCAAATTCAGCATCTACCACCCGCTCAAGTGGCTATCTCGGCATCGGCCACCGGGCAGACATTCTTAAAATGAGTCCATCGTTCGGACCCTCAAGGCACCTTGATCATGTTGAAAAATACCCTGCGTGACCCTTCCCTTCTCGTTGAGCGCGCCTACGTCAATGGCGAGTGGATCAGCGCCGATGACGGCGCGACGCTGGACGTGACCAATCCCGCCGACGGCAGTGTTATCGCCCGGGTTCCAGCCTTGCAAGCCGCGGAAACCCGCCGCGCCATAGAGGCAGCTGAAGCTCGTTTCGTGTCCTGGCGCGAAGTCCCGGCGGCCGAGCGCGCGCGTTTTCTTGAAGTCTGGTTCAAGCTGATCATGGACAATCAGGAAGACCTGGCGCTGATCATGACCGCCGAGCAAGGCAAGCCCCTTGCTGAGTCACGCGGCGAAATTGCCTACGGTGCCAGCTTCGTCAAATGGTTTGCTGAAGAGGCCCGGCGGATCTACGGCGACACCATTCCTTCGCCGGTCGCTGATCGACGAATCATCGTGCTCAAACAACCGATTGGCGTCGTCGCGGCGATCACCCCGTGGAACTTCCCTAACGCGATGATCACCCGTAAATGCGCTCCTGCTTTGGCTGCGGGTTGTCCGGTGCTGGTCAAGCCTTCTGAAATGACGCCGCTGTCAGCCCTGGCGTTAGCAGTACTGGCAGATCGCGCCGGAATCCCGGCCGGTGTGTTCAACGTATTGACCGGTTTGCCTGCCGGGGTCGGTGGTGAAATGACCAGCAATCCGGCAGTACGCAAGCTGTCATTCACAGGCTCGACCCGGGTTGGCCAACTGTTGATGAGCCAGTGTGCAAGCACCATCAAACGCCTGAGCCTGGAGCTGGGCGGCAATGCGCCATTTATCGTCTTCGATGATGCGGACCTGGACCTGGCCATTGCCGGGGTCATGCAGAGCAAATTCCGCAACGCCGGACAAACCTGCGTCTGCGCCAATCGCATTCTGGTGCAGGACGGTATTTATGATCGGTTCGCAGAACGCCTGAGCGCGGCCGTCGCCGAACTGAAAGTCGGTGACGGCCTGCAAACCGGGGTCACGATTGGCCCGCTGATCAATGCCGCCGCCGTGGACAAAGTGACCCGCCATATCGGCGATGCGCTGGAAAAAGGTGCCAGCGTGGTCATTGGCGGAGCGCCTCAGGGCAACGGTCTTTACGTCCAGCCCACCGTCTTGCGCGATGCCAAAGCCGACATGCTGCTGGCCAGCGAAGAAACGTTCGGCCCTGTTGCGCCGCTGTTCCGTTTCAAGGACGAGGCCGAGGCGCTGGCGCTCGCCAACGCCACGCCGTATGGCCTCGGTGCGTATTACTTCACCCAGGACATGCGTCGCGCCTGGCGCGTAGGTGAGCGACTGGAGTTCGGCATGGTCGGTCTGAATACCGGGATTATTTCCATGGAAGTCGCCCCCTTTGGCGGCATGAAGCAGTCAGGCACCGGCCGTGAAGGCTCGAAGTACGGCCTGGACGAATTCCTCGAAGTGAAGGCCTGGCATATCGGCGGTCTGGACTGACGGCCAGCGTTGGACACGGATACCGCCGGGCAGCAGATCCTGTTTTTCCGGCGGCTCAAAACGGCACGAACACGGCCAGCGCCTGTGTTCAGATGGATGCAGACACCCGCTCTGCACAGGAGGACGCTTCATGAATTTCACTGAAGGTTTTGAATCAGTCAGCGTCAATCAGGTTTGCAAGGATTACGGCAGTTTGAAGGCGCTGAACAACGTGAACCTCAAGGTGGAAGCGGGAGAATTCATGTCCCTGCTGGGCCCTTCCGGGTCGGGCAAAACCACATTGCTAAGCATTCTGGGCGGCTTTATCCGGGTCAGCTCCGGCAGCATCCTGTTTGGCGAGCGCGACGTCACGCTGATGCCACCGCACAAACGCGAAATCGGTGTGGTCTTCCAGAACTACGCATTGTTCCCCCACATGACGGTGGGCGAAAACGTTGCCTTTCCCTTGCGCGCCAGAGGTGAAAGCGCCGCCAAAAGCCTGGGCCGCGTGAAGCAGGCACTGGCAACAGTTGAATTGAGCGGCTACGAAAGCCGCTCCATTGCAGCACTCTCCGGCGGCCAGCGGCAACGGGTGGCACTGGCCCGTGCGATTGTCTTCGAACCCAAACTGATCCTGATGGATGAACCGCTTTCCGCTCTCGATAAACAGCTGCGCGAGACTATGCAGATTGAGCTGCGCGCCCTGCACAAACGCCTCGGCGCGACGATGATTTACGTCACCCACGACCAGCGTGAAGCGCTGACCATGAGCGACCGCATTGCGATCATGCGTGGCGGCCAGTTGGTACAGGTCGATACACCGCGTCGTCTGCACGATCATCCGTCCGATGATTTCGTCGCCAGCTTCATTGGCGAAAGCACGCTGATCCCGTTGCAACGCAGTGAAAGCGGCCTGAACCTGGGCGCTACTGCACTGCGCACGACCCGTCCAATCCCGCCGTCGGGGGACGTATTCCTCGCGCTGCAGTCGGAAAAACTGTTGCTGGACAATGACACGTCAGGCCCCGAGTGGAACCGCCTGCGCGGGCGTGTTTCGGACATCGTGTTCCAGGGTGAAAGCCTCAAGGTATTCGTCGACCTTGAAGGCGGCCCGACCGTCAGCCTGCGTCAACCAAGCCATCACGAAGGCAACCTGAGCCTGCCCCCCATTGGCTCCCCGCTGCTGATGCGTTTGCATCCGGAAGACACCATCGTTGTGCCGCGGGCAGCGGTTTGACGCAGGGCTATTATGTGGGAGCTGCCCAGGTGTCCCTGACACAGCGCTATGCGAATCAACCCATAACTGTAGGAGCGCACGAGCACCGCGAGGCCGCGATAGCGATTTGTCTGACACACCGCCATCGCTGCCTCGCGGTGCTCGTGAGCTCCTACAAAAAACACTCCAAGTCAGGTAAGTGCATTTATTTGATAGGAGCAAGCTCTGTTCCCACAGGGATTTACGAACCACCCAAAATTGCTTGCACCACCCCACAGTGAAATATTTCGCAACCTCCCTCTAAAACAGTCGATCACAGCACTGGTCCGGGCAACTTCAGTGCTTGTGGTTCCGGCCAGTGCTTATCCTGATCACATCACCTGCCACCCCGGCGATCACGGAGATTGAGATGAATTCTGCACTGACTGAAACCCAACGGTTGCTCGCCCTGCGTGAGCAACACATCCCGCGCGGCATCATCACGGCTCACCCGGTTGTTGCGGCGCGCGCCGAAGGCGCCCAGCTGTGGGATGTGGACGGCAAGCGCTATCTGGATTTCGTCGGTGGTATCGGCGTACTCAACGTTGGCCATAACCACCCCAGAGTTGTCGAAGCAGTACGGCGTCAGGTGGGTGAAATTTCCCATGCCAGTTTTCAGGTCGCGGCCTACGAAAGCTACATCGAAGTCGCCGCACGCCTGAACACGCTGATTGGCGGCGAAGAGCACTACAAAAGCATCCTGTTTACCTCGGGTGCCGAAGCGGTGGAAAACGCGATCAAGATTGCCCGCAGCCACACCAATCGTACGGCGGTGATTTCCTTCCGGGGCGGCTTCCATGGCCGGACCCTGCTGGGCGTGACCCTGACCGGTATGAGCCAGCCCTATAAACAGAATTTCGGCCCCTTCCCGGCCGAGATCTACCACGCCACCTACCCAAATCCTTATCGCGGGATCAGCAGCGACGACGCGCTGGCCGAGCTGGATGAACTCTTCGCCACCGATGTCGCACCTGACCGGGTTGCAGCAATCCTCATCGAGCCTGTTCAGGGCGATGGTGGTTTTATTGCGGCCTCAAACGAATTTCTCCAGGCCTTGCGGGCGCGCTGCACGCAACACGGCATTGTGCTGATCCTCGATGAAATCCAGACCGGCTTTGGTCGTACCGGCAGGATGTTCGGCTTCCAGCACTCGGGCATCAAACCTGATCTGGTGACCGTTGCAAAAAGCCTCGCGGGCGGCATGCCGTTATCCGGCGTTGTTGGCCGTGCCGACATCATGGATGCGCCGACACCGGGCGGACTGGGCGGCACGTACGGCGGCAACGCGGTGGCTTGTGCGGCGGCGCTGGCGGTGCTGGACCTTTTCAAAGAGCAGGATCTGCTGGGGAAAGGCGCGAAACTCTCCACACAGCTGCATCAAGGTTTGCTGGCCTTGCAGACACGTTACCCGCGTATCGGTGATGTAAGAGGCCTGGGTTTCATGCTGGCAATTGAAATGGTGGCAGCCGACGACAAGCAAAGTCCGGACGCTGCGCTGGCACAAAAAGTTATTGATGAAGCGCGCCATGCCGGCCTGCTGGTGATCAAGTGTGGGGTGCACCGTAACGTGGTGCGTTTCCTCGCACCGCTGGTGACCACCACAGAGCAGGTGGCAGAAGCTTTGCAGATGCTCGACTCCGCACTGGCTGCGGCCTGCTGAGACCCGCGCGGCAAGACCTGGCCCGGCCTGTTGGTGCAGCGCCGGGCCGGGTTCGGAACACGGGTGCGGAACGTGACGGAACCGAGAGCTGTTACTCAGGAGCGAATCATGAAAGTCACCCAGTACAAGGCATTGGGGTTTTCCTTCGGAACACTGATTGATCGAGAACGGGGCATTCTTGAGGGGCTTCGACCGCTGGCAGTGCAAGGCAATCAGGCGATCAGTGATGAACAGCTGCTGAGCGCCTACCGAAGTACCGCCGACCTGCTGATCAGCAGTGGATCAGCGGGCAGCCCGACCGCCTTTCACGGTCAGTTGTACCAACGTCTGGCTCACCAATTGCATACCATTCCTGACTGGGATCAGAGTGTTGCTTTCAGTAGCTCCTCTGATCACTGGCCCATATTCGAAGATGTTCCAGGTGCCTTGCAGTACCTGAGCAAGTTCTACCGTTTGATACTGATCGCCCCACCTCACGGCATCAATGTGAGTTCGCTGACAGACCGGTTGCCGCTAACGTTCGATGCAGTCATCGAGCCCGTTGACAGCGACTGGCACACGAGCCTGGATGCCGCGTTACTCCAGCTGGAACTGGAGCGATCAGAATTGTTACCGGTGCGTAGTACCGAGGCGGACGACCCGTGGAACGAGCGGGTGGATTTCCCCCTATGTACATTGCGACGGGGTCATAGCCAGCCGTGGAATCACTCACCGCAGGCACTGGATGGCAAGCGCTGTGAATACGCCAGCCTGGCAGACCTCGTCCACGCGCATCAAAAAGCACTGCACGCCTGAGGTGAGCAGTCTGAATTTTGAAATGGCGAGGACTGAACCATGGACGCGGCAACGAAGCTCGATCGTATCGACATCAACATCCTGGTCCAATTGCAGAAAGACGGGCGAATGACCAACGTCAGCCTCGCCGAAGCTGTCGGCCTGTCTCCCAGTCCTTGCTTACAGCGGGTCAAACGGCTCGAATCGGCCGGTTACATCAGCGGCTACGAAGCCCACGTCAATCTGGCCAAGTTCGCCAACTCGGTCACCGTCTTCACCGAAGTCACCCTCTCCGACCACAAACGTGGCGATTTCGTGAAATTCGAATCCAGCATCCGCAACATCGACGAGGTGCTGGAATGCCATTTGATCAGCGGCGGTTATGATTATCTGGTGCGATTCCTGTGTAGCAGCATTCAGCACTACCAGGAATTGATGGAGTCGATCCTGGACAAGAACATCGGGATCGAGAAGTACTTCAGCTACATCGTGATCAAGTCACCGGTGGTGAAAAGCACCGTGCCGTTGCGGAGTCTGGTCAGGGCGGTTTGACACACAAGACTCGGTTACTCCTGGCAAACATGACGCTCTCCCGGCTAAAGCCGGTCCTACAGGGCATACACATCCGTAGGACCGGCTTTAGCCGGGAGGGCGTCAGGTCAGTCACTACATAAGGCAGGGTGCTGAATGCTGTGAATCAGTTACAGAATTGCACCCTCCGATCTGGAATGCTTTTTCTGTAGGAGCTGCCGAAGGCTGCGAAGCATTCATTCTGATACACCGCCATCGCAGCCTTCGGCAGCTCCTACAGGTCCAATGTTTGAGGCAGATAGCGTGGTGCAATGATCACCGCCCGATAACATCAAGGAATTGCTGCCACCCTGCAGCCAGGCGCACTCCGGGCGCGCGGAATGCGTGCATGGGAATGGGATTGAATTTGTCGCCGCAAAGTAAACCCAGATCGACCTTCTCTCCGGCCGTCATCTTCGCCAACTGCCCGCCCATATACGTCGACATGGCGACTCCACCACCGTTGTAACCGATCGCGTAGAAACTGCGTTCGTCCAGTTGTCCTGCATGGGGCAGATAGTCCAGAGTCATGGCGACCAGGCCAGACCAGCGGAAATCCACCTGGTAATCACGCAGTAAGGGAAAAACCTCCCCCATGCTGCGCTGCAAGGTACGGAATGCACTCTCGGAATCGTTCTTGCCGAAGGCACCACGGCCACCAAAAATCAGCCGGTCGCCCACGACCCTGAACCAGCGCAACATGCGCTTGGTGTCCCCACACACCTGACCACCCGGCATGATCTGCGCCAGCACATCGGCTGGAAGCGGCTGAGTAGCAATAATCGCGCTGCGAAACGGGATCAGGCGTCGATGCAGGGTGTCGGTGACACGGGTCTGATCGGAATAGCCATTGGTGGCGTAGATCACCTGCCGTGCGCTGATTCGCCCTTGAGGGGTCATGACAATGACGCGGCCCGCCTCATGACGAATCTGGTTGGCAGGACTGTTGATGTACAACTTCACGCCGCGATCAGTCAGGCTTTGCGCAATGCCCCGAGCGTAATTGAGAGGATGAATGCCGCCTGCTTTGGGCGTCAGCAAGCCACCGGTAAAAATCTTCGACCCGGTGGCTTCGCGAACCTGCTCGGCGCTGATCATCAACGACGAGGTGCCACCGGTTTCGCGCTTGATCCAGTTAGCCGTGGACTCAAGCCCGCCTAACGCATGAACGCTATGCGCAGCGGCAATGTGCCCGCCCATGTGCAACTGCGCCCCGGACAGGCCAAGGCTTTCGACCATTTCCACCAGACTGTCCACTGCAGCATAACCGGTGCGGTACATCTGCAAGGCCGTGTCTCGGCCAAAACGCTCCATCAGTGTCGGAAAGCCTACACGGAACTTGGGCGAAACCACCCCGCCGTTACGCCCGCTGGCGCCCCAGGCCAGGGTATTGGCCTCGACAATCAATGGTTCGCGACCACTAAGGGCAATGTGGTGCGCCGCAGACAAACCGGTATAACCGGCACCGATGATCACCACGTCGCACTGGCGGTCACCTTCAAGGGATTGCAATGCGGGAGAAGGCCGGGCAGTGGCCGCCCACAGGCTCTGAACAGTCATGGCGAACATCCAGCTAAAAAGAGAAAAGGCGCTCGCAGCAAGGCCAGAGCGCCAGAGTCGTCACCCAGCGTCAGTCAGCCCAGTTCTTTCTCGACCGCGTCCGCCAATTGCGCCAGCGAAGTGAAGTGGTAATGCGGCTCCACGCGATCGGACTCAAGCGTACCTCCAGTCCCTTTTTGCGCGAAGCGACGTTCGATCCAGCAGGTTTGATAGCCCAGACGCATGGCCACGCCGATGTCGTGGTACTGGCTCTGTGCAACGTGCAGGATGTTTTCGAACAGGATGCCTTGAGTCGCCAGCACGCCGCGGGTGTAGGCAAAGAACTGTGGATCAGGCTTTTCGAAACGCACGTCGTCAACGGTCACCCGCACATCAAACGGTTCCTCCAATGTCTTGGCCATTAGATCCAGTGCCCATATCTGCGAGTTGGTGGTCGCGACCAGTTTGAAATGCTTGCGCAGACGCTTCAGCGCCTCAATCGAATCAGGGAACGCAGGGAAATTCTTCACCGCAAGGCTCAGGCCCTTGGCGTATTCGTCGTTGTCGGGCAGTCCCAGTTTCGCGGCGATGACGTGGTAGCAGCGCTCCAGATCATCCGGCCACCAGCCTGAATCGGTTTGTGCACGAGCCTCGCGATAGGCTTTGAGAATGTCGTCATCGCTATGGGCTTTACCTGCTTCGCCCGTCACTTCACGAACATGAGCGAGAATGCCGGCTTCAAAATCAATGAGGGTGCCAACGACATCGAACGTCAGGGCTTTGAATTGCTTGAATGACATAGGGCGCTCCGCAGGATATTCATGGGGTCGAGCAAGCTGGTTGACTCATTATCAACGTGCTTCCCTCATGAAATATTCCGTTTTTCACAGACCTTGAAGCATAACCTACGGTTTTTCCACGTTGTGCGGCACACCTGATCTCAACGACCCGACTGGAGAAGTGCCGACAGCCCCAAATGAGGGTAAAGCGCGTCCACTTTTGCGACGTCGGCACGCATCTCTTCGATGATCCAGTCACGAACACTTTCGACCACCGGGCGCACCGGACGATTCGCTGGAGTCACCAGACAACACCGACGCTGTGTGACATGAACCTGTTCGGCGGCGGGCACCAACTCGCCTTTGACCAGGCTGTTCGAGACGACCGTCAACCAACCCAGCGCCATCCCCTGCCCCAGCAAGGCAGCCTGCACGACCACTGCATAGTCAGAAAAAATCAGGGCATTTTCCACGCGCCCGGACGAGCCAAATTCCAGTGTCCAGTCCCGATCCTGATTGTCCATGCAGATCATCGTCGGCGGCTGCTTTTTGCCTGCGTCCTGAAAGACCTGCTGGAAATACTGGGGGTTGCAGACGGGCAAGGTTATTTCCGGGACAACCAGTGTATCCGTGGCTTTCAGGCTGCCTGAGTCGATGTAGCGCATGCCCAGATCGACATCCACCAAAGGCCCGCCAATCCGGCCAGACATCAGCTGATATCGCATGTCCACACTGGGAAATCGCTGACTGAAGCGGCTCATGCGCGGCATTAGCCAATGGGTCGTGAATGCCGTTGAGACGGACAGCGTGACGGTTTCGATGCCCGTTGCGCGGGATTCAATTTCGCTGATCGCCGACTCGATGGTGCTGAATCCTTCCTGCACCCGTCGATACAAAATGCTGCCGCTCTCGGTGAGTCGCGCACCGCCCCGCGTGCGCTCGAAAAGCTGCACGCCGAGATGCTCCTCGAGACGCGACAGCATCCGGCTGACCGCTGGCTGGCTGACGCACAGTTCATCCGCCGCCCGGGTGAAGCTGCCACACCGCGCAGCCGCTTCAAAGACGAACAGAGAACTTGAACTGGGTAGCTTTCGGCGAAGATTAGACATGACCTGAGCTTATGCCTGAAGCAACTATTAGTAAATTGCCGGATGCAGAAATTGATGCTTATTCTTGCGAGCGACCGAGTGTGTGTTTTGCAACGATCAAGATCCTCACTCGCCCTTTTCTGCTCTTCCCGACGAGACCGCGCCTGATTATGGAAAACGCCCTGAAGTTTTATATCAATGGTGGCTGGGTAGCACCCGCCGGGGACTCGCAGCTGGCAGTCATCAATCCCGCCACTGAACAGCCCTTCAGCCAGATAGCCATGGGCAATCAGGCCGACGTGGACGCCGCAGTCGCCGCGGCACGCCATGCATTTCCGGCATTTGCCCGCACGACGCCCAATGAAAGGAAAGTCCTGATCGAGCAGATACTGGACGTATTCATGCAGCGTTACGACGAGATTGCCGAAGCCATCATGGCCGAAGTCGGTGCACCGAAAGCACTTGCCTACGACTGGCAGGCCGGTATCGGCAAGCGTCATCTGCAACAACTCCTGCGCACGCTGGACACGTTCGCGTTTCAGAAAACCAACGGCAATACCCTGATCAATCTGGAGCCGGTGGGGGTCGTTGCACTCATTACACCCTGGAACTGGCCCATCAATCAGATCGTCTGCAAAGTCGCTCCAGCGCTGGCGGCAGGTTGCACAATGGTCCTCAAACCCAGTGAAATCGCCCCTCTCAATGCAGTGCTGTTTGCCGAAGTCATGCATGAAGCGGGTGTGCCTGCCGGGGTGTTCAACCTGATCAATGGCGACGGGCCAACCGTGGGTGCTGCATTGGCAGCTCACCCCGGAGTGGACATGGTTTCATTCACCGGCTCGACGCGTGCCGGGGTGGAAGTCGCTCGTCTGGCGGCGCCCTCCGTGAAACGCGTACATCAGGAACTCGGTGGTAAATCGGCAAATATCCTGCTGGACGATGTCTACCTGGAGAAAGCCGTCACCTCAGGGGTCAATGGCTGCTTCGGAAACAGCGGACAGTCCTGCAATGCGCCTACCCGCATGCTGGTGCCTGCTGCGTTGCATGATCAGGCAGTGGAAATCGCCTGTCGTGCGGCCCTCGCCCATCAGGTGGGTGATCCAACCGACCCGCAATCGACCATGGGACCGGTGATCAGCGACCGGCAATTTCAAGCCATCCAGCGAATGATCGCCATTGGCATCGAAGAAGGTGCGCAATTGGTGTTCGGTGGCCTGGGCCGGCCCGAAGGCCTGGAGCGTGGCTACTACGTGAAGCCCACCGTGTTTGCCGGAGTGACGCCGGACATGACCATCGCCAAAGAGGAAATCTTCGGACCGGTGCTGGTGATACAGGCCTATGACGATGATGAGCATGCGGTGGTGCTGGCCAATGACAGCGTATTTGGTCTGGCCGGTTACGTACAGTCCTCCAGCCTGCAGCGGGCCCGGGAGATTGCGTTGCAGCTTCGGGTCGGCGGCGTCTACATCAACCATCCCGACTGGAACCCCGGCGCGCCGTTTGGCGGTTACAAGCAATCGGGTAATGGCCGGGAATATGCAGAGTGGGGACTGGAGGCGTTTCTGGAGACCAAGGCGATTGTGGGCTTCCACCCTTAATGATCCCACCCTATCTCCCGCCAGCTCAAATCCCGGTGGGAGATTCCATGTTTGCCCGCAAGCTGATTGACGACGTGGGACCGGCTTTAGCCGGGAAGACGGTATTTCTGCAGATGAAGATTCAGCGTCTGTGCCGGCCTCTTCCCGGCTGAAGCCGGTCCCACGTCAGTGACTCTTGCAAGAGCGAATTCATTCGCGAGGAGGCCGGTACATCCGCAGTCGGTATGTCGTCTGAAATACCGCCCTCCCGAATGAATTCGGTCCTACCGTACTGCGTCTAGCCCACGTTACCGGTAGGAGCGAATTCATTCGCGAGGAGGCCGGTACATCCGCAGTCGGTGTGTCGTCTGAAACACCGCCCTCCCGAATGAATTCGGTCCTACCATACTGCGTCTAGCCCACGTTACCGGTAGGAGCGAATTCATTCGCGAGGAGGCCGGTACATCCGCAGCCTATGTGTCGCCTTAGCCATCGCCCTCCCGAATGAATTCGGTCCTACCAACTCTGCGCCCTGGACAGGTTACAGGTAGGAGCGAATTCATTCGCGAGGAGGCCGGTACATCCGCAGTCGGTATGTCGTCTGAAATACCGCCCTCGCGAACAAGTTCGTTCCTACCCAGCCTTGATCAGGTCTGCAATCCGCTCCGCAATCATGATCGTTGGCACGTTGGTATTGGCACACGGAATAGACGGCATCAACGACGCATCACATACCCGCAAGCCAGTGACACCAATGACGCGTCCATCACTGAGGGTGACGGCCAGCGGATCATCGGCCCGGCCCATGCGGCAGGTGCCTGACGGATGCCAGGTGCCGCCGACATTTCGCCTGACAAACCCGGTCAGTGCCTGATCATCAGCGAGCAGTTTTTTCAGCGTCACGCCCTGAGTAACCAACCCGTGAACAAGCCACGCCCGAAACGGCCCGGCCACGTCCAGCAAGAGGCTCAACACCCCGCGCAACATGCCGTTGATCGCGCCAGGCTGAGCGACTTTAGCCACCCGGGGCGAGTAACTGGTGGGGAATGCCACGCTACGAAGCGCGCCGAGGTGCGGAGCTGAAAGCGTGGCCGCACCAAATTTCAGTGCCTGCTTGAGGCGCTCCAGGTCTCGTGGATCAGACAGCATATTGAAGTTCACTTCCGGTTCCTGAGCCGGATCACTGGAGACCAGTCGTACACGGCCTCGGGAAAAAGACTTGTTGACCCAGAAAAACATTGTGCCCAATCGATACCCCAAAGAGTGCCAGCCGGATCGCGACAGAATCGCGCCATGCATGTCGCAAGGCACGGTGTCCGGCAAACCCGAGGAAAAGCGCACGATGGCTTGCTCGTGGTGCTCGTCGGGGAACGCCGTGCGCCCTGCTTTGCTCAACAATGCCGAGACTGCTATCGATGGATGCTCCATCAGATTACCGCCGACACCTGGACGGTCAGCTACGACGAAAATGCCTGACTGGACCAACTCATCGGCGGGCCCGATGCCGCTGCGCATCAATACTGCAGGGCTGTGGATCGCCCCGGAACAGACGATCACTTCTTTGGCGAACAGATCA
The DNA here is from genome assembly GCF_014357575.1 of Pseudomonas folii. Lineage (GTDB taxonomy): Bacteria > Pseudomonadota > Gammaproteobacteria > Pseudomonadales > Pseudomonadaceae > Aquipseudomonas > Aquipseudomonas folii. Next base: position 36,597 of record NZ_JACONW010000022.1, on the reverse strand, counting down.
ATTGAGGAGCCGTCCGCCTGGACAATGCGCGCCCCTATGGCCTGATGGGACTTGAACAGCACACGGTCAACCAGACATTCAGTGCGTACTTTCAGATTGCTGCGTTGGCGAACCTCATCGGACAGATAACATACCGAGGTGGGAATCCGCTCACCCTCAGGACTGACGCCAATTGCCCCGATATAAACGCCGGGTTCCCAAGGGCCGTTCTGATCCGGCTTTGTCGCCAGACCGCCCTCCCCCAACACGTTCATGACGGCTTTGACGAAAGGTGAAAGAAACTCCTGCGCGGTGCGGCGAATCCTCAGAGGACCTTGCTTGCCGTGCAGCGGTCCGTCGAAATCGGTATCGTTTTCCAGTTTGCGGAAGTACGGCAGGCAATTATCCCAATTCCACCCCTCGGCACCGAGTCGCTGCCACTCGTCATAGTCGTCGGGCGCGCCGCGATTGGTCATCAGGGCATTGATCGCCGAACCGCCGCCCAGCAAGCGTGCCTGCTCATAACGACGTTCGGTAGAGAGTTTGCCCATCAGCGCCGTCAGCTGTCGCCAGATATTGCGGGTATCCAGGTAAGCACGCCCCGGATAGCGGCTGCGAATCTCGGCAGGCATGTTGCCCGCCGAGATGTCGCGCCCCGCTTCAACCAGGCACACACGCTTGTCAGCATCCTCGGACAACCGCGCAGCCAGCACGCAGCCTGCAGAACCGCCGCCCAGAATCAGGTAATCGAGCACTTTCAAGAGGTCGGCCTACTGAACAAACTTGAGCCAGCGATCCTTGGCCGCAATGCCAGCGGCCGACGACCACCACTCTTCAGACATCAATGCCTGCTTTGCGGCGTTATCCGGTGAGCTCGGCAGCTCTTTGGCCCGCTCGGCGGTCAACTTGCCGGTGCCAAACGCAGCCGGGTTACCGGGACCGTAATCGATATACATCGGCAGGTTGGCCTGCAGGTCCGGCGAGAGCGCTTCATTGACGAACCGGACCGCAGTTGCGTAGTTCGGCGCGCCTTTGAGGATGCACAATTGGGTGTTTTGCAGAATGCCGTCGTTATAGGTGAAAGCGACGTCAGGATTATCCTTGCGGACTGCGCTGGCGCGGCCGTTCCAGATCATCAACATGTCCACTTCGCCGTCGTTGAGCAACTGCGCCGACTGACCACCCGAGCTCCACCACACCGCGATATCCGGTTTGATCTGCTCCAGCCGTTTGTAGGCACGATCAACATCCAGTGGGTAAAGCTTGTCACGAGGCACGCCGTCCGACAGCAATGCCGCCTCCAGCGTCCCCATCGGGTCGTTGCGTAATGAGCGCGTCCCCGGAAAATCCTTCACGTTCCAGAAGTCGGCCCAACTCTGCGGCACCTTCTTCAATGTTTTGGTGTTATAGCCCAGAACCGAGGAATAAAACTCATAGGCGACGGAGTAAGGCGTGCGGTAGGCCTCAGGCATGGCCTGAACATTGGGCATCTTGCTCAGGTCGAGTTTTTCGATCAACCCTTCGTTGCCACCACGAATACAATTGGAAGGCGGCGTATCGATCACATCCCAGACCGGCTTGCCCGCCGAACCCTGAGCCTTGACCATGGGCAGAGCATCGGGGACGCTGTCTTGTTTGATGGTGATGTTCAGACGCTTGGCTGCGGGATCAAGAATCGCCTTGGTCTGGGCTTCCTGATAAACCCCGCCTTGGGAAACGAAGGTGATTTCTTCTGCCGATACCGACATCGCGCACGATATCGACACGCACAACAGGGATAAGACTGAACCCACTGAAACGGTTTTCATGGCAAATCTTCCTGAACGTAGAATGATTCGGCAGCTGCAAAAACCCTGTTCTGAACACCCTGCAAAAACGAACGCATGCTCAGGTTTAAGTTTTATTGTTACCGAGCGGGTCGGCAGGACGTTACAAGAGCCGGGGCCTGTCCGGCAATGCACCAATAATCATTACTGACATGATCTGTCGTTATGCGACTTGCCACCTCCGCTGTTGGAGCGAGGCTTGCCCGCGAATCATACTTGCAGCGATTCATCCATCAGCCGACCTGACGCCTTCGCGGGCAAGCCTCGCTCCAACAGATCTCGTTAGACTTCAGTATCCCGGCACCGCAAACGGCAGGCGCTTGGTCAGTTCCTGCGCGAGGTATCGGGTGAACAGCGAGATGCGCTGCGGGATGTGCCGTCGATGCTGGTAGACCGCAAAGATATCGCCACGTGGCGGTTGATAATCTTCCAATACCGGCACCAGCCGTCCACTTTCCAGGTGCGCCTGCACATCCCAGCGCGAACGCAAAATCAGACCGTGGCCGTCAAGCGCCAGACTCAGCGCCACTTCACCGTCGTTGCTCGATAGCGTGCCACTGACCTTATGGGTGAAATCCTGGCCGTCTTTCCGAAAACGCCAGATCGCGTAATCACTGCCGAACTGACGCAGCACGATACAGTTGTGCTCGGCCAGATCCGTTACACGCGTCAGCGCAGGCCGACCTTCCAGATAATCAGGTGACGCACAGAGAATCCGTGGATTCTCCAGCAGGCGAATGCCGATCAACCGTGAATCTGGCGGCTCTCCCATGAACACGCCAATGTCGAACTGATCATCGAGCAAGCTGACGGGCTGGCTGGTCAGCTCCAGGGAAATCTCCAGTTCAGGATGCAGCCGGGCAAAACCCGACACCACGGGAGCCAGATGCCGTCTTCCGAAACCTAGCGTGGCATTGATTCGCAGACGCCCATGCAACGTTGGTTGGCGACTGTTCAGGGCACTTTCCAACTCTTCAAGTTGACGCAGTATCGGCCGCCCTCCTTCCAGATAGAGCACGCCTTCAGGAGTCAACGATAACCGGCGCGTAGTGCGCTGCAGCAGTTGCACGCCGAGCCGCGCCTCAAGTTGGCTCAAACGTTTGCTCACGGCGGGCAGCGACAACCCCAACTGACGTGCAACTTCGGTCAGGCTGCCGCGTGTGGCCACCTGCTGAAAGAAGCTCAGGTCATCGATCATGGTCATCGATTATTTCCTTGGATCTAAGAATGGCTTTCGCGAATGACTAATTATTAATCCAGAGACACTGCATACACTGAGCTTCGTTCACCATCAACTCTGGAGTCGAAACTCATGAGCAAGCCCCATTACAAAATTGCCGTCATCCCTGGCGATGGCATAGGCAAGGAAGTCATGCCCGAAGGCGTACGCGTGCTGGACGTGGTGGCCGCGCAGCACAACCTGGAGTTGCAATGGGACTGGTTCGACTTTGCCAGCGCCGACTACTACCTGGCCCACGGCAAAATGATGCCCGACAACTGGTTCGATATTCTCAAAGGCTACGACGCGATTTACTTTGGCGCAGTGGGCTGGCCGGACGTGGTGCCTGATCATATTTCCCTGTGGGATTCCCTGCTGCAGTTCCGCCGTGAGTTCGACCAGTACGTAAACCTGCGCCCTTGCCGCCTGATGCCTGGCGTGAAAGCACCGCTGGCCAATCGCAAACCGGGTGACATCGACTTCTGGGTGGTGCGTGAAAATACCGAGGGCGAATACTCCAGCGTTGGCGGCAAGATGTTCCCGGGCACCGACCGGGAAATTGTCCTGCAGGAAACCGTCATGACCCGTGTCGGCGTCGACCGTATCCTCAAATTCGCTTACGACCTGGCCCAGAGCCGTCCGAAGAAGCACCTGACTTCTGCGACCAAGTCCAACGGCATTGCGATCACCATGCCGTATTGGGACGAGCGCGTCGTGGAAATGGGCAAGAAATACCCTGACGTGAACGTCGACAAGTACCACATCGATATTCTCACCGCGAACTTCGTCCTGCATCCGGACTGGTTCGACGTCGTCGTGGCCAGCAACCTGTTCGGCGACATCCTCTCCGACCTGGGGCCGGCCTGCACGGGCACCATCGGCATCGCGCCTTCGGCCAACATCAACCCTGAACGCAACTTCCCGAGCCTGTTCGAGCCGGTGCATGGCTCCGCCCCGGACATCGCCGGCAGAGGCATCGCCAACCCGATCGGACAAATCTGGTGCGGCGCGATGATGCTTGAGCATCTGGGTCATCCAGAGGCCGGTGCAGCAGTGCTCACCGCGATTGAAACCGTGCTGGCCATGGGTCCGGAAAACGCACCGCTGACTGCTGATATTGGCGGTAAGGGCAATACCGAGTCGCTGGGTAAAGCCATTGCGGCTGCGTGTGCACGATAAGGAGCAGTCCGCATCGCCTCTCAACTGAATTGAAATGCATTCTCTGTAGGAGCTGCCGCAGGCTGCGAAGCATTTATCCTGACACACCGCTATCGCAGCCTCCGGCAGCTCCTACAGATCCAATGCCTCCCACGCGGCACCGGCTACACACCAATTAAAGCGAACCCCGCGTGCCGACATCGGTCTGCTCCTGTATCACTTTCAGGAAGATCCCCTTTATGTCCACGCAACGCAGCCTCACTCTCCTCGCCCGAAGCGGCTATGCCGCTCGCGGTGTGGTGTATCTGATCATTGGTATTTTTGCCCTGCTCGCCGCCCAGGGTTCGTCTCAGCCCAAAGACAGCCACAGCAGCCTTGAAGCGCTGTTGAGTCAGCCCTTCGGCAACGTCATGGTCGCGATTGTGGTGGTCGGCCTGCTGGCGTTTGCAGCCTGGCGCGTTCTGCAGGCTACTCGCGATGTGGATCATCACGGCACAGAATTCAAAGGTCTGGTGATTCGCACTGGCTTGATGGTGGGTGGCGTGACCTACGGCGCGTTGGCCTTTTTTGCTTTGGGTCTGTTAATCAGCGCCCTGAAAAGCTCCGGCGATTCAGGCGGTAAAACCCAGGACCTGCTCGCCACTGTCTTGTCCTGGGATCATTCGAATATTCTCGTTTACCTCGTGGCACTGGTGCCGCTCGGCGTGGGCATCACCCACATCATCAAAGGCTGGAAAGCGTCTTTCGAGAAGTACTTCGAAGCCGATGAAGAGGTGATGCGCTATGTGCGTCCGGTATCGCAATTCGGCTTGATTGCCCGAGGCGTAGCATTCATCGAAATCGCTGCGTTGCTGGCCATCAGTGGTTCGAGCTATGACGCCATGCACCCGCCCGGCCTGAAAGACGCGCTCAACGGCCTGCAGGATCTGCCCGCCGGAGGCATTGTGCTGATGATCGTGGCCTTGGGGCTGATCGCATTTTCGGTGTACAGCTTTGCCGAAGCGGCCTGGCGCAAGATCAATATGGACGTGCCCGATGCACCGCATGCGGTCACCAAGCATTTCAACTGACGGGGCACGTCAGCGAAAGTTGTCCCGAAATAATACCCATTGCTGGCCCCTCGCCTCCTAGCGAACTTGGCAAACTTGCTTTCTTTTCAGAAGCTTAGGGGCTGGCATTTATGCGGATTCTTGTATTGACCGTAGCGACGCTCGCGCTGGCCAGCGTTTCACTGGCGTCGCAGGCCAAAGACGTTACTCAGAGCGGTCGGTCGATTTGCACGTGGGGTTCGGGCATCGCCGCAGGCGCCCAGGAATCGAAACTCGCCGGAATCACCCTATACGGCGCACGCAAGAAATTACAGGGTCGCAAATTCAACCAGCCCTGGATGCGCATGACCGCCATGGGCATTACCGAACAGACCTATAAAAGCACGTCGCGGCTCAAACCTGCGGCCATCAAACAGACCTATTACGAACAATGCATCAAGCACGAACTGGCGAAACGCTGATTCTTTATCCTGACACTTCGCTCTCGCGCAGCAACAACAATGGGACCTGTGGGAGATTCTGTGTTGGCCTGCAAACTGATTGACGACGTGGGACCGGCTTTAGCCGGGAAGGCGGTAGTTCTGCCGATGAAGATTCAGCGTCTGTCACGGCCTCTTCCCGGCTGAAGCCGGTCACACGTCATCAATGATTCCTGTGGGCGCTGCCGAAAGCTGCGATCGCGGTGTACCAGAAGAAATGCTTCGCAGCCTTCGGCAGCTCCTACAGATTAATATCGCCGCGAGAAACTGCGGTAGTTTTTACCCAATCAAACGAACGTCGCACCGCGCGTATTCACGAACAAGGAATAGACCGAGTGGCTGCCAGCCATGAACAGTCGGTTGCCCTCACGCCCGCCGAAACACAGGTTCGGGCAACGCTCCGGCAAGGAGATGTGACCGATGGCTTTGCCATCCGGATTGAACACTCGAACACCGTCGAGTTTTTCCGGATCAGCCTTGGGATCACTGTTGCTGCCCCAGCCGCACCACAGGTTACCGCTTTCATCACACTTGATGCCGTCAATACCGGCGAACTCCAGCCCTTCAATGTGCTTGCGGCGCAGTCCCAATGTGCCGTCGTCGTTGACAGCAATGGCCCAGATAATCCGGTTGGGTTTGGCTCGACCTTCAACCACGTAAAGGGTTTTTTCGTCCGGTGAAAAACACAGGCCGTTAGGCCCTGTCAGATCGTCAATCACCCGGCTGACCTTGCCGCTCGCGCCATCGATGCGGTACACCGCGTGGGGCAACTCAGGGGTGACTTTATGTCCTTCGTAGTTGTTGCCGGTCTGGAACGGAGGATCGGTGAACCACACCGAGCCGTCGCGTTTGCAAACGATGTCGTTAGGCGAGTTAAAAGGCTTGCCCTCGTAGTTGTCGGCCAGCACGGTGATGCTGCCGTTGTACTCGGTGCGGGTCACGCGGCGGCCTTCCTTGCTGGTCGTCGAGCCTTCGCAGACCAGCAAGCGACCCTGCCGGTCACGGCACATGCCGTTGGAAAAGTTAGAGTTGTCGCGGTAAACCGACAGGCCACCGGTGACTTCATCCCAGCGCATGATGCGGTTGTTGGGGATATCGCTGAACAGCAAGTAACGACCGTCACCTACCCACACAGGACCTTCTACCCAGCGCAGGCCAGTCGCGAGGCGTTCAACGCTGGCATTGAAAATGCGCAGGTCCATGAAGCTGTCGTCGAGGATGCTGACCAGCGGATCTGGATAACGCTGACTCAACGGCTCGGCGGCGCTGGCCAGTCGAGGCAACGCAGCGCTGCCCAACGCAGCTACGCCGGCGGATACTGCCAGCGACGTTTTGAGGAATGCTCTGCGACCATGGTCGGCGGCTGTGTCCCGTTGCGATGAGTCCATCGTGCATCTCCGTTATTTTATTGTTGGACGGGGTGCTCGTTGTACATCGGCTCAGGTCATCGTACAAGTGTTAAGGACGAGGGTTTGCCCGCTATCAACGTGCCGGTAAGCCCTCGCACTTTGGGCTGATACCGGGTAAATCAGTAAGGGCTGGCGGTAGGGCGCACGATCAGTTCACTGACGTCGACATCGGCTGGCTGCTCAACGGCGTAGGCAATTGCCCGGGCGATGGCCAATGCCGGGATGGCGATTTTGCGGAACTCGCGCATCTCGGCGCGCCCGCCTTCATCAGAAATACTGTCAGCAAGCTCAGACTCGGTGACGCCCGGGGAAATTACCGTGACGCGAATGTCGGCACCGGCTTCCTGACGCAAGCCTTCGGAAATCGCCCGCACGGAGTACTTGGTTGCGCAGTAGACCGCCGCAGTCGGACTCACCGCATAGGCCCCGATGGAAGCGATGTTGATGAATTGCCCCGCTTGCTGCTTCTGCATCAATGGCAGCCCGGCCGCTATGCCGTGCAACACGCCACGAATGTTGACATCGATCATCTGGTCCCACTCGGACACTTTCAACGCATCCAGCCTGGACAGCGGCATGACCCCGGCGTTGTTGACGATCACATCGACACGACCAAACTGGCTAACGGCGTAGTCGACGAAGGCTTGCACATTGGCCCGATCGGTCACGTCCACTGCCTGATACTGCGCGCTGCCACCGGCGGCAACCAGCTCTTTGCAGAGTTCTGCCAGGCGCTCCGTACGCCGCGCACCGAGCACAACGTGCGCGCCCTTCTCGGCCAGCAGCCGCGCGGTGGCTTCGCCGATACCACTGCTTGCGCCGGTGATTACCACGACTTTGTTTTTGATGTTCGACATGATTATTGTCCTTATCCGAGTGGTGAGCCAGATGGCTCGATACGCATCAGAGTAAGGCGATAACGCGGGAGCAATTAGACCGATCCTTCGGAGTGATTGCCTGATTCTGCGGTGGGGTTTGCGGAGAAAAACGAACAGCTGTAGGACGGGGCTTTAGCCGGGAGAGCGTTATCCTGACCGGAAAACAGAGTGGATTTAACGCCCCTCTCCCGGCTAAAGCCGGTCCTGCGGTGTTTATCAGTTCTTCTCAGGTGTCTTGAGCGACTCTGGAACCTGGGTGGTTGGCACGAAGGTCTTATCTTCTTCTGCCTTGGCTTCCTTGGACTCGGCCTGCGCTTCTGCAGCCTTGGCATTTTCCTTGGCCGCATCGGCAGCTTTGTCCTGTGCTTTCTCAGCGTGCTGTTGGGCTTCCTGCGCCTTGTCTTCGGATTTCGGATCGCAAGCGGCCAGACCAAGGGTGGAAGCCAGCATCAGACTGTAGGCAAGAGTTTTAAGCATGGGGTGAATGTCCCTGATTGAGAATGTATTGCTTCGAACCGCGGGCTAGAGCGTTGGTTCCATAAAAGCAGAACGTCCCTTCATTCATCATGCATTGGCATTACCGGTCCGGACGAAAGAGTACCGGTCAATGTCTGTCCTTAATTGCCAACCTTGCTTGCGCCAATAATCAGCAGCCGCGTGGTTGGTTTTAAGGACATCGATGTGGCACTTGAAAATGCCTTCACGTTCGAGACTGGAAAGGCAGCGCTCCACCAACTCATTGGCAATGCCCTGCCGCCGATACTTATCCAGTACCAGCAAATGCTGCAAATAACCTCGTCGCCCATCGTGACCACACATCACGCAACCAATAAGTACGGAATCTGCCTCAGCTACGAAGCTCATTCCGGGATTGCGTTGCAGATACCTGGCAGTCGACTCGCGAGAATCTGCGTCCCGGACAGAAACGCCGGGCGTGCTGCTCATGAGGGCAATGACTGAGTCGTAGTCGTCCATGGTCATGATGCGAATAGTGAACATTGAAAGTGCTCGTCGGACATGGATGTCGACCGACGAGGCTAGCAGAAATCGGGGGCGAAAAAGTTGCACTTGTGCTGCAGGGAAGGAATGGCCATGATGCCGACGCCAAAAAAGGCACAATGACATCACCGCATAGCCGCCCGAAGTGGCGGTACGCGCATGAGTAATGGATAGAAACAATGACTGGAGCCGTCATGAAACACCTGAAAATCGCCGCCCTTCTGATGCTTTCCACCGTACTTTTCGGCTGTGTCAGCAGCCGCTCCGTTATAGACGTACAGACGCCACAAAGTCCAAATGGTACAGGTCAGAAGGTGACGATTACCGCGATCGATGAGCGTCGTTTTGAAACTGCACCGAAGCAGGCAGACACGCCGTCACTGAAACACGCTGAAGAAATCTCCGACAAGAAAATCACCGAGCGCGCCATTGGCAGGAAGCGCAACAGCTACGGCATGGCTATGGGTGACGTATTGCTTCCTGAAGGCAAAACCGTTTCTCAACTCATCGCAAAAAGCGTCGCTGAAGGTTATCGAAAGGCCGGTTATCAGGTGGTCGAGGCTGCCGAAAAGAACGGTGAGACCCAGGCTGTGACCGTGCATATCACTGAGTTCTGGTCATGGTTTTCGCCCGGTGCGTTTTCAATTGCCGTCAACAACAAGGCGCGCCTGAATATCACCTCCACCGGTCAGCCCTCCCCAATCAGTCTGATCACTGACAAGCGCGAATCCATGCAACTGGTCGTGGAAAGCGACTGGAAGGTGATCACCGAGGAAGGTCTGCAGGCGATCACTGAGGCGACGGTCAAAGAGCTGTGCGCCAAAGGGTCCTGCAAGAAGTAAAACGGCGGCGCAGTTCAGGAACTGTCGGGGTGCGACGCCGACAGTTCCTGCTGTGATCAAGCGCTGTTAGAACGTAACGCTGGCAGTCAAACGCGCAGTACGCGCTTCGCCGACGTTGATCTGCAAATCGCTGCTTCCCGTACCTGACGGGTAGTACTCTTTGTCGAACAGGTTATCGACGTTCAACTGCAAGCGGGTCTTGTAGTCTTTGGTTGGCAGGTCCCAACGCAGGAAAGCGTCAGCAACGGTGTAGCTGTCCATGAAGAAAGTGTTTGCGGTGTCGCCCGGGCGCTCGCCTACGTAACGTGCACCGCCACCGACATGCCATTGTCCTGTCTGTTCAGGGAAAGCCAGATGGTGAGTCAGATAAAGACTGGCGGTGTGCATGGGGGCATTGCTGAGGCGCTTGCCTTCGTTCGTCGGGTCGTCAAGCACTTCTGTGTGGGTATAGGCGTAGGTGCCTATCATGTCCCAGCGCTCGGCCAGTTTGCCTGTGACGTCGAGTTCCAGGCCTCTGGAGCCTGCTTTGCCTGTTAGCTCATTGGTGGTAATGGTACCAACCGTGACTGGAGTCACCACGTTTTTCTTGACGATATCAAACACAGCAACGTTGACGTTCAACCGATCCGAAGGATTGTACTTCAAGCCAACTTCGTAGCTGCGTCCTTCTTCAGGATCAAAGGTCTTGTTGTCATCCGAGACGGTTTCGTTAGGTACAAACGATTCGCTGTAGTTGCCATATAGCGAAAGCGCTTCGGTGGGTTGATAGACGACACCGACAAACGGAACGAAGGCGTCACCATTGTCGTCACGCCCCACTACGCGGGTAACCAAACCCTGATCACTGTATTGATCATAGTGCTGCTGGCGTCCGCCAAAGACCAGAATCCACTGGTCATTCAAATGCCAGTTGTCCTTGAAATAAACGGACGTGGAAGTCAGTTCGTTGCGAGCATTGCTCTGGACTGAGTTAACAGTGCTGGGTTCAGCCAACCCACCATATTGAGGGTTATTGATATTGATTGATCCAGCACCATTCCTGCCAAGCGCATTTCGATATGTCTTGCCTCGATACTTGTCGAGCGCTTCGTTGTCCACTCCAACCAATATGTCATGGCGTTGACCGAACAACTGCTGCTCGCCGATGAAGTCGAGGCTGGTATAGCGTGTCTCATAATCGTAATGACCGCCATTGGCACGACGAGTCAGCGTGCTGCCAGTCAAAGTATCGGGCTGGGCAATCGCCAGACTATAGCGATCATTGTTCCAGCCATACGTCACCCGGGTCTTCCAGTCGTCATTGAGTTGGTATTCAAACTTCGCGCTGGCGGTTTCGCTGATGCCGACGGTCTTGGCCCAGCGCTCATCCAGACGATCCTTGTAACTGGCCGCTGCGGGCTTGCCATTGGCGAATACGGTGCCGCGGTCGAACGGGCTGGAATAGTCGTTGTATTCGTAAGCCAGGGTCAGCTTGGCGCGCTCGCCGGTCCAGCTCAGGGAGGGAGCCACAAGCGTGTGCTCGTTGACCCCGTAGTTGCGCCAGTAATCTTCGTGGCCACGCTCGGCAACCAGCCGGTAGGCGAGCCCGGTATCTTCAATCGGTCCGGTGGTGTCGACGCTGAACGTGCCACCGCCTTCGCTGTAACCGGAGCCAGTAATCGTGGTGCTGCGGGTATATTGCGGCTGCTTGCTGACGACGTTGATCAACCCGCCCGGCTCGATCGCGCCGTACAACAGCGACGCCGGCCCTTTCAATACCTCAACATGGTCAGTGGTCGCCCCGAGGTTGTGCCCCACCACCGAACGAATGCCGTCGCGCAAAATGCCCCCGTCATCGTTGGTACCAAAGCCACGCTTGATTAGCGCATCTTTGGTATTGCCCAGGGTGTTGGACTGCGACACCCCGCTGACAAACTTCATCGCATCGTCCAGCGACTTGACCTGAAAATCGTCAAGGGTCTGCTGGGTGACCACGTTGACTGACTGTGCTTCATCCCTGATCGGCACTTCCGATTTGCTTGCGGTGCTGCTGGTAGAACGAACATAAGGGCTGCTTTCGATATCGCCAGCGGCTTGAATATCGGTGGCAGGCAGCTCGGTAACGGTGTCTTCAGCGTGAGAGAAGGCAGGCAGCAACACACAACCGAAAGCCAGGGAAACGCAATAGGCGCGACGCATTGGGATGAACACAGAGGACAATTCCGGGCACTAATGGGAATTGTTATTATCTACGAACCATTTCCAAATGTGTAGCGCTTTGCCTGTTGTCGCAATGGACGGATCGTCGCAGGGGTCAATGGCCTCGCTTGAGAGAAAGCCAGGCAAAGGGGAACTCAGGCCGCTGACGCTTCTTGTCCGCTCATCCAGAAAAACCTTCGCAAGATTGGATCCCGCTTAAGGACAGGAAAGCCTTGCCGATAGGCTTAGGTAACCTATTCGCTTCCGTCAGACGGAGCGGGTCATTTCCCAACGTTCTTCGAACAATCTCTGCAGGACATGCCGATGAGTTGGCTGCACGATGCAAAACTGTCGACCAAATTGATTACCGCCTTCGGGCTTTGCGCTTTTATCACCTTGGGCGTTGGCTTGCTTGGCAGCCGGGGTGTTTCTCAGCTCTCCGATAGCCTGAAACTGGTATTCAGCAATAACCTGGTGTCGGTGGCTAAAACCGCAGAGGCGAAAGCCAAAGCTGTGGAGCAATCGCGAGACATGTATCGCCTGTACATCGCCACCAGCACCAATGCACCGCAGAACGAAAAAGATGAACTGCTGGCGTCCATGAAGGCTAATCAGTTGGCGAGTGAGCTGGCCTATTCGACTTACCGCAAGACTCCCCTGGCCGATGACGAACGTCTGGCTGGCGACAAAATGGATAAGGATTGGCCGGTTTATCAGGAGTTTGTGCAGAAGTTTGTGGCACTCATGAAAGCCGGTGATGTTGAGGGTGGCAACGCGTTGCTGCGCGGTGATCTGCAGAAAAGTTATCGGATTGTCATGGATGAACTGACGCTCATGGTTGAATCCAACAATCGTCAGATCGGCGAAGGTGCAGCGGACGCCGACGCCATGGAGTCTTCAGCCACGACTGCGCTTTACACCGGCATTACCTTGGCGTTCATTGCCGCACTTGCTCTTGGGTTGTTCATCAGTCGCCTGATCAGTCGCCCCATCGCAACAGCAGTAACCAGTGCTCAGCGCATTGCCAATGGAGACTTGACCCAGAATATCGTCAGCACCGGGCGCGATGAGGGAGGCCAGTTGCTCAGCGCGTTGAGCGATATGCAAATCAGCCTCAAAGGCACCATTCAGCAAATCTCCAGCGCCTCTGACCAATTGGCCTCCGCAGCCGAAGAATTGACCGCCGTCACCGATAATGGCAGCCGTGGCCTGGTACGCCAGAATGACGAGATCCAGCAAGCAGCGACCGCTGTTACTGAGATGACGTCAGCGGTCGAAGAAGTCGCACGTAACGCGATTTCTACATCAGAAGCGTCGAAATCAACCAGCCTGCAAGCCACCAACGGTCGCGACAAAGCCCGAAATGCGGTGTCCGCCATCAACAATGCGACGACTGAAATCGCGGCATCGACCACCATGGTCGAAGACCTGGCGGTCCAAGTCCGTGATATCGGCAAGGTGCTGGATGTGATTCGCGGAATTGCCGAGCAGACCAACCTGCTGGCCCTCAACGCGGCCATCGAAGCCGCTCGCGCAGGCGAGCAAGGTCGTGGTTTTGCGGTGGTAGCGGACGAAGTTCGCGCCCTTGCGGCGCGCACCCAGGCATCGACCGGGGAAATCGAGGGCATGATCAACTCGGTGCAAACCAGCGCTGACCAGGCCGTTCGCGCCATGGGTAAAAGCCAGTCTCTGGTAACCGACACCCAAAGCCTGGCTCAGGCTACCGGTGAGGCACTGGAGCAGATCGCTGAAGGCATCTCGCAAATCAACGAGCGCAACATGGTTATTGCCAGCGCGTCAGAAGAGCAAGCCAACGTGGCACGTGAAGTCGACCGTAATCTGGTCAATATCCAGGACCTGTCGACCCAGACCGCTGCTGGCGCGCACCAGACCAACGCTTCCACCCAAGAGCTGTCGAATCTGGCACTGTCGTTCAATAATCTGGTCAGCCGCTTCCGTTTGTAAGCAGCACATCGGGCAGCGCGGCTCGAGCGAGCCGCGCTGCTGAACCGCTACGCGTTTAGACGATGGATTTGCACTCCACCCGCAGCAGGTTTTCAGCCTGTTGCTGGCAGTCGAAACGCACCGGCAGAAAGCGCTCAATGACGGAAATGTTGCTCTGCAAATGCTCCGTCATTGAGGGTGTGGTGAAGCTTCCAGCACCCGCGATTGCCATCGGCAGCAGCAATTGATCCGCCAAATGCTCGCCGACGGCCGCAGGGCTGCCCAGCCAGTGCCGGGCCTGATCTACCCCACCTTGCGCCACAACCTCGGCACGCACTCTTGACTGACCAAAAGCACTGAACAGCTCAGTCACCTGTTCGCAGGCGAACTCCAGCATCAGGACGTTACCTGGGCCACGCTCATCAGCCAGCACCACACAGTGCCGGGCTTCAGAGGCGATATCCAGACTCGTCCCGGCGTGCAGCAGTTCACGCTCTGCGACCTGCCGGTCCAGCCCGGCGATCAACGCGATAGCTTTCGAATCAAGCAACATGCCTCGATCCGTCAGATGCAACGGCTTCAGCATCGAGGGCTTGATATGCACTTCCAGCTCACCGCCACCGGCCGGTACAAACCCATGACGCAACAGGTTCAGCCCTACGTCAGCGCCCATACGCCGCAATTGTGGCAACCACGCTCGCTCGATGAAGTCCGACGGCGGCGCCAACGGGTTATGGGTGCCACCGGAGATCGTCACCCGGCTCGGTTCCGACGCCTGCAACAGCGCGGGCAGCAAGGTCTGCAGCACCAATGTGCAACTTCCGGCGGTGCCAATGGCAAAGCGGTACTCGCCACCCCGAACAACGCCTGGCTCAAAGCGCAGACGCTGGGAACCCAACTCCGCCCCCGTGACGCTGGCGCCACACACTTGAGCAGCAGCGAGCACAGCGGTCAGGTGTTGGCGCAGCAATCCCGGACGGCTGCGCCGGGCTCTGATGTTTTCGATCTGTAATGTCCGACCGGTCAACATCGACAAGCTCAAGGCGCTACGTAACACCTGACCGCCGCCAATGGATCCGTCCAGTTCAATCATGTCCTGCTTCATCTGTTTCACCCTTCTGCGTATGTTTCACCCTTCTGCGTGTGTTTCACCCTTCTGCGTAGTGCCGAACCATTTGCCGCAGGTATTCGTCCAGTAATCCGTTGTCTTCAACCGTTCGCTTCAGCACCGGCACCGGACGCTCAAGCTCTGCCGTGATGAAGGCATGTAACGCGACTCGCCGGGGGCCATAAGCGGCCTCATCGGCATTGCGCTTGAGGACCAGCAGCTCGGCGACTTCATCGAGCAGCGCTTGATCGTCAACCGTGGCCAACAAATCCGTGAACGTCATGGGCGGCCTTCCCCGCCCCTGGTCGATCCAGCGCACCGCCAACAACGGCCGAAGTACATAGAAGTACTTTTTGAGCCGCACCTCGTCACCTTGCAGATAACCACGAAAATTCTTCTTCGCCATCGACAGGTAATGATTGCGCGCCGCTGGCGGACTGTAGAACGCCTCGGCCAGCTCGCGCAGACGCTGGGTCGCTGCGGTTTCGCTGCGATAAACCAACGGCGAATCGAGCCATTCCAGCAACGTCGGATTGGACTTGCGCAGCAAGCCGAGGGTCTTGCGCAACTCCCAGCCACTGATGTCCAGTTCGTCATCCAGAGGACGCTCGATTACATCCCGAGGCGCGTCGACCTGAACGAACCATTCCGGGCGCTCGACGTACACAAAACGCACATCGTAATCGCTGTCAGTTGACGCAAAACCCCAGGCGCGACTGCCTGATTCACAGGCATACAGCACGGTGACATTGTGTTCACGCTCTATACGCTTCAACTCATCCAGCACCCGTTCGCGCATGGCGCTACTGAGGGGATGAGTGACTGCATCTTCCATTTCCATGACCCTATCCCTCATGTTTCACATTCAACGCAGGCGACGTACCGTGCCTGACTTCAAATCTCCTGAATCTTCCATGACCTGCAAACGCTGCAATAGCGCCTCGCGCTGCACTTTCGGCGTAACCGGATCCACCAGCGTGTACTGAGCGTCACACCAGACGACGATATGATTTAGCCAGGCATCAGCATCCACCGTGGCCTGATCGTAACGTCGCAGCAGATACTGCAACTGAAGCCACACAGGCTTGAGTCGCAATAACGCTGCACGACGCTGATCACTCAGGACATGCCAGTCACGGTCCAGACGCTGATCAAGTTGCGCATCGAACCGCGACCACGTCTGTTGACTCAACAGCTGTACCGCGCCACGGAACACCTTGTCAGACTGATCGTCCAGCGCCGCAAGTTGCCGGCCCAGCCCCGCCTCCCCCAATAATTGCAGCGCCTGCACACGAACAACGGCGACAGGCGACTTCAATGCAGCTTGCAGCACTGAAGCGGGCAGCGGCTGATCCAGCTCTTTCGCCAATCCGAGCAGCCCCAGCCATTCGCGCTTGCTGGACGGAACGTCCTTGTCCAGTCGCGACAGCAATACTTCCCGGCTGTCCACGGCGTAACGCGGCGCAGCCCATCGAGCCAGACAGCGAACTGCAGAGGAGCCATCGAGCAGGCCAGCCTGCAAATGCTCACGGGGATCCTCCAGCATGCTCAGCAAGCCCCGCAACGCTTGCACTCGAAGGCTGGCCGCCGAAGATTGCAGTGCCCGTTCAAGCAACGGCACAGCATCTGTCGCCAGTAAATCCGCGCAGGCAGTGACTGCCTTTTGCCTGACCGTGACATCCTCATGTATCAGCGCAGCGGCCAGAAACGAAGGTCGGTCCGCGCAGTGCTCAAGCGTCAGGTCAAAGACAAACCGCGCAGCCCTGCCGCGGCATGACGCAAAAGCTTGCCCGACCTGTTCACGCAATTGCGGCAGCGATAACAGGCTGCGAGCCTTGAGCAAGGTGTCCCGATGATCTACACGCTGCTTGTCTCCCAACGCCAACAACGGCGTCAGGGCTTGCAGCAACAGGTCAACACGCTCGACAACCAGAAACTGCTCGAGCGCCTTTTGCGCCTGTTGCCTGACCTGCGGCACCCAATCATTCAAGCGCTCCAGGATCGCGAGCAGTGCCTCAGTGGAGGCCTGCCCGGCAAGTCGTTGCACCGCTGCCTCACGAACAAAACCATTGCCAAACTGGCTCAGCTTCACCAGGGCTCTGGCCGCATCATGAGTTTCCTGGATCTCCCGAACATACCTGGCCTCAAGGTCAGTCAGCTGGTAATGCCAGTCTCGCAGGTGTTCGAACGTCATCACCTCATTCATCGCCCTATCCTTTAACGCATACGACCTGTCGCAAGGTATGCAGCACTTCCACCAACTCACGCTGGGCGTGCATGACCTTATCGATGTCTTTGTAGGCCATTGGAATTTCGTCGATCACTGCGGCGTCCTTACGGCACTCAACGTGAGCCGTGGCGCGAATCTGGTCTTCCACAGTGAACGTGTTCTTGGCTCTGGTCCGGCTCATGGTGCGCCCGGCACCGTGGCTGCAAGAGCAGAAAGCCTCTTCATTGCCCAAACCGCGGACGATGAAGCTCTTGGCCCCCATGGAGCCGGGGATAATCCCCAGTTCGCCCTTCTTCGCCGACACCGCACCTTTGCGGGTGATCAGCACTTCCTCACCAAAATGCTGCTCTTTTTGCACATAGTTGTGGTGGCAGTTGACGGCTTCCAACGCCACTTGAAACGGCTTGCTGATCACTTGACGCGTGGCCTGAATCACCGCCTGCATCATCAGCTCCCGGTTCTGCCGGGCAAAATCCTGCGCCCATCCCACGGCTTCCACATAATCGTCGAAGTGCTGACTGCCCTCTTCGAAATAGGCCAGATCACGATGCGGCAGATCCGCAATGTGTTGCCGCATGTCCGCCTGGGCCATCTGAATGAACAGGTTACCGATAGCGTTTCCTACCCCGCGGGAGCCGCTGTGCAACATGAACCAGACACGGTTGCCCTCGTCCAGACAGACCTCGATGAAGTGGTTACCGGTGCCCAGCGTTCCCAGGTGCTGGCGGTTGTTGGTGTTGGCCAGCGAGGGGTATTTGTCCGTGATCAACTTGAATCGCGGGTACAGCGCGGCCCAAACGTTATCAGCCTGTTGCGGGATCTCGTCCCAGGCGCCTTTGTCCCGACGGGAACGCGTCGACGTTCGGCCATGAGGCACCGCTTTTTCGATGGCGCTGCGCAGCCCGGCCAGATTGTCCGGAAGGTCCGCCGCCGTGAGCGAGGTTCGCGCGGCAATCATGCCGCAGCCGATATCCACACCCACAGCCGCCGGAATGATCGCGCCCACCGTCGGAATCACACTGCCAATCGTGGAACCCTTGCCCAGATGCACGTCAGGCATGACGGCCATGTGTTTGAAAATGAACGGCATCCGCGCCGTGTTCATCAATTGCTCTTTGGCTTCATTCTCTACCGGCACGCCCTCGGTCCACATTTTGATGGGTTTGCCGTTGATGACTTCCAGCAATTGGTAAGTGCTCTTTTCCATGATCTCTACTTCTGTTCAATGACTGCTATTCAAAACGATGGGCTCGGAGTTGCACGCCTGCGGTTCGCACTCATTGCGTCAACCGGCCCTGCTTGGAACAGGTAACTGCAGCAGCCATGCCAATCTTGAAAATGGGAAACCATAAACTTTATAAGCAATTGTTTTAAATAGATAAAATAATCAATCGCTCGCAACATCCAAAAAACAAGAGGCAGCTCAAGTCGGAATTATCTATCCTTGTATCTCGTTTTTTATCTTCTGAGATAACCATGTCTACAACACGAACTGTAGCCATCGGCTTCATCGGCTCGAAACTCGACCGCGTCGGCAAGGGTGCCAACCGCTGGAATCACTGGCGCCCCAGCGTTGGCCTGTGTCAGCAGGAAGATGTGCAGATTCACCGGCTGGAGCTGATCCACGGCGAGACTGCACGGGACGTCAGTCTCGCGCAGCGAGTCGCTGAAGACATCCGGCAAATCTCCCCGCAAACCGAAGTTCGCCTTCACCCCATGGCTCTTCGCAACGCCTGGGATTTCGAGGAGGTGTATGGCGCGCTGCATGATTTCACCACCGCCTACGATTTCGACACTGACAACGAGCAATACCTGGTGCACATCACCACCGGGACTCACGTCGCGCAGATATGCTGGTTCTTGCTCACCGAAGCCCGCTACCTGCCCGCCCGACTGATTCAGACTTCCCCGTCTCGGCGAGACAATGATGAAGCGCGAGCCACCGGCACCCATTCGCTGATCGATCTGGACCTCTCGCGCTACGACCGCATCGCGTCACGTTTCACCCATAAAAGACTGGAGGGCCTCGCGTTTCTCAAGTCAGGCATCGCCACGCGCAACGCCGCGTTCAACCGCTCCATTGAACAGATCGAGCAGGTCGCCGTGCGCTCCAAGGCTCCGATGCTGCTGATTGGCCCGACCGGCGCAGGCAAATCGTTTCTGGCAAGACGTATCTACGAGCTCAAGCGCAGCCGACACCAGATCGAAGGACGCTTTGTCGAAGTCAACTGCGCGACCTTGCGCGGCGATGGCGCCATGTCGACCTTGTTCGGCCATATAAAAGGCGCGTTTACCGGTGCCCTGGCTGCTCGCGAAGGTCTCTTGCGGGCTGCGGAAGGCGGCATGTTATTTCTGGACGAAATCGGCGAGCTGGGTGCAGACGAACAAGCCATGCTGCTCAAGGCCATTGAGGAGAAACGCTTTCTGCCCATGGGCTCGGACAAGGAAGTGGCCAGCGACTTCATGATTATTGCTGGCACTCACCGCGACCTGCGCGATCGGGTGGCGCAGGGTTTATTCCGCGAAGACCTATACGCGCGGATCAACCTCTGGACGTTCAATCTGCCCGGGCTGGCCAAACGGCGCGAGGACATCGAACCGAACATCGATTTCGAACTGGAACGCCACGCCCGCGAACACGGACGCCTGATACGCTTCAATCGCGAAGCCCGGCAGCGCTATATGGCGTTCGCCAATCATGACGACTCGATATGGTCGGGCAACTTTCGCGAGCTGTCAGCCTCGATCACGCGCATGGCGACACTGGCTGACAGCGGCCGCATCGATGAAACCCAGGTCGAAGAGGAGCTACAGCGCTTGCGCTATGCCTGGGCGCTGAACGACGATCAGAACGACGGACAAGATGAGCTATTACCAGTATTGGGCGACGGTAACGAACTGGATCTGTTTGATCGCTTGCAGCTGGAGGCGGTACTCAAAGTGTGCCGTAACGCTCGAAGTTTGTCGGATGCCGGACGCAAACTGTTTGATGTATCCCGCCTGAACAAGGCGAACCCCAATGACGCAGATCGTCTGCGCAAGTATCTGGCGCGTTTTGGCATTGAGTGGAAGCAAATCAATGGACAGGATTAAACTCACCACACTGACCTACGTCATCCAGGACTTTCAATGAAGTACAAGCTGAACGATTACAACGGCGTGATCATCGATCCGACGTCTTTTTCTTTTGAAAAAGCCGATCTTGAAGCCGCCATCAAGGGCTTTCTGCTTTTCATGGAAACCGAAAAGAAGGGCCTCGCGTGGATCACCCTGCCCATCGCCCGATGCGCGAGTGTCGAGCAGTTCGTGGCGCACGGTTTCATCTTCCACAGTTGCCTGCCCGAAAGCCTCACGCTGGTTCGAAAGCCACAGGAATCGACTTACGTGCCGTTTATCCCGACGCACATTGTGGGTGCCGGGGCAATCGTGATCAATCAGCACAACGAGATTCTGGTGGTCAGGGATCAAGGCGCTACCAGCTTCAATTTGCCTGGCGGGCATGTGGATCCGGGTGAGCGAATTCAGGACTCTATCGTCCGCGAAGTTCTGGAAGAGACCGGCGTCGAGGTCAGCTTCGATGCGATTCTAGGTTTCACGACCCGGCATCCCTATGAATTCGGCAAATCCAATATCCACTTCATCTGCCGCCTCAAACCGTTGACTCAAACCATCAATGTCATCGACACCGATGAAATTGCCGAAGCCAGATGGGTGTCGATTGAAAGCTATCTGGCCGACGAAAAGAACGGCCTGACCAATCGCGAAATCGTCAGCCAGATCGCTGACAGCAAAGGGCTGACCATCGCTGACTTTCAGAGCAACAGCGGTCGATTCAAAAAGCAGGAAATCTTTATGGCGGTGGAGGCGAAGCTGTAAGACTCGTGGGACCGGCTTTAGCCGGGAAGCGGCATTTCTGACAATAGAGATTTATTGAATCTAATGACCTCTTCCCGGCTAAAGCCGGTCCCACGTCATTTAATGTCAGGATTCAAGGGCTGACCATCGCTGATTTTCAGAGCAACAGCGGTCGATTCAAAAAGCAGGAAATCTTCATGGCGGTAGAGGCGAAGCTCTAAACTCGTGGGAGCGGCATTTCTGACGATAGAGATGTATTGAATCTAATGGCCTCTTCCCGGCTAAAGCCGGTCCCACGTCATTTAGTGTCAGGATTCAAGGGCTGACCATTGCTGATTTTCAGAGCAATAGCGGTCGATTAAAAAGCAGGAAATCTTCATGGCGGTAGAGGCGAAGCTCTAAAACTCGTGGGAGCGGCTTTAGCCGGGAAGCAGCATTTCTGACAATAGAGATGTATTGAATCTAATGACCTTTTTCCGGCTAAAGCCGGTCCCACGTCATTTAGTGTCAGGATTCAAGGGCTGACGTGATGCGCTGCACCAGCTCGGCTTCGACCAAGGCTTCCTCCAGGCCTTCGTGAAAAACAGCGCAGGTCACGGTGGTCTGGCTGTGAGTGCAGCGATATACCGCCAAAACACTGCCCGGCCCTACGCCGTTGTGGCCGCTCAATGTCAGACCACCCGCTACGCCGCCCTGCATCAAGCCAAGACCGTAACCCGGAGTCAGCCATGGTCGGCCTGGCAACGGGCCGCCCAGAACAAGGACTGTCTGCATTTCTTCCAGTAGCCAGCTCGGCAGCAGGTTGCCTGACAGCAAGCGATCGAGAAGCAGCGCCGCTTCTGCCAATGGCCCGATCAATAAACGGTGATACACCCAGCCCGAGTCGTAGCCAGGTGCGACGCCTCCACAGGCACTCTGCAAGTCTTCGCCCGTATTTGCCAAACGCGCCCGCATTACTCCCAACGGAGACAACACGCGCCGAACGAGTGCCTCTTCAAGTGAAAGCCCCGTCAGTCGCTCGATCAACCGGGCTACGAACAGGTAGCCGACATTCGAATAACGCCAGCCTTCGCCGGGCGTGTAACGCAATCGGGTAGCGTCCAGACGCTGCAGCATTTCATCCGCAGGCCAGGGACAAGAACCGCTGGCCACTGCAGCGTGGTACTCGGTCAATTCGCTGTAGTCGGCGAGACCGGCCTGATGACGCAATAATTGCCGCAGGGTAAACGGGCCTTCAGCAACCAGATCGTCCAGCCTGACCAGGCCATCGCGAACCAGGGTCAGCGCTGTTGCGGCCAGGACAGTTTTGGTGAAGCTCCACCAGGGGACAAGTGTCTCAACTGCATCGGCC
Source organism: Pseudomonas folii (assembly GCF_014357575.1). Taxonomy (GTDB): domain Bacteria; phylum Pseudomonadota; class Gammaproteobacteria; order Pseudomonadales; family Pseudomonadaceae; genus Aquipseudomonas; species Aquipseudomonas folii. The sequence goes on along the minus strand of NZ_JACONW010000022.1, from coordinate 14,093 downwards.
GGTTCGGTCACGGCCGGGGCACCGTTGATGATGAGGGAGAACGGCATGGGCAATAGCTCTGGAAGTTCGGCACAAGGATAAGCCGCAGCTCCAATGCACGCTACCCAGCCAGGGACATGGAACCGGATGGCTTACATGAAGATCCACAGCGAGATCACCGCCACGGTGTCAGTCGCAATGCAATTGCGTTTACTATCCCCCTCATACCCTCAGGAGCAAATTCCATGGCAACGGCCTCTGCAAACATTCGTGTCCCCGTATCCGCCGACAAAGTATGGCAATTGGTTGGCGGTTTTATGTCCCTGCCGGACTGGCTGCCGTTCATTGCCAGCAGCGAAGCCTCCGAAGGCGGACGTGTCCGCACGCTAACCACAGCCGACGGCGCAGTCATTGTCGAAAAGCTGCAAACCTTCGACGAAGCCAACCGCACCTACAGCTATTCAATCGTGACAGGCCCGTTTCCGGTGACTAACTACCTCGCGACCGTCGTGGTCGCCGCAGCGGGCGATCACGAGACGCTGATCACCTGGTCTGGCAGCTTCACCCCTGACGGTGTCTCCGACGCAGAGGCTGAAGCCGTGTTTCTTGAGGTCTATCAAGGCGGACTGGAAGCTCTCAAAGCCAATTTCTGACCCTCCTGGACCTGCGGCACTGAACTGACAGCGCTCTTGAGCCTCAATATTGCTTCGATAAATGGCATTTCGCAGCACAGCGCAAAATCGCGCATCATGGGCGCGGTCAGTTCAAGGAGACATTAATGCGCGTTACTTTATCTTTTTTGCGTTTTGCCACCTTGTCACTGGGATTGGTATTGGCCGCCACCGCCGTGGCGTCGGAAGAGTCACAACTGGTCGATTCCATCAACAATTTCCGCAATCAGTCACAGCGTTGCGGCGATCAGGTTTCACAAGAGTTGCCGCCCCTCAACGTAGACACTCGGCTGGTTCTTTCTGCTACCAGCCCGGTAGATCTGCAGCAGGCCATGGCACGTGCCACTTATCCGATGGTCAATGTGCAGGCGATCAGCCTGTCTGGCCCGCGGGATGCACAGTCGGCCATGAACACCATTCAGGAAAGCTTCTGCCGGGTTGTACTTGATCCGCAGTTTGTCGACATCGGAGTGAGCCGCGAAGGACGCGACTGGCGCATCGTGCTGGCTCGCCCACTGCTGACGGCCCGTCTCGGAGACTGGCAGGCCGAAGGTCAAAAGCTGTTGGTGCTGATCAACGCCGCGCGAGCACAGTCTCGCCAATGCGGCACTCAGGCCGTGGCTGCGACCACACCGTTGACCTGGAACCCGGCACTGGCCTCGGCGGCCGAAAACCACAGCCGGGGGATGGCCAACAACAATTTCTTCGACCATATGGATCGTGACGGTCGCATGCCGGGTGATCGGGCAGAACTGGCCGGTTACTCAGGTCGGCAGATCGGCGAGAACATTGCCGCCGGACAAGGCAGCGTCGCCAAGGTCGTCGAGGGCTGGCTGGCAAGCCCCGGTCACTGCGCCAACTTGATGAATCCGGCGTTCAATGAACTGGGCGCGGCCTACGCGGTAGATCCCAAGAGCGATGCGGGCATTTACTGGACAGGCGTGTTTGGTGCGCAGTGATGGGGTTTGGTGATGAGCCCCTCACGGCAAAGCCGCTCCTACGGACCTCACACTGACGTGGGTGAAGGACATGAATTCAAGGGCGGAATCGCGCATTGATATCACCCAGGATAGCGCGTCATTAATTCATGCCCAGCCCAGCGTCGCTGCCGTGAGCAGCAAATACCGCATGCCTTTGGCAAACGTGACGATCAGCAGAAAACTCCACAGCGGTTCGCGCATCACGCCAGCCACCATCGTCAGCGGATCGCCAATGATGGGTACCCAACTCAGTAGCAGTGACCAGCGTCCATAACGTAGATAGAAACGCTGGGCTTTTTCAAGTTTGGCTTCGCTGACAGGGAACCAGCGTTTATGGCGAAACCGCTCCACGGAACGACCCAGCAGCCAGTTCACCAATGAGCCGAGCACGTTGCCCAAGGTCGCGACCAGCAGCAGCGTCGCGACGGTGTAGTGCCCGGAAAGCAGCATGCCCACCAGCACCGCTTCAGACTGCATGGGCAATAGTGTCGCCGCACCGAACGCAGCGAGAAACAACCCGAAGTAGCTGGAAATCTCAAACACTCAACCACCACCCCATCAACGGATCGTCAAACGGCCTTGATCAAGTCCTTGATCCGGGAAGCCAGCGCTTCCAGCGCGAAAGGTTTGGTCAGCACTTCGGTATGCGGCTCAAGGTGGCATTTGTCGAGTACGGTGGTTTCTGCATAACCGGTGATGAACAACACCGGCAGACCCGGTCGACATTGCCGACCCGCATCGGCCATCTGCCGTCCATTGATACCGCCCGGCAAGCCGACATCCGTCACCAGCAGATCGATTCGCACGTCCGATTGCAGAATCCTTAGCCCGGCCTGGCTGTCGGCGGCCTCAATGGCCACGTAGCCAAGACTGCTCAGTACCTCGGTCACGAGCATCCGAACCGATGACTCGTCATCCACGACCAGAACCGTCTCACCCTGCCCCGCCAAGGCTTTGCTGGTGACCGGCAATGCAAGCTCCGGAGTCTCCAGTTCTCGTTCATGACGAGGCAACTGCAGGCAAACCATTGTGCCCCGATCCACCTCTGAACGAATCCTGATCTGGCCACCCGACTGCCGGGCGAAGCCATAGATCATCGACAGACCAAGGCCCGTGCCCTCGCCGACCGGTTTGGTGGTGAAGAATGGCTCGAAGGCTTTGGCCGACACTTCGGCACTCATGCCGCAGCCGCTGTCAGTGACACGGATACTCAGGTAATCGCCCGGCAGCACTTCAGGGTCGAGATCATGACTTTCATCAAGACACTCATTGCGTGTCTCGATCAGGATGCTGCCGCCGTGGGGCATGGCATCCCGGGCATTGATGCACAGGTTGAGCAACGAGTTTTCCAGCTGTGCCGGATCAATCAATGCAGTCCACAAATCTGCGCCAGCACGAACCTGAATATCCACCGAGGGCCCGACAGTACGCCGAATCAGCTCTTCCATCCCCATGATCAAGGCATTGACGTTGGTGGGAATGGGCGCAAGTGTCTGACGACGCGAGAACGCCAGTAACCGATGAGTCAGCGCTGCCGCTCGCTGCACCGCGCCTTGAGCGACCACCAGATAACGATCAACATCCGCCACCCGGCCCTGCCCCAAACGCATCTGCATCAATTCCAGACTGCCGGAAATCCCCGCCAGCAAATTATTGAAGTCATGGGCAATGCCGCCGGTGAGCTGCCCGACCGCTTCCATCTTCTGCGACTGACGCAGCGCTTCCTCCACCACTTCACGCTCGCTGATGGCTTCACGAATGCGCTGTTCCAGCGTCTGGTTGAGCTCCTGTACCGCCGCTTCGGCCCGTTTCCTGGCCGTCACATCAATGGACGAGCCAATCAGACCGATGACTTCACCCGTTTCGCTGAACAACGGTGACTTGATCGACAACCAGGTCGCTGCGGAGCCGTCAGCCAGGCTGACCTGTTCCTCCACCTGTTCAGACACCCCAGCGCTCATGATCCGCTCATCAGTGGCCATGATCACGCGCGCCTGGTCCTTATCCTCCAGATACTCAAAGTCGGTCTTGCCGATATAAAACTCGGGAGGTTTGCCGATCAGCTCGGTGGTGCCACGGTTGGCAACCAGCATGCGCCCCTGGCGGTCCTTGGCGTAGACCACGCCTGGAACTGCTGCGGTAAAAGTGCGTAACAGCGTCGTGATGCGATCGCGCTCGACTTCAGCCTCGCGGCGCAGCTCGATATCCAGAAGAACGCCCAGAAAACGCGTCGGTTGGCGCCCCTCGTCGAACTCGACGCGCCCCTTGGCTTCCAGCCAGCGATAAGAGCCATCGCGATGCAGCACACGGTATTCGCATTTGAAAACACCGCCACGCAGCAAGGTCAGACCGATTTCGCTTTCGACACGCGCCCTGTCATCAGGGTGGATGGAGGCCGTGACCTTCTCCAGCGGCAGGCCTTCCACGGCCTCCTGAGCAGTCAGGCCAAACGTGGCGGCATAACGATCATCACCGATGACGTGGTTGTCCTGCACATGCCAGACCCAGGTGCCGATGATCGCATCGGCATCCAGTGCGAGCTGCAGCCGTTCAGCCGCATCTTTCGCCGGAAACTCAAGCGGCCCGCTGTTATCTGGCCTTTTATCCTTAAAATCGCTGCTCATGCCCTACCATCGTTTATCGTGATGCCAAAGCCTGGCGGCCGATTGCGGTGAATGGTGCCGGTGCGGCTGAGGTATTACAAGTCGTTGCGATGACTAGGCGCTCAAGCGTGAAATGACATCATTCAATCCTACAGACAGCCCATGTAGATCATGGCTGGCCGCCTGGGTGCGCTTGACGTTGTCCTGATTGGTGCTGGCAATCGCGGTAATTTCCGTGAGATTACGGGAAATATCCTCCGCCACTGACGTCTGTTCTTCAGCCGCCGTAGCAATTTGCCGGTTCATATCACGAATGGCTTCCACGGCAGTGGTAATACGGTTAAGCGTGGCGCTGGCATTACTAACCTGCTCCACACTCTCTTCGCTACGACTCTGACCACCTTGAATCGCTATGACCGCATCGCTGGCACCGGTCTGTACTGAGCTGATGATCTGGTTGATTTCGGCAGTGGACACTGCCGTGCGTTGCGCCAACGTCCGCACTTCGTCAGCCACCACCGCGAAACCGCGCCCGGCTTCACCGGCTCGCGCAGCCTCGATGGCCGCGTTCAGCGCCAGCAGATTGGTCTGATCAGCGATACCACGAATCACTTCAAGTACCTTGCCGATGCGCACGCTGTCAGTTTCCAGACGCTGAATCACATTGGCGGTATTGCCGATTTCACTGCGCATCAAGCTGATAGTGCTCATGGTCGACTGCATGACCTTGTCGCCTTCCCGGGCATGGTGATCGGCGTCATCCGCAGCTTTGGCTGCCTGAGCAGCATGCCGGGCGACTTCCTGCGCGGTTGCCGACATCTCCGTCATGGCCGTCGCGACCTGGTCGGTACGTTCGAACTGCTCGTGGGTGCCCTGGGCCATCAGTGTAGCGATGGACTTCAACTCGTTGCCCGCCGTGTCCAGGTCCGACGTGCTGCGCTTGAGCCGGTTGAATGTATCCGCCAGGAAGTCCCGGAGGATATTGGCTGCCACCGCCAGATGGCCGAGTTCGTCCTGACGGGTGATATTGACCCGCTCGCCGAACTTGCCTTGGCTTAACTGGGCAACGTAGTCGATCAACATGCGGATCGGCGCGCTCAGGTTACGATTGACCAGCCACCATGTCAGCAGACCGACCAATACCGCAGACGCGAGCATGATCAAGGCGCCAAACAGAATGGTCCGGTCGGCTGCGTTGCTGATCATCACCGATTGCTCGGCGCTGTTCTTGCGCAAGCTGTCTACCAACTGACTCATCTGCTCACTGGCGGCACGGTCGACGCCCTTCACCGCAACATCACCTGCGACCGGATCACCACCTGCAGCAATGAATGCATCACGCCCTTTGCGATAAGCCGTACCTAAAGCCTTGTGCTCTTCCATCAGTTTCTGCACTTGATTAAGCGTCGAGGCCGGCACGCCCTGCACTAACGACAGCTTGCCGAGGGATTCCTGGACTTTACGTTCCTGCGCCTCGAACTGTGCCCAGAACTTGTCACGATCGGCCGACAACTTGCCGCGCAGCAGCACATTCTTCCACTCCTGCACCTGAATCTTGAACTCAAGATTGGCTTCATCGACCAATTGCGAGGCATGCACCGGACCTTCGAGCAAGCCGCGATAGGACTGCACGTTGTTGGAAAGAAACTGGAAACAGGCCAGCGCAATCAGCAGCACCAGCACCAGACTGCCACCCAGCATGCCCAGGATCTGGAGTCGGAGGGATTTAGCCATAAAACGAACACCTCGGGAGGGTAATCTGCGGCAGCGCGCAGATCGGAAAATGTCGACTTCCCTGTACAAAGGTTACGGGCGAGAGGCTCGTAACGTGCCTGTTTGCGCATCGGCTTGAGGGGCGGGTTCTTGAGAGCCGCTGATCGTTTGAGGGAGGTGGATATTGATGCGTGGTGTTTCAAACGTGAATTATGCGGCGTTCAATGGCGCGCCGCCGCGACACGTTAAAAAACGGGACGTTTGAAACCGATTCATCCGGGAAGACGGTATTGCTGACGATAAAATTTCGTGAATGCACAGGCCCCTTCCCGGATAAATCCGGTCCCACAGGGTTAGGCGTACATTCAGACAGTTACCCGTCAGTTCGCAGCAAACAGAGGCAGCGATGGCGGTGCGTCAGGGCAATCGCATCGCAGCCTTAAGCAGCGCCTACAGAAAATGGATTGCGATCAATCCACCTGACCAAACACCTGACTCGGCCGTCGTAGGGTCGGGTCAAACGGGTTGATCCTTGCGCTGATCACTGCGGCCTCTCTCTTGAGCAGCTCCACCACGGTCAACAACCGGTCCGGCCCGAGGCGGTCGCTGATGGTGGCGACGCTGAGGGCGGCGACCGAGCGGCCTTCGCGGTCAAAGATAGGCACCGCCAGACCGGCCATGCCCGGCAGTGCGCCGGTGTTGCGGGCGGCGTAGCCGAGGCGGCGGACGTTTTCCACCTCTGAGCGCAGGAACACTTCATCGTAGAGGTGAAAGTCTTTAAGGCGTGGCAAGTTGTAGCGGATAACGGTGTCGCGTTCGTCTTCCGGCAGGTAAGCGAGGATCGCCAGACTGCCCTGCCCCACACCCAATGCAACACGCCCGCCGATGTCGCCGGTGAAGGTGCGAATCGGGTAAGGACCTTCGCTGCGATCCAGACAGACTGCATCAAAGCCGCTGCGCGCCAGCAGGAACAGTGAATCTCCAAGGGAGGCCGAGAGGCGCAGCATGCTCGGGCGGACCACGTCACGCAGATTGCTGGTCTTGCCCGCCTTCGCAGCCAGGGCGAAGAACTCGATGCTCAGGCGATAGCGTTTACTGCGTTGATCTTGTTCCACCATGCCTTCATCCATGAGGCTGCGCAGCAGGCGGTGTGTGGTGGGCTGCGATAGGCCGACCTGCTGGGCGAGCTGGGTCACGCGCTCGCCCTCTTCAGAGCAGTCGCCCAGGCAACGGAGCACTGCGAACAAACGCGAGACCGCACCCACACCGGTATCCTTTGGATTTTCATTCCGCTCAGTGGAATTCATATGATCACTTATCGATAACTAATTCATTGAACGAAAGAACTGAAAGAAATATACCATCCAGTGAAATTCAACCTTTCGCCCATCCTAGTCTTCGTCTTAATCTCAGTCCACAGGGCGATTTGAACAAAACCTGGTAGCCGACCCAGATCGAGCACCAACGTCCACAGCAACTGCAAAGCTTTCATTTCGCATCTGCCCATAACAAAAACGCACCGCAACGCTGTGCGTGATGAAAAGGTGGAACGCAGCTATGGCATTTTTGCAGCTTGAAGGTCTCTCCAAACGCTACGGCAGCATCGACGCCGTGGTCGCCACGAATCTGGCGGTGGAGAAAGGCGAATTCGTTTCTCTGCTGGGCCCGTCGGGCTGCGGCAAGACCACTACCCTGCAAATGATCGCCGGCTTCGTTGATGTCAGCGACGGGCGCATCATCCTTGATGGCCGTGACATCACTCACGCCAAACCCAGCAGTCGCGGCCTGGGGGTGGTGTTTCAGAGTTACGCCCTCTTCCCCCACATGAGCGTTGCTGACAACGTGGCCTTTGGCCTGCGCATGCGCAAAGTGCCGGCGGCGGACATTCAGCGCCGAGTGGCAACAGTGCTGGAACTGGTACGCCTGAGCCAGCACGCCCAGCGTTACCCGCGTGAGCTGTCGGGCGGTCAACGGCAACGGGTTGCACTGGCGCGAGCGCTGGTGATTGAGCCGCCGGTCTTATTGCTCGATGAGCCGCTGTCGAACCTCGATGCCAACCTGCGTGAAGAGATGCAATTCGAGATTCGCCGCATTCAGCGCGAAGTCGGCATTACCACGTTGATGGTGACTCACGATCAGGCTGAAGCGCTGTCCATCAGCGACCGCGTGGTGGTCATGCAGGCCGGGCGCATCACCCAGATCGACGAACCGTACAAGTTGTATGAACATCCGCGCACCCGGTTCATCTCCAGCTTCGTTGGCAAGGCCAACATGCTGCCCGGTGATCTGGACAGCCAGGGCTGCGCTCAAGTGCGGCAGACACCGGGCGACGGTGCGTTGACCCTGAGTCTGCGCCCGGAAAAGATCGATCTGGTGGCAGCTGGCACAGGGCGTTTGCAAGGCAAGGTCATCACCCGCTACTTCCTCGGCAGTCAATGGCTGTATCGCATCGAAACCGCGATCGGCGAGTTGACCGTGGTACGCCGCAACGACGGCGATGCGCCAATGGAAGAAGGCACCGCGGTGGGCATGGATTGGCCAGCCGGTTTGCTGCGGGTACTGGACGCCGACGAGGTGCACCCATGAGCCTGCTGAGTGATATGCGCCGTGGCGGCCGCGGCTATTTACTGTCGGCACCTGCGCTGGTGATGTTTACCTGCCTGCTGCTGGTCCCGCTGGCACTCACACTGATCCTGTCGTTCAACGTCTTCGACTATGAAGTCGGGGTCAAAAGCGATTCCTACACCCTGGCCAACTATGGCGAGGTGCTGACCGATTCGTACTTCTACGAAATCTTCCTGCGCACCTTCTGGATCAGTGCGCTGGTGACCTTGCTGTGCGTGGTTATCGGTGTGCCTGAGGCCTACATTCTGAGCCGCATGGGCACGCCCTGGCGTTCGATCTTTCTGATTCTGATCCTCACGCCGCTGCTGATTTCCGTGGTGGTGCGCGCTTTCGGCTGGAGCCTGCTGCTGGGTGCCGACGGCTTGATCAATCAGGGCATACAAGCGCTGGGCGGCCAGCCAGTCAAAATGCTCTACACCCCGTTCGCCGTGATCATTGCACTGGTGCACGTGATGCTGCCGTTCATGATCATTCCGATCTGGACCTCACTGCAGAAGCTCGACCCGGCGGCTGAACAGGCAGCCCTGTCCCTAGGCGCCAGTCAGGCCAAGGTGATGCGCCTGGTGGTGTTGCCTCAAGTCATGCCCGGCGTGTTGTCCGGCACGCTGATTGTCTTTGGCTTGTCGGCCAGCTCTTTCGCAATCCCCGGCCTGCTCGGCGGACGCCGCCTGAAGATGGTCGCCACGGTGGTCTACGACCAATACCTCTCGGAGCTGAACTGGCCCATGGGCGCGACCATTGCGGTGGCGCTGTTGCTGGTCAACCTGCTGGTCATGCTGTCCTGGAACCGCATGGTCGAAGGTCGCTACAAGAAAACCCTGGGGGAATGAACCATGTCTAAAAACGGTCCTTTGGCCCTGTCGTTCCACGCCCTCGTCGTCGTGTTCATGCTCGCGCCACTGGTGGTGGTCTGTCTGGTGGCTTTCACGCCAGAAAACACCCTCAGCTTGCCGACTTCTGGTTTTTCCCTGCGCTGGTTCCGGGCGATCTTCGAGCGTGCCGACTTCATCGACTCGTTCTATAACAGCCTGATTCTGGCGTTTGTCGCCGCCACGCTGGCGACGATCATTGCCGTACCCGCAGCGCTGGCGATTACCCGCCATCAGTTTCCGGGGCGCAACTTCCTCAATGGGTTGTTCCTCTCACCGATCATCATTCCCCATCTGGTGCTGGGCGTGGCGATGCTGCGGTTGTTTGCGCTGATGGGCGTCAACGGCAGCTTCTTCTGGCTGACCCTGGCCCACGTAGTGATCATCACCCCGTATGTACTGCGGCTGGTGATTGCCGCGGCCATCGGTATCGACCGAAGCGCCGAACAGGCAGCCGAATCACTGGGAGCCAGCCGCTTCACGCTGTTCCGCAAAATCACCTTGCCGATGATTCTGCCCGGCGTGGCCGGTGGCTGGCTGCTGGCGTTCATCAACAGCTTTGACGAGGTGACACTGTCGATCTTCGTCACTTCGCCTTCGACCCAGACCCTGCCGGTGCGGATGTACGTCTACGCCACAGAGTCCATCGATCCGATGATGGCCGCCGTTTCCGCGCTGGTTATCGCGTTGACCGCCGCCACCATGATCATCCTCGACCGGGTCTATGGCCTGGATCGAGTGCTGGTCGGCAAACATTAACCCGAGGCCTGGAGCGCGAAACGCATGGCATTGCTCAAACGTCTGGTCGAAAAAGACCGCCCGGCGCTGGCCTTCACCCTCGACGGTCAGCCCGCCAGCGGGCTGCAAGGCGATACTTTGCTCACCGCGGTATTGACCAGCAGCGAACATCTGCGCGGCAGCGACTTCAGCGCCGAACCCCGGGCCGGGTTTTGCATGATGGGCGCTTGTCAGGATTGCTGGGTGCGCCTGGGCGATGGCCGCCGGGTGCGCGCCTGCTCGACATTGCTTGAAGGTGGGCAAGTCGTCAGCCGTGATCCGGGACGGCAACTATGAATACGAATACCGCGCAATCGGTGGTGATCGTTGGTGCGGGTCCTGCGGGCATTCGTGCTGCGCAAACCTTGCATGCCCACGGGGTGAAAGCCTGCCTGCTGGACGAGGGCCTGCGGGGTGGCGGACAGATTTATCGCCGTCAACCCGAGAACTTCCGCCGCAATCCAAAAGCGCTCTACGGCTTTGAAGCGGGCAAGGCAGTCGCCGTGCACCAAACCCTCGACGAGCTTTCGTCACACATCGATTATCGTCCGCAAACGCTGGTATGGAACGCCGAAGATCAGCGACTCGATACTCTGCAGGAGAACCGTGCCGGGAGCATCGATTACAGTCATCTGATCATCGCGACCGGTGCCACCGATCGCATCCTGCCGGTGCCTGGCTGGACCTTGCCGGGTGTCTACAGCCTGGGTGCGGCGCAGATCGCCCTGAAATACCAGGGCTGTGCCATCGGCGAAAGAATCGTGTTTGCCGGCAGCGGTCCGCTGCTTTACCTGGTCGCGTATCAATACGCCAAGGCTGGTGCGAATGTGGTTGCAGTCCTGGACAGCGCGCCCTTTTCCGCCCAGTGCCGCGCCCTGCCCGCGCTGCTTGGCCAACCGCTGACGCTGGCCAAAGGTTTGTATTACCGCGCCTGGCTGACCGCTCACGGTGTCGCCGTCCACCAAGGCGCGACATTGCAACGTATCGACGGTCACAAACGGGTCAATACCGTCCAGTGGCAAGGCAGCAACAGCGTACAAACGCTGAGTTGCGACGCCGTGGCTTTCGCTCATGCACTGCGCAGCGAGACGCAACTGGCTGACCTGCTCGGCTGCGATTTTCAGTGGAGCGCGCTTAATCGCGCCTGGCTGCCCGCGCGTGATGACGCCGGACGCAGCAGCATTGCGGGTGTTTATCTCGCCGGTGACGGCGCAGGAATCATGGGCGCGGACGCAGCGGAAATGGCCGGGGAACTGGCGGCGCTGGCCTTGCTTGCAGACATCGGACAGAGCATTGATAACAATCGCAGCGTTCAGTTGAAGAACAAACTGGCGAGCATCCAGCGCTTTCGTCACGGGCTGGAAACCGCTTTCCCCTTTCCCGTTGACTGGGCCGCGAAGGTTCCGGACGAAACCATTATCTGCCGCTGTGAGGAAGTCAGCGCAGGCGATATTCGTACAGTGGTCGACGAAGGTCACTGGGAGATCAATCGGGTCAAGGCCATGTGCAGGGTTGGCATGGGGCGCTGCCAGGGCCGGATGTGCGGACTGGCAGCAACGGAGATCGTCGCGCACTGCAGCGGTCGGGAGCTGCAAGGCATTGGTCGGCTGCGCGGCCAGGCACCGATCAAGCCGTTGCCGTTTGGTGTGGAGGCCCAGTCATGAGCGCAGCGATTGAAAGCGATGCACTGATCATTGGCGGCGGCATCGTCGGCGCATCAGCCGCCCTGTTTTTAGCCTTGAAGGGCAGACGCGTGACCTTGCTGGAACGTGACTTCTGCGGCTCGCATTCCAGTGGCGTCAACTACGGGGGCGTGCGCCGTCAGGGGCGGCCGTTGAGCCAGCTGCCGTTGTCACAACGCGCCCACACCATCTGGAGCGGTTTGCGCGAGCTGATTGGCACTGATGGTGAATATCAGCGCTCGGGGCACCTGAAGCTGGCCCGCAGTGAGACCGACATGAACGCCTTGCGCACTTATGCCGAAGTCAGTCGCGGCTTCGGGCTGGAGCTACAACTGCTGGATCGCCAGCAGTTACGGGCGCGCTTTCCTTGGGCGGGGGATGTCGCGGTGGGTGCTTCGTTGTGTGCCGACGACGGCCACGCCAACCCAAGACTGGTGTCCCCGGCTTTCGCCCAGGCAGCCAGGCGGGCCGGCGCGCAAATTTTCGAACAGGCCGAGGTGATTGACGTCTGCCATGACGGCCATGCATTTGTGGTCCGCACGGCCAGCGGCCTTAACCTGCGCGCCCCGTGGTTGCTCAATTGCGCGGGTGCCTGGGCCAGCGATCTGGCTGCACAATTTGGCGAACCGGTGCCGATGGTGTCGGGCCATCCGGCCATGTTGGTGACTGAGCCGCTGCCGATGTTCATGGATGTAAGCACCGGCGTCGAGGGCGGTGGCATCTATGCCCGGCAGGTCGCCCGAGGCAATTGTGTACTGGGCGGCGGTCAGGGCTTCGCGCTGGACCCCGCCCGCGCCAGGCCGGGGCAAGCCGCTGTATTGGAGATCCTGCGCAACGCAGTCGAGCTTTACCCGCCGCTGGCCGGAGCCCAGGCGATTCGCACCTGGAGCGGCACCGAAGGTTACTTGCCGGATCGCGAGCCGGTCCTCGGCCCTAGCATGCTGCAACCGGGCCTGCTGCATGGCTTCGGTTTTGCGGGTTCTGGATTCCAGATCGGCCCCGCCGCGGGTGAAGCCCTCGCCGAGTATGTTTGCACCGGCCAGTCGACGATTACCCTGGACGCTTTTTCCATCCGCCGTTTTCAACACACTGCCCAACCCTGTAATACCGTTAGCCATTGATTTCATCACTTTGCACAGAGGAAGGTCGCTGCAATGAAGAACTTAAAACGCATCGCATTTACCGGCTTGTCGAGCCTGCCATTGGCGGCATTGCTGGTCGCCTCCCCGGCCCACGCCGCAACGACCCTTTATCTGGGCATGAACGGCGGCACCATGGAACGCCTCTATGCCGATCAGGTGTTGCCTGCTTTCGAGAAAGCCAACGACGTAAAAGTGGTGATCGTGCCGGGCACCTCTTCGGACATCCTCGCCAAGGTTCAGGCCAGTAAAGACAACCCGCAGATGCACGTGATGTTCCTCGATGACGGCATCATGTACCGGGCGATTTCCATGGGTCTGTGCGACAAGTTGCAGCCGAGCGCTTCCCTTGCGGACTTGCCAGCCAAGGCGAAGATCAAGGATGAAGCCGCCGCCGTGAGCCTTGGCGTAACCGGGCTGGCGTACAACACGAAAATGTTCAAGGAAAACGGCTGGGCTGCGCCGACCTCGTGGATGGATCTGGCGGACAAGAAGTTCAAGGAGAAAGTGGTATTCCAGTCCATGGCCTCCTCCACCTTCGGCCTGCATGGTTTCCTGATGTTCAACCGCATTCAGGGCGGCAGCGAGACCGACGTAGAGCCAGGTTTCAAGGCCTGGCCGAAAACCGTGGGCCCGAACGTACTGGAATACATCGCCAGCTCGGCGAAGATTTCCGAGATGGTGCAGACCGGTGAGGCTGCGCTGTTCCCGCTCACCCCTACTCAGGTGACGGCGCTGAAGATCAAGGGCGTGCCCGTCGAATACGCGCCGCCGAAAGAAGGTGGCGTGGTGCTTAACGTGGCCGAGTGCGCCATCGCTAAAAACGACCAGCCGGAACTGGCACAGAAGCTGGCGGCTTATCTGCTGACGCCAGAAGCTCAGGCGCCAGCGCTGGAGTTCGGTGACCAGATCCCGTCCAACCCGAAAACCCCGACCACCGACAAGACCAAAGCTCAGGTCGACGCAATGAACAAGTACCTGGAAACTGCAGTGACCATTGATTGGGATCAGGTCAACCAGACCCGCCCAGAATGGAATGCCCGCTGGAACAGGAC
>NZ_JACONW010000219.1 GCF_014357575.1 Pseudomonas folii | reverse complement strand
CGGCCTCGCGGTGCTCGTCAGCTCCTACAGAAAAGCATTCCAGGTCAGGTGATCGCATTTTGTTTGGGAAAGATGCCTTTTTGACGACACCAATTCAGCGACTGTATGGGCCCCTTCCCGGCTAAAGACAGTCCCGCGTCGTCACACTTCATTGGCTGCAAGACCTCCTCCCACCAACTCCGCCTGGGTCAATTGTGTCATCAGCTCCTCTTCATCTCGCTGCCGCTGTTTCATAATCGCGTCCGCCTCACCTTTGTAAGCCGCGTCCGACATGGGGCGTTCGCTTTGTAGATCATCAAGGGCCTCCATACGCAATGCAGTGGCCCGCTGACAGGCTGCAAACTCCGCGGCGTACTGGCGTTTCAGATGGTCGATCCAGAAATCACGCTTTATCGCAAAGGCGGTCAGTTCTTCGGGCGTTTCACGGCTCAATACCGTTTGCTCAGCCCGGTTCAGCGCAGCATCAGTAACGTCTGCAGAGCTGGAGAACTGCATCGTGCGCGAGTTGATCGGTAACTCCAGGCGACTGGCAAGACCGACGCGATAAGCCAACTGCACTTCGACATCCTCGGTGAAGCCGACACGTGCGGCGGCGTCCAGGCGCGCGAGACCATCGACTTCTTCAAGACGAAACAAACCACGTAACAGCTTCAGCAATTGCGGCCCCTCTCTCCCGGCAGTTGCCAATGAACGGGCCTGACTGACAAGCACCTCAAGCTCCATGTTGCTGAAAATCACGGCTGCACCATCGACGCAGGTTTCGGGGAACGCCGCCATCGCGATCAACCTTGAGCGCAAAAGCTCATCCCTGGCACCTGCCTCCAGAAGATCCCAGACCCTTTGCGTGACGGCGGCACGACTCAAACTGAAATCTGCAGAGCCCTGCAAGCGCGAAATAATTTCGAAGAAGTCAGCCGCATGCATCTCGCTCCAGAACAAGTCCCATACGGCTCGACGATGAACGCGCTCCAGTGCCGGTGTCTGGGCTAGCCAGAACTCTACGTTGTCGGCCTGTTCGGTAAACACCAAGGGTCCGCCGATAGCGCCAATGCGTACGCGAGTGCCCAGCGAGAGCGGATTGCCGTCCAGCAACGTATGCCGAACAGTGCCCGGCATCTCGAAAAAAGCATCGGGCAGTGTGGTAATACGGTTGCTGCGCAGATCCAGCGCGATCAGGTTGGGCGTTTCGAAGACTCCGGCTGGCGCCTCCAGCAACCCGGTCCCGCGTAAGAACAGGTTCAGTAACTGCGGCATTTCGCTGACATCCAGCAACGGCCCGACAGGGTTTCGTTCAAGATTGAGCAGCCTCAGATCAGGCAAGCGCCTGAGTGTCTGCATCATGTCAGCGGTGACTACAATGCGGTTGTTGGCCAGGGTCAGGCGAGTCAGGTGTCGCAGATGGCGAATACCTGCGGGTATCACCGACAGGAAGTTGTTTTCGGCGTTCAGCCAGTACAGACCGGGGCATTTACTGACGAGGGCGCTCACCGATTGTTGCGACATATAGGTGCGCGAAATATTAATGGCCGTGACATGGCTGAAGTCGCCGGGCAGGTAAGGCAAATCGCCAATCACCAGACCCGACAGGTCCAGCACAAAGCCGTTGAGATGGCGGGCAGCAGCCCCCGTCACGGGTGTTTGTCGCTGCCAGCAGCGCTTGATGATTTCAGCCGCATTGCGCTTGGACAAACTGGACACCGGTATCGAATGGGTTTCAGTCACTGGTCGCCAACCCATCGGGCCGTTGACCCAACGCTCCAGACTGCGATCCAGCGCCTGAAAGTCCATCGACAGTCGCGCAAGCTGTATCTCGATTGAAGTGCCGCTGGCGCGTAGACCGGCAATAAACTCAGCGGTCTGCTGCGAACTGAAGCCGGGGTAAAGCGCCTTGACCTGTTGATTCAATGAAGCCTTGGCCGTGCCCGAACGGGTGACGGGCACTGCGCTGTTTTCCATCCCACCCCTGAGGCCACCGAGATCAATGTCCCACTGATCGGTGTCCAGCTGCTTGATGAAGGGGCCAACCCTACCCGTTCCGTCCGGAGCAGTAATACGCCACTGACGTGCATATTCCTCCCAGCAAACTTCGTAAGCCTTGTCATGAATCGCCACGAAGTAATGCCCATCCGCATGATGGATATCCAGCATGCCGTTGGGCCCGTGGACAGTGGGCTCACCAAGTAATGACGCGGGCGACGCCTCGAATGCTTTTAATGACTGACGTAGACCGGAGCTGAGCGAACGCAGATTGGGAGGCGCCATTTCAAAGCGCAGACGCGGCCCCCTGCCAGGCTCAGCGCCCTGCCCGACCACCGACTCGGGCTCATCGACAACGGCCAGCGGCTCAATGGTTGATGTTGCATCAGACAAGCTGGCAGCGACGTTGACCAAGCTTTCCGCAGCCAATGGAAGCGCGTTGAAGACGCCAAATTCGATGCGTTGCGCTGCTCGCTTGCGTTCCTCAAAAGTTTTGCCTTGATGCACCTGAACCGCTCCAACGCCGATCAGCGTGGTGGAAAGTCCGATAATGAACGGCACAGCCTCAGGCACCATCAGCGCGATCAACCCTGTAAACACCAGACTGCGAGTCAGGCCTTCGGCCAATCCCTCCAGGTGCGCGTCGCTGCGAGTATGGATAACCGACCTGGCGTCAGCCCTCAAGCGCGCTTGCAGACTGTCACGCAGGGCATCAAAGGGATCACCGACAATTTCTTTGCCCGCGTGAACATATTGGTGCGGCGGCCAGCTACCGGTGGCTCTGTTGAGCCAGTGTGGATAGGCCGCGACGCCTTCCAGAGCGGTGTACAAACCACTCAGGAACAATCCGTCGCTGTCGTCTCGCTCTTGAAAATGCGCGCCCAGGGCCAGTCGCCTGGCGGGCTCGCGGCACTGGCTCGCCAGCCAATATGAGAGTTTGCTTTCATTTTCAAAGCCCTGCAGGGGCGACGAATTTCCGGGGATATAAAGCAGCGTCCGCTGATTGCGTTTGTTCTTGATCAGCAGGATATCCGTGGCGGTATAGCGATGAACTTTCAGCGGTGAAACGACGATATGACTCGCAACTCGAAACGGCTCGGCCAGTTTGGCCGGTGTGAGCGTTTCCCAACGCTGTGCTCCCGTCAGGCCCACGGACTCAAGGGCCAGTCGCTGGTCTGCCTCGCTTAATGTTTTTTCACGCACCTGCAGGAAAGCGGCTTTGATAAAGGCTGCTTTGGCCAGCACCGGAAAGTACTGCGCACTGCCCGCGAGCAACTGCTCGATGTAATGACTGTAGAGGGTGCGCAGGTCCGTATTTTTGACGAACTGTCTGAACTGGTCAGGACTGATGCTGACGTGAGTTGAGGCGTCGTAGCGCTGTGGCGTGGATCGTTTGTAAAGCCCTTCATAAGTGCGCACCGTGAAATTCGGCAGCAGATTCTCGACGCGTTTCAAGGCAATCCCGTGAGGTCTCCAGGCCTGAACGACATCGAGAAACCCGAACAAGGCTGAAGGACGCTGCACATGACCCAGCAGCGCCTCAGTCAGCGTCAGCGACTTCTGCACTACAGCTGGAAAGGGAGCAGTAGCTGGCGGCGAGTTGAAACGAAGTGTTGTCAGGCAAATGGCGTCCGGATCGATGTCCATCGCCCAGTATTGAGTGGCGTGTGCTTTGATCAGCGCTCGGGCAAAACTCGCCGGGCCTTTGATGACAGCTCCGTGGTGGCGGGCAAAGGTGTCCAGAGCAGGATTGCTGGCAAGGTAATCGACAGGTGTCGGCATTTCGGGCAATTTCCTTATTGCAAAGAGATTGCCAGTCTTATGGATATCGCGACCTTGAATGACCTGTATAAATACCGCGCGCTGATTTATTCGAGACAATAAAAAGCACCACCTGCAATTGCAGGCGGCGCTTTACGAATTTACCAGAAGCGTTGTTGAGTCAGGCGACTCCACCAGCTGAGCAGCAAGCGGTCCACTGATCCCGTTGCGGCCATGCCCATGCGTTCCTGCAGACTTTTACGCTGCGCGTAATGCAGGTGGAACACCTCAGCGCTTTTGGCGCGGTCACCGATGTATTCGTCGCTGGTCTTGAGCTCGTCCACCAGCTGTTTGTCGAGTGCTGCAACGCCCAGCCACACCTCGCCAGTGGCCACTTCATCAATGGCGAGTTGCGGACGGTAGTTGGCGACAAAGTTCTTGAACAGGTCGTGGGTGATGTCCAGGTCCTGCTGAAACTTCTCACGGCCCTTTTCGGTGTTTTCACCAAATACCGTCAGCGTGCGCTTGTACTCACCAGCGGTCAGCACTTCGAAGTCGATGTCGTGCTTTTTGAGGAGACGATTGACGTTGGGCAACTGTGCGACAACGCCAATCGACCCCAGAATGGCGAAGGGTGCGCTGATGATCTTGTCCCCGATGCACGCCATCATGTAACCACCGCTGGCCGCCACCTTGTCGATACAAATGGTCAGCGGAATACCTGCCTGTCGAATGCGCGCCAGTTGCGAAGAGGCCAGACCATAGCTGTGGACCATGCCGCCGCCGCTTTCCAGGCGCAGTACGACTTCGTCTTTGTCCGTTGCCAGGGTCAACAGTGCGGTGATTTCGTGACGCAGGCTTTCAGTAGCAGACGCCTTGATATCGCCATCGAAGTCCAGCACGTAGACGCGGGACTTGGGTTCGGCCTGCTTCTTGTCTTTCTTGAGACTTTTGGCCTGCTCTTTGCGCAGGGCCTTGAGGCGATCCTTGTCCAGCAGGGATTGCTCAAGACGCTCACGCAAAGCCTTGTAGAAATCGTTGAGCTTGGTGACTTGCAACTGCCCCGCTGACCGACGGCGGCCTTTGCCGCGCATGGAGGCAATGGCCACCAGCACAATGACGATAGCGACAACCAGGGTGACCGTTTTGGCCAGGAAGCTGGCGTAATCGGCTAAAAACTCCACAGAGACTCCTCACTTGGATTGCGCCCTTACCATTCAAGGGGCGCGGATGGATCAAGCATACCGGTGCGACCTGACGGCGACCAGTCGCCAATCGTTTCATAATGGCCATTCAAACAAGCGTATGTTTTTTCATTGACACGCCTTCGGCATCCTCATAACCTCGCAAACACTTCAACGTACCGGGAAACGGACGTGGGCAGCATCTATCTGATACGACATGGCCAGGCATCCTTTGGTGCCGACGATTACGACGTGCTGTCGCCGATCGGCATTCGTCAGTCAGAAGTGCTCGGTGCACACCTTTCACGGACTGGCTCAGGCTTTGATCGCTGTATCACGGGCAGCTTGCGTCGACAACAGCACACGGCCGAACTGACCCTGGGTCAACTTGATGCTGCCGGGCTGAAAACCCCGACACTGGAAGTCGATGCGGCTTTCAATGAGTTCGACGCTGAAGCCGTCATCCGCGCCCTGCTGCCAACGCTTGAAGACGAACCCGAAGCGCTGCATGTGATGCGGCATGCCGCCCAACACCGTGCAGAGTTTCAACGCCTGTTTTCAATGATTGTCTCGCGCTGGCTCAATGGCAGTCACGACAACGAAGGCTTACAAAGCTGGCAGGCATTTGTTGCCCAGGTTCAGGCCGGGTTGCATCGAATGCTGGAGCGCGCTGAAAGCGGCGAGCGCATTGCCGTGTTTACTTCAGGCGGCACCATTACCGCCCTGCTCCATCTGATTACCCAAATGCCGGCCGAGCAGGCTTTCCAGCTCAACTGGCACATCGTCAACACCTCGTTCAACCACCTCAAGTTCCGTGGTCACGAGGTTGCTCTGGCAGGCTTCAACAATTATGCGCACTTGCAACTGACGAATACGCCGGAACTCATCACCTACCGATGATCCAGGCAAACCTTGCAGAACAACCACTAGAAAGGACCGAACCATGACCTCCGTAGCCGACGCCGTTCAAGCCATGAAAGCCAAGTTCAACCCAAGTGCCGCTGCTGGCCTGGACCTGGTTTTCGGCTTTCGTATCGATGAAGACAAACACTTCTCGCTGATCGTCAAAGACAGCACCTGCGAGCTGCAGGAAGGCGAAAACCCTGACGCGCAAGTGACGCTGGTGATGGACGGCGAAACCCTTGAAGGCATCGTCAGCGGCGAGACCGACGGCATGCAGGCGTTCATGGGCGGCAAGCTGCGCGCTGAAGGCGACATGATGCTGGCGATGAAGCTAAGCGAATTGTTCCCGGCCTGATTGCAACGCCGTGGACATGAAAACCGAAGCCTGGGTGCTTCGGTTTTTTTTGGCTGTTTTTTTTCTGCTTTCCTATAAAAAATACGCCTGACTGATTTTAATGATTTTCTGTAGGGGCACACGAGCAACCGCGAGGCAGCGATAG
>NZ_JACONW010000218.1 GCF_014357575.1 Pseudomonas folii | reverse complement strand
CGGTAAACCAGACACACCGAGTTATCGTTCTTCGCGGGCAAGCCTCGCTCCAACAGGTCACGTATTTGCCCAAAGCGACGCGTTGTATACACAACCAATCGCACACCCCAAGGAACCCTGATCTACGCTGAGAGTCGCATAGTCACGGCGCCACCCACTGTTTACAGCGAGGCACGCGCACGGCATCCGCATAAGGAGTCTGCATGCCCGTTTCCCCCTCTAAATTGGCGTTGGCCGGTCTGACGTTGGCGTTGGCCATTCTCGCCGGCTGCGGCAAAGAAGAAGCCCCTCCGGCCAATCTGCCGCGCGTTTATGTGCAAGAAGTCGCAACCACCGATTACGCCGCTCAGGTGGCCCTGACCGGTGATGTTCAGGCGCGGGTGCAGACGCAGCTTTCATTCCGTGTGGGCGGCAAGATCATTCAGCGCATGGTGGATGTGGGTGATCGGGTCACGGCCAGGCAAGTGCTGGCGAAGCTTGACCCCAAGGACTTACAGACCAATGTTGATTCCGCCGTGGCTGCCGTCGCTGCCGAACAGGCGCGGGTGACGCAAACCCAAGCGGCATTCGTGCGGCAGGAAAAACTGCTGCCCAAGGGCTATACCAGCCGCAGTGAGTACGATTCGGCGCAGGCCTCATTGCGCAGTAGCCAGAGCGCGCTTCATGCCGCGCAAGCGCAATTGGCCAATGCCCGTGAACAACTGAGCTACACCGCACTGATCGCCGACGCGCCGGGCGTGATTACCCAGCGTCAGGCAGAAGTCGGGCAAGTGGTGCAGGCCACCGTGCCGATTTTTGGGCTGGCCCGGGATGGCGAGCGTGATGCCGTCTTCAACGTCTATGAGTCACTGTTCGCCCAGGCATCCGGTGATGAGCCGGTGGTGGTGACGCTGCTGGATAACCCGCAAATCAAAACGGTCGGCAAAGTCCGTGAAGTGACACCCGCCGTGTCAGCCGAAACCGGCACCGTACAAGTAAAAATCGCCCTCGAAAAATTACCCGCTGGCATGGACCTCGGTTCAGTGGTCAGCGGGGCGTTGAACACGCCGGGCAAGGCCAGCATCGAACTGCCGTGGGCCGCGTTGACCAAGGGGTTGGGCGATCAATTGGGCAAGCCAGCCGTGTGGGTGGTGGACGATCAAGGCAAAGCCAATTTGCGTGCCGTCACCGTTGGCCGTTACCTGACCGCCAAAGTCATCATCACCGATGGCCTGAAGGCGGGTGAGAAAGTGGTCGTGGCGGGTGGGCAGTTGTTGCACCCGGACATGCAGGTGGAAATAGCCGCCAGCGAGAAACAGAAAACCGCGAAGGTGCAGCCATGAAGCGTTTGTCGTGGTTGCTGTTGCTGCCATTCTTGACTGCGTGCAGCAAGGAAGAACCTGCGCCGGAACCGGTACGCCCCGTGCTGCATGTCGAAGCCAACGCGATTTCCGAGGAAAGCCTCGGGCGTTTTGCGGGCAATATCGAAGCGCGCTTTGAAAGCACCTTGGGTTTTCGGGTCGGCGGACGGATCGCGCAACGCAGCGTGGACGTCGGCAGTGAAGTCGCCAAAGGCGCACTGCTCGCCACGCTGGACCCTACCGATCAACAGAACAACGTACGTGCTCGCCAAGGCGATCTGGCGCGCATTCAGGCGCAGTGGATCAACGCTCAAGCCAATGCCCGCCGTCAGCAGGAGTTGTTCGACCGTGGCGTGGGCGCCCAAGCGCAGCTGGATATCGCCCAGACTGATCTGAAAACCACCAACTCGTCCCTGGAGCAAGCCCGCGCAGCACTGAGCCAGGCTCAGGATCAGCTGGGTTACAGCGAGTTACGAGCCGATCACGCGGCCGTTGTCACTCGCTGGCAGGTAGAGGCCGGGCAAGTGGTCACGGCCGGGCAGGAAGTCGTGACCCTGGCCCGTCCGGACGTCAAAGAAGCGGTGATCGATTTGCCTGGAACCTTGGCTGACCAGTTGCCCGAAGGCGTCGAGTTCAAGGTCGCCAGCCAACTGGATCCGCAGATCAATACCACTGCGAA
The DNA here is from genome assembly GCF_014357575.1 of Pseudomonas folii. GTDB lineage: Bacteria > Pseudomonadota > Gammaproteobacteria > Pseudomonadales > Pseudomonadaceae > Aquipseudomonas > Aquipseudomonas folii. The sequence continues at coordinate 4,361 of NZ_JACONW010000218.1, read as the reverse complement.
GCTGCGCGAAATCGAACCGCAAGCCGAACGCGCCACGCGTACCCGTCGCGCACGCCTGACTCTGTCAGACACGCCGGAAGCCTTCAGGCTGGGCACCGCCATCAGCGTCAGCCTCAGTTCGGCCATTGCCTCGCGCACTGAGCTACCGATCAATGCGTTGCAGGAAGTCGATGGCAAGGCTCAGGTGTGGATCATTGACCGGCAGAACCAGACGGTTAATCCCCGGGTAGTGAACGTTGTCAGTCGTAGCAGTGACAGTTTTGTGTTGAGCAACGGGATCAAACCCGGCGAGTGGGTGGTGAGTGCCGGGGTCAACAGCCTCAAGCCGGGCCAGAAAGTTAAAGTCGATGAGGAAAGCCCGCGATGAAAGGGAGTTTTAACCTGTCCGAATGGGCCATCAAGCATCAGTCATTTGTCTGGTACCTGATGTTCGTCGCGCTGTTAATGGGCGTGTTTTCCTACATGAATCTTGGGCGTGAAGAGGATCCTTCCTTCACCATCAAAACCATGGTCGTACAAACCCGCTGGCCGGGCGCGACGGTGGATGAAACCCTTGAGCAAGTCACCGACCGCATTGAGAAGAAACTCGAAGAGCTGGACTCGCTGGACTACGTGAAGAGTTACACGCGTCCGGGTGAGTCTACGATCATGATTTTCCTTCACGACACCACTTCTGCCGGTGACATTCCGGAGATCTGGTATCAGGTGCGCAAAAAGATCGACGATATCCGCGCGCAATTCCCTCAAGGCACCCAAGGACCGTTTTACAACGACGAATTCGGTGATGTTTACGGGTCGATTTACGCGTTCACGGCGGATGGTTTTTCCATGCGCCAGTTGCGTGATTACGTCGAGCAGGTCCGCACGGAAATCCGCGACGTGCCGGGGTTGGGCAAGGTCGAAATGATCGGCCAGCAGGACGAAGTGCTGTACCTGAATTTCTCCACCCGCAAGCTGGCGGCGCTGGGTCTGGATCAGAGCCAGGTGGTGCAAAGCCTGCAATCGCAAAACGCGGTCACGCCAGCGGGTGTGATCGAGGCCGGGCCGGAACGGATTTCGGTGCGAACCTCGGGGCAGTTTGCGTCGGAGAAGGATCTGGCTGAGGTCAATCTGCGCCTCAATGATCGTTTCTACCGCTTGAGTGACATCGCTGATATCACCCGTGGCTACGCCGATCCACCGAAACCGTCGTTCCGCTTCAACGGCAAACCAGCCATCGGTCTGGCTATTGCCATGAAGAAGGGTGGCAACATTCAGTCATTCGGCAAGGCGCTGCACGAGCGCATGGACGCCGCCACCGCTAATCTGCCGGTTGGCGTCGGCGTGCATAACGTGTCGGATCAGGCCGAAGTGGTTGAGAAGGCTGTCGGTGGCTTCACCAGCGCGTTGTTCGAGGCGGTGGTGATCGTGCTGATCGTCAGCTTTGTCAGCCTGGGCGTGCGTGCTGGCTTGGTGGTCGCTTGCTCGATCCCGCTGGTGCTGGCCATGGTCTTCGTGTTCATGGAATACAGCGGCATCACGATGCAGCGGATTTCCCTCGGCGCGTTGATCATCGCCCTCGGCTTGCTGGTGGATGACGCGATGATCACGGTGGAGATGATGGTCACGCGCCTGGAAATGGGCGAGACCAAGGAGCAGGCCGCGACTTACGCCTACACCTCGACTGCGTTCCCGATGCTCACGGGTACGCTGGTGACCGTCGCCGGGTTCGTGCCCATCGGCCTCAATGCCAGCTCGGCGGGGGAATACACCTTCACGCTGTTTGCGGTGATTGCCGTGGCGATGTTGGTGTCGTGGGTCGTGGCGGTGTTGTTCGCGCCGGTGATTGGCGTGCACATCCTGAGTGCCAACATCAAAAAGAAAGACGAAAAAGAAAAGGAAGGGCGCATTGCCCGAGGCTTCAACAACAGCATGTTCTGGGCGATGCGACATCGCTGGGTCACGATCATCTTCACCATTCTGCTGTTTGTGGGGGCGGTGTTCTCCATGCAGTTCGTGCAGAACCAGTTCTTTCCGTCCTCGGACCGGCCGGAAGTTCTCGTCGACCTGAACTTGCCGCAGAACGCTTCGATCAATGAAACCCGCAAGGTCGTGGACCGCTTTGAAGCCACGCTCAAGGACGATCCGGATATCGAGCGTTGGAGCACCTACATCGGTCAGGGCGCTTTGCGTTTCTACCTGCCGCTGGACCAGCAGCTGGAAAACCCGTACTACGCGCAGTTGGTGATTGTCAGCAAAAGCCTGGAGCAGCGCGCCGGTTTGACTGATCGCTTGAACAAGCGTCTGCGCGAAGAGTTTGTCGGCATCGGCAGCTTCGTTCAGCCGCTGGAAATGGGGCCGCCGGTGGGGCGTCCGCTGCAGTATCGGGTCAGTGGTGAAAACATCGACAAGGTCCGCCAGCACGCCATCGAACTGGCCACTCTGTTGGACGCCAACCCGCATGTCGGCGAGATGATTTACGACTGGAACGAGCCGGGGAAAGTCCTGCGTATCGACATCAATCAGGACAAGGCGCGGCAGTTGGGCTTGTCATCCGAAGACGTCGCGAAGTTGATGAACAGCATCGTCAGCGGCTCGCCTGTCACGCAGGTTCGCGATGATATTTACCTGATTGATGTGGTCGGTCGTGCTGAAGATGCAGAGCGTGGGTCGCCAGAAACCCTTCAGAATCTGCAGATTGTAACGCCGGGCGGTACGTCGATTCCGTTGCTGGCGTTTGCGACGGTGCGATACGAGCTGGAGCAGCCGCTGGTCTGGCGTCGTGACCGCAAGCCGACCATCACGGTTAAGGCGGCGGTAGCAGATGACATGCAGCCAACCGATCTGGTCAAGCAGCTCAAGCCTGAGATCGACAAGTTTGCTGCGGGTTTACCGACGGGTTACAAGGTCGCGACTGGCGGGACAGTCGAAGAAAGTGGCAAGGCGCAAGGTCCGATCGCCAGTGTCGTGCCGCTGATGATCTTCCTGATGGCGACGTTCCTGATGATTCAACTGCACAGTGTGCAGAAGATGTTCCTCGTGGCCAGCGTTGCGCCGTTGGGCTTGATTGGCGTGGTGTTGGCGCTGATTCCGACCGGCACGCCCATGGGCTTTGTGGCGATCCTCGGGATATTGGCGCTGATTGGCATCATCATCCGTAACTCAGTGATTCTGGTTACACAGATTGATGCTTATGAGCGTGATGGTTACCTGCCATGGGATGCCGTGGCCGAAGCGACCCAACACCGCCGCCGTCCGATCCTGCTGACCGCTGCGGCTGCCAGCCTTGGCATGATCCCCATCGCCCGCGAAGTCTTCTGGGGCCCGATGGCCTACGCCATGATCGGCGGCATCATCATTGCCACCCTCCTGACGCTGCTGTTCCTGCCCGCGCTGTATGTGGCGTGGTATCGGATTAAAGAGCCGAGTGATGAGCAGCGGGAGCAGGCTGAAAAGGGTGGTGAGCCAGCTGTAAATCATTGACTCAATCGTCGGAATGCCGCCCAGACAAGCCCGGCTCCCACAGTAATGCAAGCGCTGTGGGAGCTGAGCTTGCTTATGATGGCCGCGCCTCGATTCGAGGAGCAGACACATCCAGCCAATTAATCCAGCGCTGTATGTCACCTGTCTGACCTACCTTTTGAGTTCCACTAGAGCTCAAAGGCAATGGAATGCGATCACCTCATCAATCTCGACAGTTACGCATTGGCCGCCACAGTGAAAAAGGCCGGATTTATCTCATAACTGCTAACACCAAAGACCGCCAGCCTATTTTTGGTGACTGGATAGTTGGACGTCTCATAGCGAAGCAGTTCCAACAGGCTGAGCGTGATGGTCTTGTTAAGTCACTTGCCTGGGTGGTGATGCCTGATCATTTTCACTGGTTGTTCGAGCTCGATAGTGACTCTTTGAGCTATGTCGTTGGGCGAACTAAATCCCTCGTCAACCTGACGGTGAATGCTGCGCAAGGTCGTACGGGGAGTATTTGGCAACCCGGCTTTCATGACCGCTCCATTCGCAAGGAGGAGGATTTGAGAGCGCTGGCTTTTTACGTGGTGATGAACCCGGTGCGGGCTGGATTGGTCGAGCGGATGGGGGATTATCCGCTTTGGGATGCTGCTTGGGTTTAACCTGTCTTTAGACCGAGTCGCCTGTATCGCGGGCAAGCACCGCTCCCACAAGAGATCGCGCGCTCAGGTTGGAATGCGTTCAAATGTGGGAGCGGTGCTTGCCCGCGATACAGGCGACCAGGTGTTAAGCCTTGCGCCAAACACTCGCCAACCAAGGCTGCTGTTCTCGAGGCAAACCAGCTAGGCGATAGCAGCGTTCCCGCTCAATAAACCCGGCAGCATTGAGCAGTTCTTGCCAGGATTCGGATTCCG
>NZ_JACONW010000217.1 GCF_014357575.1 Pseudomonas folii | reverse complement strand
CACGTCAATATCAGCGTGTCCCCGTGGGGGTTTGCCCGCGATAAGGCTGGACGCGGTTCATTTTAGATCGCGGTGTCCTCATCGCGAGCAAGCTCTGCTCCCACAGCCGCTCGCTTTAAACAGTCTCCCCCGTCTCCCCCGGCAACTGCTCATCCAGATGCAGCCACGGCAAGCGATTGTCCGTCCAGATATGGCGGTCGGCAGGTGCCAGCTCCGGGTGATCGAAGGTGGCGACGGTGACGTCTATCTCTTCCGGACTGTTGCGCGAGAGCAATGCCAGTTGCGCCCCGCAGTTATTGCAGAAGTAGCGTACACAGGTCGGGCCGGAGTCATAGGTCGCGGGGCTGCCCTCGGTCCATTCGAACGAACTGACCGGCACTGAAATCCAGGTCATGACAATGCCGCCCGACGTGCGACGGCAGATAGAGCAGTGACAGTGAGCAATGTCTTGCAGTGGCGCATCGAACTGATAACGCAGGTTGCCGCAATGGCAGCCCCCGGTGGTGATCTGGCTCATGTTCTTTTCCCTGTCATAGACGTGTCGATGGAGTTCTGACCGCCGACGCAGGCAATCGTCTTCAGAAACAAACAGTCAAAGGTTTCAGCAGCGAAAGCTGAATGAAAGCTTGGCCGATTAGCATCCATACACCGCCGGCAAAAGACCGGTCAGCCACATGTGCGTTTCACGACGTACAAAGGCCCAGTTAACAACAACAAATGGTGACCCTGATGTGCTCTAGTGCCTTGCTGCATTCCCCGCTTTCGCCCCCACTCCCTGCGCTGCTCTTTTTGAGCTGATTAGCCCTTCGCCTTAGCCAATCGCGTACCGCCTGGAGTATTTACTATGTTGACCTTCCTCGGCTTTGCCATGGTCATTGCTTTCATGTACCTGATCATGAGCAAGCGCCTTTCCGCGCTGATTGCCCTGATTCTTGTACCGATCCTGTTCGCCATCTTCGGAGGTTTCGCGACTGAAATCGGCCCGATGATGCTGGCCGGTATCACCAAGCTTGCGCCGACCGGCGTCATGCTGATGTTTGCCATTTTGTACTTCGCGTTGATGATCGACTCCGGTCTGTTCGACCCGGCCGTACGTCAGATTCTGAAGTGGGTCAAAGGCGACCCGATGAAAGTATCGGTAGGCACTGCGGTGCTGGCACTGGTGGTTTCCCTGGATGGTGACGGCGCAACGACTTACATGATCTGCGTCGCGGCCATGCTGCCGCTGTACAGCCGCATTGGTATGAGCCCACGGATCATGGCTGGCCTGATCATTCTGGCGGGCGGCATCATGAACATGACCCCATGGGGTGGGCCGACCGCTCGCGCTGCCAGTGCGTTGCATGTGGAAGCATCCGATATTTTCGTACCGATGATTCCGGCGATGTTCGCCGGGGTGGTTGCACTTCTGCTGATCGCTTACTTCTATGGCAAACGTGAGCGCGCTCGCTTGGGCGAACTTCATCTGCAGGGCGATGAAGCCGACCACAGCGAAATCAGCGTTTCGCAGTTCCCGGATGCCCGCCGTCCGAAGATGATCTGGTTCAACGGTGCACTGACTCTGGTGCTGATGATCTCGCTGATCATGAGCCTGTTGCCTCTGCCAGTGCTGTTCATGATCGCGTTCAGTATCGCGATGATCATCAACTACCCGAACATGCAGGATCAGAAAGACCGTGTTGCGGCTCACGCCGGTAGCGTGCTGTCAGTGGTTGGTTTGATTTTCGCTGCGGGCATCTTCACCGGTATTCTGACCGGCACTGGCATGGTTGATGCCATGTCCAAGAGCCTGTTGGCAGTGATTCCGGACGCAATGGGCCCGTACCTTGCGGTCATTACTGCACTGGTCAGCATGCCGTTTACCTTCTTCATGTCCAACGACGCGTTCTACTTTGGCGTGTTGCCGGTACTGACTGAAGCGGCTGCTCACTACGGCATCTCGCCAGTGGAAATGGCCCGTGCCTCCATCGTCGGTCAGCCGGTTCACCTGCTCAGCCCGCTGGTTCCTTCGACTTACCTGCTGGTAGCTCTGGCCGGTATCGAATTTGGCGATCACCAGCGCTTCACCTTGAAGTGGGCAGTTCTGGTTTGCCTGTGCATAATGGTTGCCGCTTTGCTGATGGGGATCTTTCCTTTCTACAGCAGTCTATAAAGTCGGCTCACTTGTTTTGCGGCCCATGTCCCGGTCTTCACCGTCGGGCCTGGGCCGCAAATGTTTAAACGCTCAAAGGATTACAAAATGGAATGGCTGACCAATCCTGAAATATGGATTGCTTTCTTTACCCTGACTGCCCTGGAAATCGTCCTGGGCATCGACAACATCATCATGATCTCGATTCTGGTCAGCCGCATGCCGAAGCATATGCAGGCGCGCACCCGGATTTTCGGTCTGGCGCTGGCCATGGTCACGCGCATCTTGTTGCTGCTGTCCATCACATGGGTCATGCGCCTTACCGCTGACCTGTTCGTGGTAATGGGGCAGGGTATTTCGGGTCGCGACCTGATCCTGTTCTTCGGTGGTCTGTTCCTGCTGTGGAAAAGCTCGCAAGAGATTTACCACGGCCTGGAAGGCGAAGAAGAGTCGGCAGACGAACCGGGTGGCAAAGGTGGCAAGTTCATCTACACCATCATCCAGATCGCGATCATCGACATCGTGTTCTCGCTGGATTCGGTGATCACTGCTGTCGGCATGGTGTCCCACGTGCCGGTCATGGTTGCGGCCATCGTTGTTGCCGTACTGGTGATGATGTTGTGCGCAGGCACCATCAGCGACTTCATCGAGAAGCACCCATCCTTGAAGATGCTGGCGCTGTCGTTCCTGATCGTCGTCGGTACCGTCTTGATCGCCGAAGCGTTCGATGTGCATGTGCCTAAAGGCTATGTGTACTTCGCCATGGCGTTCTCGCTTGCTGTTGAAGCCATCAACATCAAAATGCGCATCGCGCATGCGAAGAAGAAGGCGCAAAGCGAGCCTGTAAAACTGCGTAAGGACGTTCCGGGCCAGTAAGCCGGTGTGTCGCTGAAAAACGGGGCGCGCTGATGCGCCCCTTTTTTTTGCAGTATTTGTAGGAGCTCACGAGCAACGCGAGGCAGCGATGGCGGCCTGTCTGATACACCGCTATCGCGGCCTCGCGGTGCTCATCCGCTCCTACGGGTCCAATATTTGCTGCGCGAAAGTGTTGTGTCAGGGAAATGTATATGGCTGATTTATTACATATTTGTTTCAATGGGGTCGTGCCAATCAATGTTGGCATTTAAGCCAAAGGCCGACTAAAGGTTAGTAAGGCCTATCAAGCGCGCCATTCGCTGCACCTTCAATTCATTGCCCATATGGGCACACCTCAGGGGGCTTTCCGTATGCTGACCCTGCTCGATTTGCTTTCGGCCGTGGCCTTGCTGATCTGGGGCACTCACATCGTTCGTACCGGCATCTTGCGCGTGTACGGTGCGCAGTTGCGCCAGGTTATTAGCCAGAACATGTCCAAGCGTCCGCTGGCGTTCATCGCCGGCATTCTGGTGACGGCGGTTGTACAGAGCAGCAACGCCACCGCCATGCTGGTGACTTCATTTGTCGGTCAGGGCTTGATGGCGCTGACGCCTGCCCTCGCAATCATGCTGGGCGCTGATGTCGGCACGGCCCTGATGTCGCGGATCCTGACGTTCGATTTGTCCTGGCTGTCGCCGCTGCTCATCTTCCTTGGCGTGGTGTTCTTTCTGTCACGCAAGCAGACTCGTCTTGGTCAGATGGGCCGCGTTGCAATCGGCCTGGGGCTGATTGTGCTGGCGCTGCAATTGATCGTCGCTGCCGCGGCCCCGATCACGCAAAACGCTGGCGTGAAAGTGTTGTTCGCGTCGCTGACTGGCGATCTGTTGCTGGATGCGTTGGTGGGCGCGTTGTTCGCGATGATTTCCTACTCCAGTCTCGCCGCCGTGCTGCTGACTGCCACGCTGGCGGGCGCTGAAATCATCAGTCTGCCGGTCGCTATCGGTCTGGTGATCGGTGCCAATATCGGCAGTGGCATGCTGGCCTTCCTGAGCACCAGCATGCAGAACGTTGCCGGTCGCCAGGTGGCGTTGGGCAGCCTGCTGTACAAGCTGTTTGGCCTGCTGTTGGTCATTCCGGTACTCGACCCGCTGGTGCGCTGGATCGACAGCCTTGGCTTCAGCCCGCAAGACATGGTTATTGGCTTCCACCTGATCTACAACACAGCACGCTGCCTGATCATGCTGCCCACCGTCGGCCCGATGGCGCGGCTGTGTTCCGTCATCTTGCCGGAGCGTCCTGAGGTCAACGGGTTGGCCAAGCCGCGACATCTGGACCTGACAGCACTGTCTACGCCCAGCCTTGCATTGGCCAATGCCGTGCGGGAAACCCTGCGCATGGGTGACCTGATCGAAGGCATGCTTGGCTCGATGCTGGAAGTGCTGCGTGGTACGCAAACATCCATGACTCAGGAAATGCGTCGCCTCAACGATGACGTCGAAGCGCTGTACAGCGCGATCAAGCTGTATCTGGCGCAGATGCCCCGCGAGGATCTCGGCGAGCAGGACAACCGGCGCTGGGCGGAAATCATCGAGCTGACTATTAACCTGGAACTGGCTGCGGGATTGATCGAACGCATGCTGCGCAAAATCCAGCAGCAGAAAACTTCTCAGCGCCGCTCGTTCTCCGAGGTCGGCCTCGAAGAACTGGCGGGCCTGCAATCGCAATTGCTGGCCAACCTGCGTCTGGGCTTGTCGGTGTTCCTCAGCGGTGACCCTGAAAGCGCTCGCCAGTTGCTGCGTGAAAAACGCCGCTTCCGCGCTCAGGAGCGTCGTCTGGCCCATGCCCACGTCAGCCGCCTGCAACGCAAAGTGGTGCAGAGCCTTGAAACCAGTTCGCTGCACCTCGAACTGATCGCCGACATGAAACGCCTCAACTCACTGTTTTGCAGCAGCGCTTACGCCGTGCTGGAAACCGCCGACACCGGCGCGCTGTCCAGCGAAAGCGAGCCCGAGCAGCCAGCCTGAAAGATGCGATGTGAACGTACCGGGCACATCGAAGTCTGTTAGACATACCGGCCCGCAAGGAAGCAATGTTTTATGCGTTGCCTGCTGTTCGCTTGTCTGTTTCTGATCGCACTGCCTTCCTCTGCTCTCGACCGTTTTCAGGTCGAGGGCTATATGCTGCCCAACGGTTTGCAATTGTTGCTCAAGCCTGGCTACGAAAAAGGTCATGTGGCCATTCGTCTGGTGGTCGGCATTGGTTTCGATGATTTCCCCTGTGAAGACAAAGAGCTGCCGCACTTGCTGGAGCATTTGCTGTTCAGCGGTATCGATGACGCGGGTGAAGGAGGGCTTGAAGAGCGGATGCAGGCCTTGGGCGGCGACTGGAACGCATTCACCAGCAACACCGACACCACGTTCGTGATTGAGGCTCCGGCGCAGAATCAGCGCAAGGTGCTGGACCTGCTGCTGGATGTGCTGACCAAGACCCACTTCGATCAACCGGACCTGGACACTGTCAAACGTATCGTCGAGCGCGAAGATGGCGGCCACTACTCGCACCTGCAACGCTGGCTGGATCGCAAGGATCTGGGCCACAACGCCAGCAGTCAGTTGGCGGTGGAAATGGGCCTCAAATGCGCCGAGCGTCCGCAGGTCGATCACATCACACTGGACCAGGTTCAAGAGGTGTTCAGCTCCTGGTATGCGCCGAACAACATGACGCTGATCGTGGTCGGCGATCTGGACCGGCTGTTGCCAAGCTATCTGGAGCGTACGTTCGGTGAGCTTGATGCGCTTGATCCCATCGATCATCCCCCGTTGGCCGAGCCCAATGACGCGACTGAAAAAGACCGCACCTTGATTCGTGGAGCGTTGGGCGATGCTGCGCGACTGCATCTGATCTTCAACGAGCCGATGCTGGACGATCAGCATGACGAAACGCTGGAGCTGGTCAGCGACTATCTCGAGTGGGCGCTCTACAGCGATTTGCGTCTCAAGCACGGTTTGTCATACGGGCCGTGGGTTGACCGGGAAGTATTCGGCGGCACGGGCTTCATGAGCCTGAATGCCGACCTCGAACGCGACGACGTTGATCGGGCCAAGGAATACATCCGCGTGATGCTCGACCGCTTGCAAGTGGACGGCCTCGATCCGGCCGCCTTCGCCCGGATCAAACAAGCCACCATCGCCAAGCAGGCGTGGGCCGTACAGGGTAACAGCGCTTTGGCGGACTATTACTGGGGCGCGCTCAACGATTACGAGAAAGGCCGGTTTGCTGATCCGGTCAAGCGTTACAAGGCCGTCAGCCTCGACAGCGCCAACCGCGCGATGCGCGAATTGCTCAAACAGAAAAGCTACTGGCGCACTGAGCAGTCGTTGCTGAGTTATGACGGCTTGTTCTGGCTGACAACGGCCGTGGTGGGTTTTCTGGTGTTGCTGGTGGGATGGCGAATAAGTGTTTTTCGTCGGCGCGTTGTGGACACTTGAGTCTCGCGGCAAACATTGGACCTGTAGG
>NZ_JACONW010000216.1 GCF_014357575.1 Pseudomonas folii | reverse complement strand
TGGGGTGTCCAAACAAAAAAATGCTATCGCAGCCTTCGGCAGCTCCTACAAGGCGCAAGCACTCCGCCAGTTTTACTCCGCGTTATGCAGCGCCAGGCAGTTATCCAGCATGCGGTTGGAGAACGCCCATTCGTTGTCGTACCACGCCAGAACTTTTAGCAGTTTGCCGCTGACTTTGGTGTGATTGGCATCGAAAATCGACGACAGCGGATTGTGATTGAAGTCGTGAGAAACCAGCGGCAACGTGTTGTATCCCAAAACCTTCGAATGCTGACTGGCTTCTTTCATCAGCGCATTGACGTCCGCAGCCGTGGTGTCGCGAGTCAGTTGTACGGTCAGGTCCACCAGCGACACATTGATCACCGGAACGCGAACTGCCATGCCCGTCAGTTTGCCCGCCAGTTCCGGCAGTACCAGGCCTACCGCTTCGGCCGCGCCGGTCTTGCTCGGGATCATCGACTGAGTGGCCGAGCGCGCACGGTACGGGTCGGTGTGATAGACATCGATCAGATTCTGATCGTTGGTGTAGGCATGAATAGTGGTCATCAAGCCGCTTTCGATACCCAGTTCACGGTGCAGCACTTGTGCGACCGGAGCCAGGCAGTTAGTCGTGCAGGATGCGCTGGAAATGATTTGATGCGATTTACGCAGCGTGTCGTGGTTAACGCCATAGACGATGGTCGCGTCGGCACCTTGAGCCGGGGCCGAGATAATCACCTTGCGAGCACCGGCAGTCAGGTGCGCAGCGGCTTTGTCGCGGCTGGTGAACAGACCGGTGCATTCGAACACCACGTCGATGTCCTGTGCTTTCCACGGCAACTCGGCAGGGTTGCGAATGGCGCTGACCGCAATACGGTCACCATTGACCGTCAGGCTCTCGCTGTCACACTCGACCGTGCCGGAAAAAGGCCCGTGAACGGTGTCGAAACGGAGCAGGTGAGCGTTCATCTCACTGTCGCCCAAATCATTGATGGCGACGACCTGCAGGTCTTGGCGGTAGCCTTGGGTATACAGTGCGCGTAGGACGTTGCGGCCGATGCGGCCAAAACCATTGATTGCGATACGAAGAGTCATACAGCCGTCCTTTCTGAATTTGTTGTTGGAATTACAAGATTATTCGCATAGAAATAGAAAACAAGCCTTTTTAGTGGCAATATTTTGTTTTATCTACAACGAGAAGCCTGTAAGGCCAAAACAGTTGATCGAGATCAAGCTTTTACAGATAAGGCCTGTGCCTCGAAATCTGCAAGGTCTGAAACGGGTGACCACATACGTTAGCCTGGAGTTCAGCACATGCATCCCCGCATCCTTGAAGTAACCGAGCGGCTGATAGCCCGTAGTCAAGAAACCCGGCAGCGCTATCTGCAACTGATTCGAGGCGCCGCCAGCGACGGCCCGATGCGCGGCAAGCTGCAGTGCGCCAACTTCGCTCATGGCGTCGCAGCCTGTGGTCCTGAAGACAAAAACACTTTGCGCATGATGAACGCGGCTAACGTTGCTATCGTGTCCTCCTACAATGACATGCTCTCGGCGCATCAGCCGTACGAGCACTTCCCCAACCAGATCAAACAGGCTTTACGTGACATTGGTTCGGTCGGTCAGTTTGCCGGTGGTGTACCGGCCATGTGCGACGGTGTAACCCAGGGCGAGCCAGGCATGGAGATTGGCATCGCGAGCCGTGAAGTCATCGCCATGTCTACTGCCGTAGCGCTCTCTCACAACATGTTCGACGCCGCATTGATGCTGGGCGTCTGCGACAAGATCGTGCCGGGCCTGATGATGGGGGCGCTGCGCTTCGGCCATCTGCCGATGATTTTTATTCCGGGCGGGCCGATGGTTTCCGGTATTTCCAACAAGGAAAAAGCCGATGTCCGCCAGCGTTATGCCGAAGGCAAGGCCACCCGTGAAGAGTTGCTGGACTCCGAGATGAAGTCTTACCACGGCCCAGGCACCTGCACTTTCTACGGCACCGCCAACACCAACCAATTGCTGATGGAAGTCATGGGCCTGCATTTGCCCGGCTCGTCATTCGTCAATCCGTACACTCCGCTGCGTGATGCCCTGACGGTCGAGGCCGCACAGCAAGTGACGCGCATGACCATGCAGAGCGGCAACTTCATGCCCATCGGCGAAATCGTCGACGAGCGTTCGCTGGTCAATTCGATTGTCGCGCTGCACGCCACGGGCGGCTCCACCAACCATACCTTGCACATGCCAGCCATCGCTCAAGCCGCGGGTATTCAACTAACCTGGCAGGACATGGCTGACTTGTCTGAAGTCGTGCCGACCCTGACTCATGTCTATCCAAACGGCAAAGCCGATATCAACCACTTCCAGGCTGCTGGCGGCATGTCGTTCCTGATTCGCGAGTTGCTGGAAGCCGGTCTGCTCCATGAGGACGTCAACACCGTGCTGGGCCGCGGTCTGAGCCGTTATACCCAAGAGCCATTCCTGGAAGACGGCAAGCTGGTATGGCGCGAAGGCCCGATCGAAAGCCTCGATGAAAACATCCTGCGTCCGGTCGCCAAAGCGTTCTCACCTGAAGGTGGCCTGCGGGTGATGGAAGGCAATCTGGGACGCGGTGTGATGAAGGTTTCGGCCGTCGCCCTGGAGCATCAGATTGTTCAGGCCCCGGCAAAAGTCTTTCACGATCAGCAGGACCTGGCGGATGCGTTCAAGGCTGGCGAGCTGGAATGTGATTTCGTGGCTGTCATGCGCTTTCAGGGGCCGCGCTCCAACGGCATGCCTGAGCTACACAAAATGACACCATTTCTGGGTGTTCTGCAGGACCGGGGTTTCAAGGTTGCGCTGGTCACCGACGGACGCATGTCAGGCGCATCGGGCAAGATCCCGGCAGCCATTCACGTCTGCCCTGAAGCCTACAGTGGTGGCCCTTTGGCCCTCGTGCAGGATGGCGACATTATCCGTGTGGATGGCGTAAAAGGGACCTTGCAAGTTCTGATCGAACCGGCAGAATTGGCCGCCAGAGAACCCGCTGTGGGCCATCTGGACAATGCGGTCGGCTGCGGTCGCGAACTGTTCGGTTTCATGCGCATGGCCTTCAGCTCCGCTGAGCAGGGCGCCAGCGCCTTTACCTCGAGTCTGGAGACGCTTAAGTGAAGTTGGCCCTGGTCGGTGATATTGGCGGTACCAATGCACGTTTTGCCATTTGGGAAGACGACAAGCTGCATTCGATCCGGGTATTCCCGACCATCGACTATGCCAGCCCGGAGAAGGCCGTTGAGGTCTATCTTCAGGATCTGGAGCTGCAAAGAGGCGACGTAGGTTCCGTCTGTCTGGCGGTTGCCGGGCCTGTGGATGGCGACGAATTCGAGTTTACCAACAGCCATTGGAAGCTCAGCAAATCGGCGTTCTCCGCGAATCTGAAAATTGATGATCTGCTGTTGATCAACGACTTCAGTGCCATGGCGCTGGGTATGACGCGCCTGGCTGACGATGAATACCTGACGGTCTGTCACGGTATCGGCGAGCCGGATCGCCCGCGTGTGGTGGTGGGACCAGGAACCGGGCTCGGGGTTGGCACCTTGCTCAGTGTCGGCGTCAATCACTGGATGGCCTTGCCGGGCGAGGGGGGGCATATCGATCTGCCCATCGGCAATGCGCGCGAAGCCATGCTGTGGATGCGCTTGATGGCGGAGCATGAACACGTCAGCGCCGAAACCGTACTCAGTGGTGCCGGGCTGTTGCTGCTCTACCAGGTCAGCTGTGCGCTGGACGATATCGAACCGGTGCTCAAATCTCCGGCAGCCATTACCTCGGCAGCCGTCGCGGGCGATCCTGTTGCTGCCGCCGTGCTGGAGCAATTCTGTGTGTTCCTCGGGCGCGTGGCAGGTAACAATGTGCTCACCGTCGGCGGTCGTGGTGGCGTGTACATCGTTGGCGGCGTGGTGCCGCGTTTTACCGAGTTCTTCATGAACAGCGGTTTCAAGCGCGCTTTTGCCGAGAAGGGAGTAATGAGCGATTACTTCAAAGGCATCCCGGTCTGGCTGGTGACCGCCGAGTATCCAGGTTTGATGGGGGCCGGTGTGGCGTTGCAGCAGGCGTTTGGTGAAGAGCGCGCGGTAGAGCTGTGATTTGTCTGTAGGAGCTGCCGAAGGCTGCGATGACGGTGTGTCAGGTAAACCGCCTTCGCAGCCTTCGGCAGCTCCTACAGGGTTTGTGTTCAGGTTCCACCCCTAACAATAACGATCCATAGCAACAAGGACGATCCCAGTGAGCTCAGTCAGTAAATCGATCCTGCTGGTCGATGACGACCAGGAGATTCGTGAGTTGCTGCAAACCTACCTGAGCCGCTCCGGCTTTCAGGTGCGTGCCGTCGGCGATGGTGCGGGCTTTCGTCAGGCATTCAATGACGAACCCGGCGACCTGCTGATCCTCGACGTGATGCTGCCCGACGAAGACGGCTTCAGCCTCTGCCGTTGGGTGCGCCAACATGTTCGCCATCCCCATGTGCCCATCATCATGCTCACCGCCAGCTCAGATGAAGCAGACCGTGTGATCGGTCTGGAGCTGGGAGCGGATGACTACCTCGGCAAACCTTTCAGCCCGCGAGAGCTGGTTGCCCGTATCAAAGCCCTGTTGCGGCGTGCGCAGTTCGGACAAGAGCGCGTGGGCGGTGATGTGCTGACCTTTGATGAGTGGCGGCTGGACATGGTCAGCCACCGGCTGTTCCACAGTGACGGTGAGGAGGTCATCCTGTCCGGCGCCGACTTTGCGCTGCTCAAGCTGTTCCTCGATAACCCGCAACAGATCCTCGACCGTGACACCATCGGCAACGCCACCCGTGGCCGAGAACTGATGCCCCTGGAGCGTATCGTCGATATGGCGGTCAGCCGTCTTCGCCAGCGTCTACGTGATACCGGCAAGTCGCCGCGCTTGATCCGGACCGTGCGTGGCAGTGGTTATCTGTTGGCTGCCAATGTGATCTGCCAAGCCAGCAGTGGTTACTGAGTGCTGATCAACGATGCACCACGGCGCTGTTTGCCGCTGCCACGCTCGTTGCTTGGGCGCATGTTGCTGTTGACCTTGCTGGCAGTGTTGCTTGCTCAGGCGCTATCGAGTGTGATCTGGTTGTCGCAACTGCGTGCCACGCAAATGGAAGGTCTGGTCACCAGTGCGCGCAGCCTTGCTCACTCCATGGCGGCCAGCGTCAGTTACTTTCGGTCCTTGCCGTTGGCCTATCGCCCGTTGGTGCTCGACCAGCTGCGCAGTATGGGCGGCACGCGCTTTGTGGTGTCCCTCAATGATCGTCCGCTGGACATGAAAGTGCTGGATGCCACGCCGCGTAAACAGGCGGTGCTGACCGCCGTCGACGACGTGCTGCGTCAGCATCTGGGCAATGATCCGGCCATTGCAGTGTGGTTCGTACGGCCTGAAGACTTGCGCATCTTCAATAGCGGTCTGACTCTGGATGAACTGCCGCGCTCCTGGGCGCATTACGCACTCACTCTGGAACCTGTTAACCCGCCCGTGCTGGTGACGCAAATCGAGCTGGCGGCAGGGGAGTGGTTGTACATCGCGTCGCTGCTGCCTGAGCCTTACACCACTCTTGAAGAACAGGACCTGCCACTGCAACAGGTCTGGTTCATCCTGCTTACCAGCGGTTTTCTGCTGTTGTTCATTGGGTTGCTGGTGCATTGGCAGAGTCGGCCGCTCAAACGTCTGGCACGGGCTGCGCGCGACATGTCGCTGGGGGCGGATGTCGAGCCGGATGTCGAAGGCGGTGCCAGTGAGGTAGTGGAGGTCAGCAGGGCGTTCAGCGCCATGCGTACTCGCATCAGCCGTTACCTGACCGAGCGTGGTCAATTGTTCAGCGCGATCTCCCATGACCTGCGCACACCGATCACTCGCTTGCGACTGCGCGTCGAGTTGCTTGAGGACGAAGCCCTGCAAGCCAAATTCACCCGCGACCTCGATGAGCTGGAGCTGTTGGTCAAAGGCGCGCTGCAATGCGTGAAGGACACTGACATTCACGAGAACATCGAGGCTGTTGACCTTAACCATGTGCTCGATTGCCTGGTTGAGCCTTACCTGGCGCCTCATGGCAATGGCAACGCCACGCAGGAGGGCAAGGCGCTTGGGCCTTACCCCGGCAAACCGCTGGCGCTCAAGCGCTGCATCGGCAATCTGATCGACAACGCTCTCAAATACGGCACCAAAGCTCACCTCAAGATCGAGGACAACCTCCAGGCCTTCGTCCTGCACGTGGACGATGAAGGGCCGGGCGTACCGGAGCAGCGCCTTGAGCGAGTGTTCGAACCGCACTTCCGGCTCGCGGGCAATCAACAGCAAGGTTATGGCCTCGGCCTGGGCATCGCCCGTAACATCGCACACAGCCATGGCGGTGAGGTCAGCCTGCAGAACCTGCGCGGCGGCGGACTGCGGGTGACGTTGTATTTGCCTAGAACGGATTGATCATTTCAAGACGTGGGACCGGCTTTAGCCGGGAAGGCGGCATTCCAGGCGATGAAGATGTAGCGACTGTACTGACCTCTTCCCGGCTAAAGCCGGTCCCACGACACCATCGCGTAGACCGCACTCCGCCAATGTA
>NZ_JACONW010000215.1 GCF_014357575.1 Pseudomonas folii | reverse complement strand
CTGCGTGTACATAACCGTCGTCGATTCAAAAGCACAAACCTGCAAGGCGAAGCGCCGATAACCGTGCTTACTTGAACGAAGGACAAGCCTCTTGGGCTTTTCATCCCTTCAGTTCCGGAACTTCCCCATGAATCGCAATGATCTGCGTCGAGTCGACCTCAATTTACTGGTGATCTTTGAGGCGCTGATGTTCGAGCGCAACCTGACGCGGGTCGCTGAAAAACTGTTCATGGGTCAGCCTGCTGTCAGCGCTGCACTGTCGCGATTGCGCGATCTGTTCGACGATCCGTTGCTGCTGCGCAGTGGGCGCGGTATGGAGCCGACAGCCAGGGCTCTGGACATCCTCAAGGAAATTCAGCCTGCTCTGGACACCATCTCTGGCGCAGTCAGCCGGGCGAAGGATTTCGACCCGGCCACCAGCTGCGATGTGTTCCGTATCGGGCTCTCCGATGACGCCGAGTTTGGCCTGTTGCCGCCGTTGCTGCATCAACTGCGGGAGGAGGCACCAGGCATCATCGTTGTCGTTCGGCGTGCCAACTATTTGCTGATGCCAGCGCTGCTTGCCTCAGGCGAAATCTCGGTAGGCGTCAGCTACACCACCGATCTACCGGCCAACGCCAAGCGCAAGAAGCTGCGGGATATTCACTGCAAGGTGCTGCGCGGCGATTCCCGCCCGGGCGCGTTAACCCTCGATGATTACTGTGCGCGGCCGCATGCCATGGTGTCGTTCTCTGGCGACCTGTCCGGCAATATTGATCTGGATTTGGCCAAAGTCGGGCGGACCCGCAAAGTCGTGCTCGGCGTACCGCAGTTCAACGGCCTGCGCGCGTTGCTGGCGGGTACTGAACTGATCGCGACCGTGCCCGATTACGCGGCCTGTGCGCTGGTGGAAGGTTGCACACTGCGCGCAGATGACCCGCCGTTTCCGATTGTCGCTGCCGAGCTCTCGATGGTCTGGAGCGGGGTGCACGACAACGACCCCGCCGAGCGCTGGTTGCGCTCACGGATCAGTCAGCACATGGCCAAGACGCCTGACGTGACTTGAGGTGTGGAGCCAGCTTTGCAAGATTCTGTGGGCTCTGCCCCAGTGTCCATCACACCGCACTGTCTCGCGCCAAACGGTGGATCTGTAGGAGCTGCCGAAGGCTGCGATCGCGGTGTATCAGGAGAAATGCTTCGCAACCTTCGGCAGCTCCTACAGAAAATGCATTTCAACCCATTAATTTGCATTTTGTGTGATGAAGCCGAGCTTGGTCTGGTCGCACAAGGTGCGGCGTTAGTCCTGGGTTTACGGCTGTCGAAAAAAACCAGCCGTGCTTTTGCGCACGGCTGATCCATGAAAGCACAAGCATTCAATTACCGTCCGCTTCAACGCTGCACTATCGAATCCAGAGTTGGCCAGCACAGGCAGACTTCCTGTCCTGACCATTCCCAAATTTCGTGGGTGCGTGATGAACGATTCGACACTGGAAAACCTGTCCCTTGAAAACCGGGCCCGCGACCTTGGTCTGCTGTTCCTCAGGGTCAGCGCAGCGGCTTTTCTCCTGGTCGTTCATGGTCTGCCAAAACTCGTCGATTTCAACCATCAACTGACGCTCATCGAAGACCCGTTTCATATGGGCGCGCAGTTGACCCTGATCCTCGCGATTTTTGCCGAAGTCCTCTGCCCGCTGCTGATTGTTGCAGGAATCTTCGTGCGTCTTGCATGCCTGCCCATCCTGTTTCTGCTGCTGGTCGCGCTGCTTGCCGTTCACCCGGAGTGGACCCTGGAGCAGGGCCAGTTTGGCTGGTTGCTGTTGATCATTTTTACCACGGTGTTCATTGCCGGGCCGGGACGGCTCGCGCTCAACGCACGTTTCAACGGAGCGGTTCGTCATGTCTGATTCAGATTCCCTGGCCGACGAGTCGGTCGTGGTCAACCAGCCGGCCTTCAATGAAGTCGTGACGCTGGTGATCAAGCACCGCATTCGCGCTGGTATGGAAACGGATTACGAAGCGTGGCTGCGGCGCATCGTGGGGATTGCTGGCGGCTATCCGGGGCATCTGGGCGTGGATGTGATCCGCAGCAAGTCCGGCGGTCTGCATCTGTTCACCTGTGTGCTGCGCTTTCATTCCACTGATGCCATGCAGCGCTGGCTGGATTCGGACCAGCGCAGCGAGTTGGTTGAGGAGGCCAGGCCCATGCTGGCCGACGGCGACCAGACCGAAGTCAACCCGCACAACGAGTTCTGGTTCACGCCAGCCTCCGAGGCATCCCCACCGCAGCCGCCGCGCTGGAAGCAAGCGTGCGTGACGTTTCTGGTCATTTGCCCGCTGACACTGCTGATTCCGCTGATCTGGAGACCGGTGTTCGCGTTGAGTCCGCTGCTCGCCAACTATGTGGTGAGTACCGCCCTGGTCACGGTGACCATCGTCCTGCTGGTGTGTTACGTGATGATGCCTGCCGCAACCCGGCTGTTCGCGCCCTGGCTGAATGCCGCGCAGAAACAGCCTCCCGTGGAGTGACGCCATGAGCAATGACGACAAGGACACCGATCAGGAACGACGCCGCTTTCTGGCCAAAGGCACATTGCTCGGCGCCGCGGCGGCAATCCTTCCGTCTTTCCCCTTCGCTGGCTATGCCGGTGCCTCTCAAAAATCTGTCGAAGGAACTGCTATGAACGTCGAACTGATTCTCTACAACGGCCAATTGCACACTGTCGATCGTGAAAAACCGAAGGCCAGCGCCGTCGCCATCAGCAGCGGGCGCTTCGTGGCGGTGGGCACCGATGCTGAAGTCATGGCGCTGCGCGGCAGTGCGACCCAGGTTATCGACCTGCAAAAACGCACGGTGATCCCAGGCCTCAACGACTCCCACCTGCACTTGATTCGTGGCGGCCTGAATTACAACCTCGAACTGCGCTGGGAAGGCGTGCCGTCGCTGGCTGACGCGTTGCGCATGCTCAAGGATCAGGCCGACCGCACGCCGACGCCGCAGTGGGTGCGGGTCGTCGGTGGCTGGAACGAATTCCAGTTCGCTGAAAAGCGGATGCCGACGTTGGACGAGCTCAATCAGGCAGCACCGGATACTCCGGTATTCGTTCTGCACTTGTACGACCGGGCCTTGCTCAACCGCGCAGCGTTACGTGTCGCCGGGTACACCCGCAATACGCCGAACCCTCCGGGCGGCGAGATTGTCCGGGATTCCAACGGTGATCCGACCGGCATGCTGGTCGCCAAGCCAAACGCGATGATTCTCTACTCAACGCTGGCCAAGGGGCCCAAGCTGCCACTGGAGTATCAGGTCAACTCGACGCGTCAGTTCATGCGAGAGCTGAACCGCCTGGGCGTGACCAGTGCCATTGACGCGGGCGGCGGTTTCCAGAACTACCCGGATGACTACGCAGTAATCGAGCAGTTGGCGCGCGAGAAACACCTCACCGTGCGCATCGCTTATAACCTGTTCACCCAGAAGCCGAAAGAAGAGCTGGCGGACTTCAAGAACTGGACCAGCTCAGTCAAATTACATCAGGGCGATGACTTCCTGCGCCATAACGGCGCCGGTGAAATGCTCGCCTTCTCGGCTGCGGACTTCGAAGATTTTCTCGAACCGCGTCCAGACTTGCCCGCAGGCATGGAGCAGGACCTGGAGCCGGTGGTGCGCCACCTGGTCGAACATCGCTGGCCGTTCCGTTTGCACGCCACCTATGACGAATCCATCTCGCGGATGCTCGATGTGTTCGAGAAGGTCAATCGCGAGATTCCGTTCAACAATCTGCCGTGGTTCTTCGACCATTGCGAAACCATCAGCCCGAAAAACATCGAGCGGGTACGTGCGCTGAATGGTGGTATCGCGATTCAGGACCGGATGGCTTTCCAGGGCGAATACTTCGTCGAGCGCTACGGCGCCAAGGCTGCCGAGTACACGCCGCCGATCAAACGCATGCTGGCCGAAGGCGTACCCGTGGGGGCGGGGACCGATGCGACCCGGGTTTCCAGTTACAACCCATGGACGTCCCTGTACTGGATGGTCAGCGGTCGCACGGTGGGCGGTCTGGAGCTGTATCCGGAAGGTCTGTCCCGCGAAACCGCACTCGAATTGTTCACCCACGGCAGTGCCTGGTTCTCATCCGAGCAGGGCAAGAAGGGCATGATCAAAGTCGGCCAACTGGCTGATCTCGTGGCCCTGTCTGCGGACTACTTCAGCGTCAATGAAGAGTCGATCAAGTGGATCGAGTCGGTGCTGACCGTGGTGGACGGCAAGGTGGTGTACGGCAGTGGAGATTTCGAGAGCCTCGCACCGTCGCAGGTGCCGGTGCTGCCGGACTGGTCGCCAGTGGTCAAGGTGCCCGGTCACTGGCGTCCGGCGTCGCCGCTGGTGGCGCAGGTTCATCAATGCAGCGGCCCTTGTGTCGTGCATTCCCACAGCCATGAGCGCGCACGTATGTCCAGCGTACCGGTCAGCGATTTCCAGGGTTTCTGGGGCGCGTTTGGCTGTTCATGTTTCGCATTCTGATCATCTGCCACCACGGCGATGACGTTACTCTGAAAACCTGAAGGAGTTACCCCATGAGTACTGCTACCCCCTGGAAACGCTTGAACAAAGACGACGCGGTTGTGCTGCTGGTGGATCACCAGACCGGTCTGATTTCGCTGGTGCAGGATTTCCAGCCCAACGAGTTCAAGAACAATGTGTTGGCGCTGGCGGATCTGGCCAAGTTCTTCAAGTTGCCGACGATTCTGACCACCAGCTTCGAAAACGGCCCGAACGGTCCGATGGTGCCCGAGCTGAAAGAACTGTTCCCGGACGCGCCGTACATCCCGCGTCCCGGTCAGATCAATGCCTGGGACAACGAAGACTTCGTCAACGCGGTCAAGGCGACCGGCCGCAAGCAACTGATCATCGCCGGTGTCGTGACCGACGTGTGCGTCGCATTCCCGACGCTGTCTGCTCTGGCTGAAGGGTTTGAAGTGTTCGTGGTGACTGATGCTTCGGGCACCTTCAACAAAACCGTGCAACAGGCTGCCTGGGCTCGCATGACCGCTGCCGGTGCGCAACTGGTCAACTGGTTCTCCGTGGCGTGCGAGCTGCAGGTTGACTGGCGCAACGACATGGAAGGCCTGGCGAATCTGCTGTCGCCACGCATTCCTAACTACCGCAATCTGATGAACAGCTACTCGGCGCTGACTGCGAAGTAAGTTCTGAGGCTCAAAGAGCGGCGCCCTGCCTTGAGTAGGGCGCCGTTTTTGCTTATACCTTCAGATCGCCTTGATTCTGTGGGACCGAATTCATTCGGGAAGGCGGTATTTCAGGTAACACATCGGCTGTGAATGTACCGGCCCCTTCGCGAACAAGTTCGCTCCTACCGGTGACCTGGGCAAGATGCAAAACCCGGTAGGACCGAATTCATTCGGGAAGGCGGTAGTTCAAGGCAGCGCATCGGCTGTGAATGTACCGGCCCCTTCGCGAACAAGTTCGCTCCTACCGGTGACCTGCGCAAGATGCAAAACCCGGTAGGACCGAATTCATTCGGGAGGGCGGTATTTCAAGGCAGCGCATCGGCTGTGAATGTACCGGCCCCTTCGCGAATGAATTCGCTCCTACCGGTGACCTGGGCAAGATGCAAAACCCGGTAGGACCGAATTCATTCGGGAGGGCGGTATTTCAATAGATTGCCGAGGCTATGCCATGATGCCCCCCGCTTATCCACTGACAAGGAATAACCTCATGAAGCTGGTTCGCTACGGTTTGCCCGGTGCTGAAAAGCCGGGCGTTATCGACTCCAACGGTGGCATTCGTGACCTGTCGGGGCATATCGATGATATCGACAGCGCTGCGCTTTCCATCGAGAGCCTGTTACGCCTGAGTGCCATCGATCTCTCGTCGCTGCCGCTGGTTGCGGCTGATGTGCGTATAGGACCACCGATCAGTAAAGGCGGGCGGGTGATTTGCATCGGTCTGAACTACACCGACCATGCCGCGGAAACCAACCTGCCGATTCCAGCCGAGCCGGTGATGTTCCTCAAGGCTTGCCATCCCACGGGGCCCAATGATGATGTTCGCTTGCCGATTGGCTCGGTGAAGGCTGATTGGGAAGTGGAACTGGGCGTTTTGATCGGCACCCAGGGGTTGTACATCGACAAAGCCGATGCCTTGAAGCATGTCGCGGGTTATTGCGTGGTAAACGACTTTTCCGAGCGCAGTTATCAGTTGGAGCGAGGCGGGCAGTGGACCAAAGGCAAGAGCTTCCCGGGTTTTGCGCCGGTTGGCCCATGGCTGGTAACGGCTGACGAAGTGGTTGATCCTGGCAAGCTGGCGCTGTGGCTGGAGGTCAACGGCACACGCCATCAGAATGGCAACACGGCTAATCAGGTGTTTGATGTGGCGACCGTCGTGAGTTACGTATCGCAGTTTATCGAGCTTGAACCCGGCGACCTGATCTGTACCGGCACGCCTGCCGGGGTAGGGCTGGGTCACAAGCCTGAGCCGTTGTTTCTAAAACCGGGGGATGTGGTGACCCTGGGTGTGGAAGGGCTTGGGGAGCAGCGGCAGGTGATCAAGGCGTTTTAACGTTTTGTAGGGTAGTTAATCAACTGCC
>NZ_JACONW010000214.1 GCF_014357575.1 Pseudomonas folii | reverse complement strand
TGATTTATCGCCAGGCCATTAACCAGCCACCAACACCCGAATCGCTTCAAGGCGCAACGCCGCCTTGTCAAGCATGGCCAGCCCTTGTTCGCGCTGTTCGCGCAACGCAACCAGTTCGCTGTCGCGCACGGTTGGGTTGACGGCTTGCAGGGCGGTCAGGCGGGCCAGTTCTTCTTCGGTGTCCGCTGCCAGACGACGCTGTGCTTCGGCGACGCGTTCGGCGTGTTTCGGGGCGATCTTCGCTTCACCGGCATTGATCTGCGGGTTCAATGTGTCACGCTGAGCCTGAATGAACTTGTTGGCGCTGGCACGTGGCACGCTTTCCAACTGATCATTCAACGTAGTGAAGGAAACGCGACCCGACAGGTCATTACCGTTGCCATCGAGCAGACAGCGCAAGGCGGCGGGTGGCAGGTAGCGACCCAGTTGCAGCGAGCGCGGTGCAACCACTTCACTCACATACAGCAACTCCAGCAAGACAGTACCGGGCTTGAGCGCCTTGTTCTTGATCAGCGCCACGGCGGTATTGCCCATCGAACCGGACAGCACCAGATCCATGCCGCCTTGCACCATCGGGTGTTCCCAGGTGATGAACTGCATGTCTTCACGAGACAGCGCCTGGTTGCGGTCGTAAGTGATGGTCACGCCTTCATCGTCGCCAAGCGGGAAGCTGGCATCGAGCATTTTTTCACTTGGGCGCAGGATCAGGGCGTTTTCCGAATGGTCTTCGCTGTCGATGCCGAACGCATTGAACAGGGTTTCCATGTAGATCGGCAGAGTGAACTGATCGTCCTGCTCAAGGATCGCTTCGACCAGTGCTTCACCTTCGCCCGCACCGCCGGAGTTGAGTTCCAGCAGACGGTCGCGGCCGGTGTGCAGTTCGCTTTCCAGGCGCTCGCGCTCGGTGCGCGCCTCATCAATCAGCGCTTGCCACTCATCGTCGTCACCGCTTTCCAGCAACGGCAGCAGGCGTGGACCGAACTGGTGTTGCAGGGCGTTGCCGGTCGGACAGGTATTAAGGAAGGCGTTCAGCGCTTCGTGATACCACTGGAACAGACGCGCTTGCGGGCTGGTTTCCAGGAAAGGCACGTGCAGTTCGATGGTGTGTTTCTGGCCGATCCGGTCCAGACGACCTATACGCTGCTCCAGCAGGTCCGGGTGTGCAGGCAGATCGAACAGCACCAGATGGTGGGCAAACTGGAAGTTGCGACCTTCACTGCCGATTTCCGAACAGATCAGGACCTGGGCACCGAACTCTTCATCTGCGAAGTACGCCGCTGCGCGGTCGCGTTCGAGGATGTTCATGCCTTCGTGGAAAACCGTGGCCGGAATACCGGAACGCACGCGAAGGGCGTCTTCCAGATCCATCGCGGTCTCGGCGTGGGCGCAGATCACCAGCACCTTGACGCGCTTGAGCATTTTCAGGGTATCGATCAGCCAGTCGACACGCGGGTCGAACTTCCACCAGCGCTCTTCTTCGCTGGCGTCCGGCTGTGCCTGGAAGCTGACCTCCGGGTACAGATCGGCGTGTTCGCCAAGCGGCAGCTCCAGGTATTCGGCCGGGCAGGGCAGCGGATACTGGTGCAGTTTGCGTTCCGGGAAACCTTGCACGGCGGCACGGGTATTACGGAACAGCACCCGGCCAGTGCCGTGACGATCAAGCAATTCGCGAATCAGGCGTGCACTGGCTTCTTCGTCGCCGTCGTTGACGGCTGCCAGAAGGGTTTCGCCTTCAGCGCCCAGGAAACCATGAATGGTCTTGTGCGCTTCAGGTGAAAGACGACCTTTGTCGAGCAGCTCCTGCACGGCCTCTGCGACCGGGCGATAGTTTTCGCTCTCGGCGCGGAACGCATGCAGGTCGTGGAAACGATTTGGGTCCAGCAGGCGCAGGCGCGCGAAGTGGCTGTCCTGGCCCAGTTGTTCCGGGGTGGCGGTCAGCAGCAGTACGCCAGGGATGACTTCAGCGAGTTGCTCGACCAGCGAATATTCAGGGCTCGCCTTGTCTTCATGCCAGACCAGATGGTGGGCTTCGTCGACGACCAACAGGTCCCAGCCCGCCGCAAACAGAGCGTCCTGCGCCTTCTCGTCCTCGACCAGCCATTCCAGGGCAACCAGCGCCAGTTGGGTGTCTTCGAACGGGTTGCTGGCATCGCTTTCGATAAAGCGCTCGGCATCGAACAGTGCGACCTGCAGGTTGAAGCGGCGGCGCATTTCCACCAGCCATTGGTGCTGAAGGTTTTCCGGCACCAGAATCAGGATGCGGTTGGCGCGGCCCGAAAGCAGCTGGCGATGGATGACCAGACCCGCTTCGATGGTTTTGCCCAGACCGACTTCGTCCGCCAGCAAAACCCGCGGCGCGATACGGTCGGCCACTTCGCGGGCAATGTGCAACTGGTGCGCGATCGGTTGCGCACGCACGCCACCCAGGCCCCATAGAGAAGACTGCAATTGGCGGCTGGTGTGTTCCAGTGTGTGATAACGCAGGGAGAACCAGGCCAGCGGGTCGATTTGCCCGGCGAACAGGCGGTCGGTTGCCAGACGGAACTGAATGAAGTTCGACAGCTGGGTTTCCGGCAGGGTGACGGCTTCGTTTTGCGCGTTCAGGCCGTGGTAGACCAGCAGGCCATCGACATCGTCGACTTCACGGACGGTCATCTTCCAGTTTTCGAAGTGAGTGATCACATCGCCTGGAGAGAAGCGCACGCGCGTCAAAGGTGCATTGCGCAGTGCGTACTGACGTGTGTCGCCAGTGGCCGGGTAGAGCACGGTCAACAAGCGGCCGTCCTGTGCCAGAACGGTGCCCAAACCCAGCTCGGCTTCGCTGTCGCTAATCCAGCGTTGCCCCGGTTGATACTGCTGCGCCATGCTGCCTGTCTCCCGCCTTGAAAAAGCCGACTATGTTAACGGAACACGCTGCCCAGGCCAAAGGTACAGTGACAAAACACCTGTATTTAAACGCCCTTGCAACAATTTAAGCCTGTTAAAGGCACTAGTTACCAAAAACAGAGTCGAAAGTTTCTCATTTACGGGGTCAAGTCGGTAGACACTTGGCCGACATCCACTCAAAAGGAGAACTAATAATGTTGCAGCCGACGCTTCCCCTGAGTGTGGTACCCGTGACTTCGCAACTGGATCCGGCCCGGCAGGTACCTGACATTCCTCCTGTAGCGCCGGTGCAGGCCAGTTCTGGCGAAACCAATATCGACTTGCGTAACGAAGAAGAGCAGCGCAATGCATGGTTGTTGCGCGAAGAGCAGCAACGCCACGAAGAACAGCAGCGTCGCCGTGAAGAAGGTTTCGACGAGCCTGAACATCTGGCCGTCCCCGGTGTTGCGCTGAATGCCGACAACACCGTTCCGGTTGTGCCAATCATTGATGACGAGCCGCGCCAGGGGCTTTGGGTCGACGTTCAGGTCTAGGCTGTTTTCTGCTGTCCGTTGCTCATTTCGCGCAATGCCGTGAGCAATTTCTCTATCTCGCTTTCAGTATTCAGATGACTGACCGAAATCCGCGCAATGTTCAGCAGCCCTCTAGCTTGCATGTCCAAAGGCGTATAAGCCACGCCATTGGCGCCGATGTTTATCCCTCGCATGGCTAATTCCTTTTTTATCTCCAGGGCGTCCCAGCCTTCCAGCGTGAATGAAACAAGCCCCGAGTGATCATGCGCTTCGCCAAGGTCCTGTAGCTTCAGTCCTGCGACTTCTGCCATCCGCTTCCTCAACAATGACGACAGTTGCCGAATACGCTGGCGGACAGGCGCTACGCCCAATGCTTCACATTCGCTCAATGCGTTATTCAGACCCGCGATCAGCGTCAGGGACATTTCGCTGGTTTCAAAACGTCGAGCGTCGTTACGCGGCGTAAAGCTTTCGCCGTTTCTGGGCGCTGAAAGAACGTCAACGAACGGCGGCTGAAGTTTTTCGACGAAACCCTCGCGGATGTACAGCAAGGCCGTACCCCGTGGACCGCGCAGGAACTTGCGGCAGGCACCCTTGAGCACATCGCAGCCCAGTGCCTGCACATCAACGCTGATTTGTCCCAATGCCTGACCTGCATCGATAAAGTAAGGAATACCGTACCGTTTCGCTATTGTGCCAATGGCGGCAGCCGGGTTGATCAGGCCGCCGTTGGCCGGTAGCCATGTCAGAGAGATCAAACGCACACGCTCGTCGATCATCGCTTCCAGCGCGGACACTGACACCGCACCACTCTCATCGCACGGGATCACTTCCAGGCTGGCTCCGGCGGCGAAGGCCTGGGCCATGCAAGCCAGGTTGCCGCCCCATTCGTGACGCCCGACCAGAATGCGGTCTCCGCGCCGCCATGCTCCCAGTGCGCTGAAGGCCATGCCCCACGCCGCGGAGCCGCTGCTCAGAAATGCAATGGAAGAGGGCTCGCAGTTGATCAACCGGGCAGCGGCGTGGCGGGCGTTTTCCAGCAGTATCTCGCCTTGTGCTGCGGCTTCCATAGGGCCTTGGCTGGCCTCGCTGTTCAGGTGCTCGATCATTGCCGTCACGGTCGCCTGGCTCGGCAGCGACGCCCCGGAATGATTGAAATGGATTACTTGCTGGCAGCCAGGCGTTGCGGCGCGCAACGTCTGGATGTGCGCTTCGGTCAAAGTCTGACTCATGGTTTCAGCTCGAAGATGGCGTCCACTTCGACCGCTACACCTACGGGCAGGCTGGAAACCCCGACCGAGGTGCGGACGTGTCGACCGGCTTTGCCAAGCACACTGACCAGCAGATTCGAGGCGCCGTTGCCCACTGCGCCCTGGCGCTTGAAATCATTGGGGCAGGCGACGAATACGCCCAGCCGCACGATTCGCACCAGCTTCGACAGATCGTCGCCAATCACCGAGTCCAGTTGAGCCAGCAATCCCAAGGCTGCCAGTTCCGCTGCTGCCATGCCTTGTTCTTCGCTCAGCGTCTCACCCACCCGGCCGATAAATGCGGGCTGACCGTTGAGCATGGGGATTTGTCCCGACACATACAGCAGGTTCTGGCTGACCACTGTGCTGACATAGTTGCCCGCCGGGCTGTCCGGGGTCGGAAGTTGCAGGTCGAGTTTTTCGAGTTGTTCACGCAGGCTGTTGTTCATTGGGCGCTCTCCATAAAGATGGACGCACAATGAAAGGCGGCGATCAGTCCGACAAACTGAAAGATTTCACCCTACGTATCGATATCGCTCAATCATCCTCGCGGCTGACTGCGATCAGCCAGTCGGCGAAGCGTTGCGCCGCGCTGCCCAACGGCTCGTCCCCGGTTACCAGCCAGTAACCGATTTCACCTTCGTAGATGGCGTCGGTCAGCAAATGCACCAGCGAGCCATCCAGCAAGCGCCGCTTGATCAAACGATCACGGCCCATTGCGATGCCTTGTCCAGCGACCGCCGCCTCTACCACGATGTTGTAGTCATGCAGCATCAGGCTCTGTAGCTGGCTGATTTCCACGCGCAGTTGTTTTGCCCAGTCCAGCCATTCGAACGGAATGGTCGCTTGCGCAGTGAGCAGTGGGCCGGGAGCCAGTCCCGGCTGTTTGACACCCTTTTGCGCTGCGAGCCATCCGGTTTTGTATTGCGGGCTGCACACCGGGAAAAGGCGTTCGTTCATGAAACGCACTGCGTTTACGTTGGGCCAGCCACCTTTGCCATAGCGGATTGCGAGCGCCACCTCGCCACCGGCTACGTCGGCCAGCTCATAGGAAGGCACCAGTTCAACGCGTATATCGGGATTGGCCGAGATGAAGCTGGACAAACGCGGTGCCAGCCACATCGTTGCAAACGAGGCGAGCAGGCCGATGCGCAATACGCTGGGCGCGGGCGCGGTGTGGCGAATAATGCGCGTCGCTGCGGCAATGCCTTCCAGTGCCTGTCGAACCTGTAGCTGATAAGCGCGTCCTGCCTCGGTCAGTTCGATGGCGCGAGTGCGACGGATAAACAGACGGCACTCGAGAAACGCTTCCAGCTTTTGTACCTGATGACTCAGAGCACTTTGCGTCACTGATAATTCGCGAGCCGCATTGACGAAACTCAGGTGCCGCGCCACGGCTTCGAAGGCACGCAGCGTCAGCATTGGCGGCAGGTCGCCATGCAGTGCCGGTTGTGGCAACGGTTCTGAAGCGGGTAATTGCATGAACATCCAGTCCTTTGATAAACAGCGCTGACCGGCAATTGTGCCGTTAAAAAAGGGTTGGCGTGAACAAAGGCGATGTTCTTGTCAGATAGCCACTGGTCAGGCTCACTGCGATTGAGCATTATTGACCCCACTTCCCAGTGTTCGAGAGTTGTTGGTCATGAGCGCAGATGAAAACCTGATCGACCTGGGCGTAGAGCGCGCCAAGCGGGTACACGATCTGAATGACAAACGTCTCAACGAAATGCGCAATGCATTCGAGCAGGCGATGCCCCTGGCTAAAGGCAAGAAAAAGTCGAAAAACAAGCCAAAAAAGCGCTAGGCGAACGCACCGAAGTGCTTTCTCTATAGAAGCTGCCGAAGATTGCGAATCTTTCAAATCAGGTGCCGAGAGTTGACGTGGGCGATCGCTCGCTACCGTGCGGCGTACGCTGTCAGGTGGGAGGCAACTTGTTGGCGATAGGGCGTGATGCAGTGATTCAGGTCC
>NZ_JACONW010000213.1 GCF_014357575.1 Pseudomonas folii | reverse complement strand
TCCCGGCTAAAGCCGGTCCCACGACAATTTCGAGGTCGCATCACGCTCGTGATGCATCTGCTACTCCGAAGTGAGTCCCCGAAACGGTGCACACTTCAACTTGTCAGCTCACCGCGCAATCAACAACCGCTCCAGCTTTTTCGTATACGGCGAAAGATCACCTATGGTGCGTTCGACCCATTCAGGGTCGTAATACGTATCCAGATAGCGCTCGCCGCTGTCGCACATCAGCGTCACCACCGAACCCTTCAAGCCTTGCGCCTGCATGTCCAGCGCCACCTTGAGCGCGCCCCAGACATTGGTCCCCGTCGAGCCGCCGGGCTTCTTGCCGATCAGCTTTTCCAGCCAGCCGAGTGTGGCAATGCTCGCTGCATCGGGGATTTGCAACATGTCATCAATCACGCCCGGCAAAAACGACGCTTCGACTCTGGGCCGACCAATGCCCTCGATACGACTGCCCTTGAGGCTGGTCAGGCCGGCATCACCGCTGCGGTAGCTGTCGTAGAACACCGAATTCTCCGGGTCTACGACGATCAGTTTGGTGGCGTGGCCCTTGTAGCGAATGAAGCGGCCGATGGTCGACGACGTGCCGCCCGTTCCTGCGCTCATCACAATGGCAGTCGGGATGGGATGTGCCTCGCCACTCAACTGATCAAAGATGCTGTCAGCGATGTTGTTGTTACCCCGCCAGTCCGTAGCCCGTTCCGCGTAGGTGAACTGGTCCATGTAATGACCATTGTCGAGCAGAGCCAGACGCTCGGCTTCGGAATACATGTCGCAGGATTGCTCCACGAAGTGGCAGCGCCCGCCAAGCAGTTCAACCTGCTGGATTTTCTTGCTGGCGGTGTGGCGCGGCATGACGGCAGTGAAAGGCAGTCCCAGCAGCTTTGCGAAGTAAGCTTCTGAAACCGCAGTGCTTCCGGAAGAAGCCTCCACCACATGTGTGCCCTGGCGAATCTTGCCGCTGCAGATCGCATGAAGAAACAACGAGCGCGCCAGACGATGTTTAAGGCTGCCGCTGGGGTGAGTGCTTTCGTCCTTGATGTAAATATCAATGTCGCCAAGTGCCGGAACATCGAGCTTTAGCATATGCGTATCAGCCGAGCGGCGCTGATCGCAGTCAAGGGTTTTGATCGCGTTACGAATCCAGTTATGCATCACTGTGCGCCCCGGCAAAAACACATCTATTCTTGAGGACAAATGCTACTGAATGCTGGGAAAAAGAATTTCTTTTTGTTCTACTCGTTTACTCGCTTTATAGAAAAACTTTCTCCAAAAGGACTGATTTGAAAAATGGACAGTCTTGATCGCCACATCCTCAGCATTTTGCAGCGTGACGCGTCAACTTCGCTGAAAGATCTGGCTGATGCAGTCAACCTCTCAACCACGCCGTGCTGGAAGCGAGTCAAAAAGCTCGAAGAAGCCGGATACATAAAATCCAGAGTCGCGCTTCTCGACCCGGAAAAACTTGGGTTGGGATTGTCGGTTTTCGTTCAGGTCAAAACTCAACGCCATGACACTCAGTGGCTGGAGCAATTCGCCCAAACTGTCATGCAATACGAAGAGGTCATGGAGTTCTACCGGATGGCGGGCGAATGGGATTACATGCTGCGCCTGGTGGTCAGCGACATGGCCGCCTACGACCGCTTTTACAAAAAGCTGATCAGCAGCACTGAAGGCCTTTCGACCATTACCTCCAGCTTCGCCATGGAGCAGTTGAAGTACACGACGGCGCTGCCGTTGCCTCGTAGCTAGGCCTGTTCCCTGAGTGGGAACAGGCTGACAACGACCGGTCAGAAGTTGTAACTGACCGTGGCGCTGACGTTACGCTCCTCGCCCAGATAGCAGTAGCTCAGGCTTGCACAGGACGCAACGTAGGATTCGTTGGTCAGGTTGTTCGCGTTAACCCGCACGTCGACGCCTTTGAGCCCGACTTTGCTCAGGTCGTAACCGACTGACGCATCGAACAGTGTGTAAGACGGCACCTGCAGGGTATTTTCAGCATCTGCCCAGCTATAGCCGACGTAGCGAACTCCTGCACCCAGCCGCAAGCCATCCAGCGCACCGCTGTTGAAGGCATAGTCGCCCCATACCGACGCCATGTGTTTAGGGGCCTGTGTCGGTGAGTTGCCTTTGTTCTCGATGACATTGGTGGGCGTGCTCAACGTGCTGGGCATCGATTTGGAGTATTCGATATCGGTCAGGGTGTAGCCGCCCAGTACTTTGAAGTTATCGGTTAACTGCACGTGCGCTTCCAGTTCCAGGCCTTGTGAGCGTACAGCGCCAATGGGGCGATAGAAATTCTCTTGCGGCAGCTTGGAAGCCAGGTTCTCTTGATCAATCCGGAATACTGAGGCGGTGAACAGGTTGTCCGTGCCGGGTGGCTGGTACTTGATGCCTGCTTCCCATTGAGTGCCGTCTGTTGGCGCGAGAGGGTTGCCGTCGCTGTCGGCGTACGAGTTCGGGTTAAACGACTCTGAATAGCTCAGGTAGGGCGCAATACCGTTATCGAACAGATACAGCACACCTGCCCGACCGGTGAGTTTGGTACGTCGATCACTGATTTCTGTCCCTTCTGGTCGCCCGGCTTCTGCCAATCGATTCTCGTCCGAGGTTTCTACCCAGTCCTGACGCAGGCCCAGGGAGAAGCGCCATTTATCCAGCTCGATCAAATCCTGTGCATACACGCCGGTTTGCTCCAGACGGCGCACGTAGCTGGTCGGGCTGAAATAACTGATGGCTGAATTGCCGTAGACGGGATCGAAACCATTGAGCGATGCGACCGAACCACTGGTCCAGTCCACCACCGTCTTGCGTCGTTGGTAGTCCGCACCAAGCAACGCTGTGTGCTTGGCAGAGCCAGTGAAAAACTCAGCCTGCAGCATGTTATCGACGATGAACGCGTGAAGCCGCTCATCGCCGCCGGAGTAATAGCGCGTCAGTTCGTTGCTGGTGGGCGTCGTCCAGTCGTAGGCATAAACCTGATCGTTCTTCACCTTCGAGTCCAGATAACGGAAGTTCTGTCTGGCAGTAAACACGTCGTTGAAGCGGTGCTCGAACTGATAACCGAAAGACTGTTGATCGCGGCTGAAGCCATCTATGCCAGGCTCACCGTCGAAGAAGTGCTCGGAGATACGTTGCCCGTTCCGCTTACGCAGCGTGCCGCTGGCCGGTACGCCGCCGTGATAGCCGCCTTCCGGATCGTGTTGCAGATAGGCTTGCAGGGTGAGCGATGTGTCTTCGCTGAAGTCGATGCTCACGGTCGGTGCCAGCGCATAGCGCTTCTCTTCAACGTGATCGAACTGCGTGTCTGACTTATCCACAAGCCCGGTCAGGCGATAGGCGATGCGCTTGTCGTCATCCACTGGCCCGCTGAAATCGAACCCCATGCCGCGCTGACCCTGTGTGCCAACGGTGGCCTGAACCTGATGGTACGGCTCAAACAACGGTTTTTTGCTGGTTAATGCCACCAGGCCACCCGGCGAACTGCGTCCGTAAAGCACCGACGACGGACCTTTCAGGATGTCGACCCGCTCCAGAAAGTACGGGTCGACCTGCATCGTGCTGTAAGTGCCGCTATCGCCCATGGACTTGAGGCCGTCCAGGTAAATGTTATCCACAGAGCCGTCGTTGAAACCGCGCAAGGCCACATAGTCGTAGCGGTGGGTCGCGCCGTAAGGGTTGGTCAACACGCCCGGCGTGTAACGCATGACCTGCGCGACGGTTTGTGAGCCTTGGTCATCCATTTGCTGGCGGGTGACCACCGAGACTGACTGCGACGTTTCCAGTACCGAGGTGCTGGTCTTGGTAGCGATCTGACTGTGAGTTGCGTTGTAGCCTTCCATGCTGCCCAAGGCATTGCCCAGTGCGAACCCGCGAATATCGGTGCTGGGTAATGCCAGTGCTTCACCCGTGGTTTCGCGCAGTACATAACTGCTTCCATCCTCAGTGACAGCTTGCAGGCTGTTACTCCCGAGCAAAATGCTTAGCGCCTGATCGGGGGCATAGCTGCCTTGCAGGCCCGGCGAATGCTTGCCCGCCGTTTGCGCTGGCGTGGCGGCCAATGTGATACCCGCTTGCCGGGCGAACTGGTTCAAGGCTTCGCCCAAGGGACCGGCGGCAATGGAATAGCTGCGCACAGCACCTATCGCCGCTGTACCGTCCTGGGCTTGAACCGTTACAGGTAACGCGACAGTGCCCAAGGCCACGCACATCAATGTCGCGCGCACCGCTGTGGCGAGGTGTGTAGCGCACGCGTCAACGGCGACGTTTTGCAGGCTTGATTGTGATTTATCTCGAGGCCGGGTCATGGGCGATTCCGTAAAGTCAGTGAAGAGAACAGAGGGGCTGATCTCTAAGCCGGACCTGTAGGCAAAACCCGCCAAAAAATTTCAGATTTCATGCCGCGCGCTGCAACGTGACCCACCAGCGCGTGCGATACCTGAGCTGCACAGGCAACGTCTGAGTAACGACCGTAAGCAATTTGTCGGTGTTTTCCAGCCGAAATACGCCGGAAAGCCGCAGGTCGGCAATATCGTCAGCGCAGGCCAGATGACCGTGGCGGTAAGTCCCGATCTCGGTGAGGAAGTCTCTGAGGCGCATGTTGCGGGTCACGATCAGGCCTTCGCTCCAGGCACCCGCGTCCATGTTGAGTGTGGGCAGTTGGACCGCGTTGCGAGACGACACCAGGTAATGCTGCCCGGCGCTGACAGTGATGGGGGATGCCGCAGGTGAGCGGATAATCGACTGGCCTTCAAGCACGCTGATACGCGTCTGGTCCTGATACTGCCTGACGACGAAGCGTCCGCTGATGCCTTCGAACAACCCGTGGCGACTGTGCACCAATAGCGGTCTGCGGGTCGTGCTTTGTACATCGGCACCGCACCCCACAAGAATCTCACCCCGATTCAGGGTAATCAGACGGCGTTCGGCGCTGAAGTCCTGATCCACCGCGCTGTCGGTGTTCAATTGCAGGCTTGAGCCGTCGCTGAGCTGAAAGCGCCCACGCTGCCCGACGCTGGTCGCGAAATCTGCGCTCCACTGCTGCCACGGCATGACCTCTCGCGACAACCATGCACTCGAACCTACCGCGACCAGACCGGACAACAGTTTCAGGGTTTGTCTGCGGTTCAGGCGTTGTGCGCTGTTTTCCAGCGCTTCGATGGCTGCACCTGGGGCGGGCAGATTCTGAAAGCGACTGTGGAGTTCGCCGTTCAAGGCCTGGATGCGTTGCCAGGCGCATTCGTGATCGGCATGTGCGACACGCCACTGCTCACATTGCTCGCGCAACTGTGGGTTGTGCCCTTGGCTGTTGAGGCGCATCGACCACTGAATCGCCTGTTTCACGATCTGCGGCGAAGGCTCTTGCGAGCGCGCATGAGCAGAGACGCCGCTCACGCTGGATACCGCAACAGATAGCAGTGATAAAGCGCGTCGGCCACATAGCGTTCTACCGAGCGCACTGACACGCTCATTCGTTCGGCAATCTGCTTGCAGGGCATGCCTTCACACTGAGCCAGCAGAAAGGCCTGGCGGACTTTGGGTTTCAAGCCATCCAGCATCTTCGCAATGCTCTCCAGCAACTCGAAAACCAGCTCCCGGGACTCGGGCGAAGGCGACTCGTTACAGGGTAAATGGGCGATGGCTTCAAGATAGGCGCGCTCCAGCTCCTCGCGTCGCCAATGATCGATAACGATCCCTTTGGCAACAGTGCGCAGAAACGCACGGGGCGCTTTCAGCTCAAGCAGTTCGTGGCGATTGAGCAGCCGGACAAACGTATCCTGCGCCAGATCCGCTGCATCGGCTGCATTGCCCAGCTTGCTGCGCAGCCAGGTGTTGAGCCAGCCGTGATGATCTATGTAAAGCGAACGCAATGTGGCGTGATGAGAAGGCATCGAGGCGCGCCATCCCAGCGCGGTGTAAATGATAATGAGTCGCATTGTGTAAAAGCGCTGCACAATTTGCAACTGCTTAAGGGATGGACGCCTGCCGCGTGCGACTTATGCCCTCAGGTATTGCAGGACGGTCTTGATGCTGGCCAGTGGCGGTGCGGACATTAACTGCCCGGTCGGGCACCATGGATAACTGACTTGCTGTAACCAATCCATCACCGGCCCCACCTCTGCCGCAGGGCAGACCAGCATCTGCTCGATAGTGATTTTCAAATGCGTCGCCAATCCTGAATCAAACTGCCAGTGATATTGCCCGCAACCAAAGCGCAGATCCCCGGTGGCCTTGTCCGACATCCCCACCAGCCACGTGCAGTGATGCTCGGTCGCCTCCTCGGTCGGCGGCTCACCGATGCAGAACGTGTAGACGTTTTCATAGGTCTGCCCGAAACGCCGAACCAGCACTTCCGCGATACCGTCCCTGCCTTCAACTGTGGGCGGAAATGAAATGGCCCCGGTGTGGACGACCATTTCCAGCGTCGCGTCGCTGACGAATGCCTGGCGTAGCAGGTGTGGACGATTGCCGTCTTTGGCAAGGATGTAGTGTTCGATGGATTGGGCTGGGGTTGGCATTCAGGGCTCTTTTTGTTTGGAACCAACTGATTTTGAATGATTTTCTGTAGGAGCTCACGAGCACCGCGAGGCAGCGATGGCGTTCTGTCTGATCCACCGCTATCGCGGCCTCGCGGTGCTCGTGCGCTCCTACAGGTTATTTATAAACCACGCGGCGGCGCAGTG